>NZ_JAUBVD010000039.1:0-24595 GCF_036705675.1 Microcoleus sp. AT8-A3
GATTTCTCAAGGGTTCTAGGTTTTTATAGACATAAGCGGGCAGCGGGAATCGAACCCGCATAGTTAGCTTGGAAGGCTAAAGTTTTACCACTAAACTATGCCCGCGCACAGAAACTAAACATACCACAAGTCTCTGGGGATTGCAATAGGCCTGTGCAAAATTTTTGAATACCTCCCTCACAGTGGCTGAATCGGGACTTGCTGCCCGATCGCCCCCTCAACCCAAAAATCCCCGTCTCCGATGCTGGGTAAGGCTTTACGGATGGAAATAATCGTAAACTTGCTGCGCCAGACGCGGCCCAATCCCAGAAACTTCTGCCAACTGTTCGGGAGTCGCTAAACGGAGATAGTCGATCGACCGAAAATGTGCCAACAATTGTTTTTGTCGGTGGTGTCCCAATCCGGGAATTTCATCAAGGCGCGATCGCTTCATTCTCTCGCTTCTGCGATCGCGGTGAAAACTCACAGCAAACCTGTGCGCCTCATCCCGCACCCGGCGCAATAATTGTACCCCCGGCTGCTCAGAATTAGTTGGCAGCGGCAAAGATTCCCCCGGCAAAAATATCTCCTCTCGCTGCTTTGCCAAACTGACAACGCGCAACTCTTCTAGCAAATTCATCTCCCGCAAAACAGCCACAACTGCTGACAGTTGACCTTTGCCGCCATCTATCATAATTAAGTCGGGTTTGTCCGAGATAGTACGAGAAACGGAGGATAAATTGCTGATTTTTTTCGATTTTCCTAAATCGCTAAATTCTTCTTCCTTATTCGTTCTATCCGTTATAAAATCCGTTGCCGAACTTTCTTCTTCCTTCAATCCTCGGAATCGGCGACCGATAACTTCTGCTAAACTAGCAAAATCATCAGAATGACCCGATTTAATTTCAGGATTTTTAATTTTGTAATGGCGGTAGTGTTGATTGGCGGGCAAACCGTCAATAAATACCACGCGGGAAGCTACGGCGTCAGAACCTTGAATGTGAGAAATATCGTAACCTTCAATGCGGCGAGGAACTTCTGGCAAATCGAGAATTTCTGCTAAATCTTCCATTGCTTGAGAATTGCGATCGCTCAATCTTTGCATTCTCGCCAATTCATACTCAGCATTGCGTTCCACCATCTCAATCAACTCAGCCTTAGTTTGCCGCTGCGGAGTCAAAATGGTAACTTTTCGCCCCTTACGGTTGCTCAACCAATCTGCTAATATTTCCGCTTCTGGCAATTCATACTGCACAGAAATTTCGCTGGGAATTTCTACGGATTCAACATTTTGATAGTGTTCTTCCAACACCCGCTGTAAAATCGCTCCGGCCTCTACCCCCCCTCGTTCCCCCCCTTGCCAAGGGGGGGAGGAAAGAGAAAGTTCAGATAACTCTTGCCCATCTTTTACAAGAGATTGAGATAACTCTTGCCCCCCCGCTTGTAGGGGCGGTGCCCCCGTACCCGCCCTGGGTTGGGAGGGTATTTCCGCCATAAATCCCAATCTTCCGACCAGTTGACCGGCGCGAATTTGGAACAATTGGACGCAAGCGTGCTGGGTGTCGGCCGCAAGTGCGATCGCATCTCTGGAAACCGTATCGTCGGGCAAAGACACTTTTTGACCCGCACTCAAAGACTGCAAACCCTTAATTTGATCGCGAATGCGCGCCGCCGTTTCAAAGTTTAAATCTTCGGCAGCTTGTTCCATTTGCGGCGCTAACAAGTCGAGCAATTCCTGAGTTCTTCCCTGGAAAATCATCGCTACTTTTTGGATTATTTTCCGGTATTCTTCAGGCGAAGTTAACCCTTGACAAACGCCAACGCAGCGCCCGATGTCGTAGTTCAAACAAGGACGGTCTTTAAATAGCGGTTGAGGGCGCTGCCGCAGGGGGAAAATTCGCTTAATTAAATGCAGCGTACTCCTCAGTGCCCCTGTATCGACGTAGGGGCCGTAGTAGCGGTCTTTTGCACTACCGGCGCGGCGTTTGCGGGTGATAAAAATGCGCGGGTATTCCTCCGACCAAGTGATGCACAAATAAGGATATTTTTTATCATCTTTGAGGAGTACATTAAAGTAAGGTTGGTGCTGTTTTACGAGGTTTGCTTCTAATGCTAAAGCTTCCGCTTCTGTATCGGTGGCGATGAATTCTATTTCGCGCACTTGCTGCACCATCATCGCGATGCGGGGACTGAGATTTTGGCTTTCGCGGAAGTAGGAACGGACGCGGTTTCGGAGTTTTTTGGATTTGCCGATGTAAAGGATGCGATCGCTCTCGTCTCGCATTAAATATACACCAGGAACCGCCGGGATTTCTTTGAGGCGACTTTCTAGGCGTTCCGAGTCTTTAACTAACGGCAGAGTTTTTGTGGATGGCATTGCAAGCTATCTCAGCAAAATAGAGACTGATTGTACACTCTTTTATTTTACCTTAATTATGTCTATTTTGACGGCTGCGACCGTCGCCAAACCCACCGACTACACTTGAAAATCTGTTACAGTATCTGAGATAAAAACTTGCGGGTGCGTTCTTCCTTCGGGTTCTGAAAAAACTCTTCTGGTTGGGCTTCTTCCACTAAAACACCGCCATCCATCAATACAATGCGATCGGCAACTTCGCGCGCAAACCCAACTTCGTGAGTCACCACCACCATTGTAATTCCTGTTTGAGCCAAATTTCGCATTACATCTAAAACTTCCCGCACCATCTCCGGGTCTAATGCTGATGTCGGTTCATCAAACAGCATGATTTTAGGCTGCATTGCTAGAGAACGTGCAATAGCGACCCGCTGCTGCTGTCCTCCAGACAACTGTCCGGGATATTTTTTTGCTTGTTCCAAAATGCCCACTCTTTCTAAGAGTTGCATTGCCACTTCTTCGGCTTTTTTCTTTGGCCAGCGGCGCACCCATACTGGCGCTAGCATGACATTTTCCAAGACTGATAAGTGGGGAAATAGGTTGAATTGCTGAAACACCATTCCTACTTCGCTGCGAATTGTCTCAATGTTGCGTAAGTCGTGGGAAAGTTCGATTCCGTCGATCGTAATTTTACCTTGTTGGTATTCTTCTAATGCGTTGAATGTGCGAATAAACGTCGATTTTCCCGAACCAGATGGCCCCATCACGACCACGACTTCGCCCCGGTTTACGGTCATGCTGACGCCGCGCAGTACGTGAAATTGTCCGTACCATTTGTGGACGTTTTCTGCTACGATTACCTGTTCTGGGGTTGTGGGTTTAGTTTGCATAGTTTGTCCTTTAAATAATGACGGATAATTATTGCCTGATGACTGTTGACTACTTCAGCGGAGGGGGGTTTATATATATTTGGGTTGGGAGGGGGCGGGTTTATATATATTTGGGTTGGGAGTTATATTTTGTTGGTGAACCCGCCCCTACAGACTGCGGACTAATGACTTTTTTCTAAAGTTCGTTCTATTTTGCGGCTTGCTAGGGAGATTGAGTAGCAAAATATCCAATAAATGATGCCGACGAATATGTAAACTTCGGCGTATCTGCCGATATAGGATGGATTTGCTAAAACTGCGCGGGATATTCCGATTAATTCTAACATTCCGAATAGAGATAGCAGGGAAGTATCCATAAATAATCCGATGAATTGACCGCCGATCGCCGGAATGACTATTCGCAGTGCTTGAGGCAGTACAATGAGAATTGTGAGTAGGGGTGTATTGAGTCCGATCGACCTAGCTGCTTCTATTTGTCCCCTGGGCACGGCCTGCAAGCCACCGCGCACGTTTTCCGCCAAGTATGCCGCACTAAATAAGGTTAATCCAGCAATCGCTCTAATTACTCTATCTAATTTCGGATATTCGGGCGGCAAGAAGAGTTGCAGCATCACTTGACCTAAAAACAAAATGCCAATTAAGGGTAAACCGCGAATAATTTCAATATATAATGTTGATAACAGTCTCACAACGGGCAAAGAACTTTGTCTGCCGAGTGCTAGCAATACTCCCAAAGGAAAGGAAAGCACAATACTAATAACTGCTAAAAAGAGCGTCAGCACTAAACCGCCCCAATCATTTGTTGACACTTCTGTCAAACCCAACCCGCCTTTAATTAGCCACAAAATTATGGGGAAGGAAAGAGCCCACATTGCAGGTATCCAACTCATTATTTTAGGGTTAATTTGTCTCCCCGTCCAATAGCTAGCAGCCGCTACAATAATATTGGCTAGCAGGTAAAAACGAGAGGTTAGGTCGATCGGCGAAATGACAGCACCCACAACTGCAGCACCAAGTATAATTAGTAAAGGCGGATTCCAAAGACGTTCTTGCCGCTGAATGTTTCCCCAAGTTAATCCTCCCAACAAGGCAATTATGGCCGTTACTATCCACAGCCGCCAGTACGATTCGCGGGGAAATCTTCCTGCGAAAAATAGTGGCAAGTTGGCTTCTAATACGCGCCATTGAGCTTTTGTTGTTGCCCAAACGATAATTCCTTTAATAGTTTGGAAGGCGATAATTAGGCAAACTACTGTCAGAATGCTGTTGTACCAGGTACTAAATAAATTTTTGCGCGCCCAATTCCAAGGGGTAGGCGATTCGGTGGCTGGGGGCGGTAATATGGGGAGAGTTTCCATCTAGCGGTTTTCAATCCTATATTTTATTAACCCGCGTAGGCGGGTTTTGTTTGTGTAGACGCGATTTCCAATCGCCAGGGGTTTTGTTTGTGTAGACGCGATTTCCAATCGCCAAGGCTAAAAAAAATCCTACTTATTTTCGCCGATTTATCCAATCTTCTCCACCTGGTAACTGACTTAAATGCTGGGCTAACACTGCGGGTAAATCTTTGGCGGAATGGATATAAGTCAAGTTCAATAACCTCACAGCAGTCTGAATAATCAGGTTTCTATCCATCATCTCTGCAAGTTGAAATTGACTATAAATACCATTCAATACTTCCTCCGCCGCCTCTGCAATCGCATCCTCAATCACCTCCTCCTCTATAAAACTCTCCCATTCATCAGAATTGATGTAATAAGATGTTTTATTATCTTTAATATTTGCCTTCTTAATTTCTCTGATTGAATTGCGAATCGAACTAGCCCAAGAACCAGTTAATCGCTGTTCAACTTGATTTTTAATCAAGTGAATCAGCAAAACATTTAAAAAAGATTGGATTTGTCGCAAAATTGCCTGTTTGCTCATTCCATCTAACTCATCGACTATTGCCAAAGCATCCGTATACCTTCCTTCCACTATGCTTTTTCTAAGAGCAATTAATTCTTGTGTCATTTGATGTTCCTCAAGTTTGATACTAGCAAAAAAAAGATAGTTGTTGTTGGTTATTTTTATTATTGTTTAGTCGTCAATTCACAAGTTTTCGTTACTCGGTCTCAGCTAAAGTCACTGTACGCCATTTAACGCGCTCTCCTTTGATTCCAATTAAAATAGATTAAATTTCAACTATTTACCTTTCCTTGATTTGTACAGTTTTATTGTACCAATTCATGAACAGAGAAACTATCAAACTAATTGTTAGATATGTTACCATGATAATTAACATTGCTTCGATCGCCCGACCGGTCTGATTCAACGTCGGAGATCCCACCACAAAATAAACGTCGGGATAAGCAACCGCAACCGCTAAACTCGAATTCTTAGCTAAATTCAGATACTGACTGGTTAAAGGCGGCACAATCACCCGCAAAGCTTGCGGTAAAATTACCATCCGCATCATTGTTCCAGACTTCAGCCCCAAAGACTTTCCCGCTTCCCACTGGCCTTTCGATACTGACTGAATTCCGGCCCGCACAATTTCTGCAATGTAACTGCCAGTATACAAGCTGAGTCCTGTCACCAAGGCAGCAAATTCTGGAGTGAATTTTAATCCTCCTTCGAGTTGCAATGTTGGTGTCAGGCGCGGAACATCTAGACGAAAAGGCAGATTTTTGGTGATAATCCAAGCTAAGATTGCACTTAGCCCGATCGCACCTAGAGCCCAAAACAACTGTCTTCCCGGCTTAGCTTCTTCCAACATCACCCGCGCCCGCCACATCCACAGCCCAGCGGCAGCCAAAACTCCGACAGTTAGCAAAATCAACCAAATCTCAAAACCCGGCAAAGCCACCGCTGTTGGTACAGCAATGCCGCGATTTGTCAAGTAAATCGGCCCCCTCATCTGCTGATTGTCTTCGAGTTTTGGCAGGGAAATGAAAACGGCAAAATACCAGAAAAATAATTGCAGCAATAACGGCGTATTTCGCAAAATTTCTACGTACAAACCAGCCAAACTCCGCAGCAGCCAATTGTCGGAAAGGCGCGCAATTCCTACAGTCAAACCCGCAACTGTTGCAAAAATAATGCCGAGACCCATCACCCGCAGCGAATTAATTAAACCGACAAAATAAGCTTGTCTGTAACTATTTTCGGGACTGTAGGGAATCACGCTTTCGCCGATGTCAAAGGATGCTTGGGAATTGAGAAAGTCAAATCCAAATGCAATCCCCAGTTGCGAGTAATTGGCGCCCAGATTGTCCGCGAGAATCGCGATCACAACTATTACTAAAATTAGGGCGATCGCCTGTACGGCTATTTTCCAGAAGCGATCGTCCCGCAGCAGTTTTGATATATCTTTAAAATTGGGAAATCTCTGGGCTTTGCCCGGTGGAGGTTCTGGGTTCATAACTTAAATTATATTTGATAAATCTGCTGGCAAATCCAGGCGAGATTGAGCTTTGGTGCGTGATATCGTTTCCGGTTGCATCGGAATTATTTAACCGCAGAGGGCGCAGAGAACGCAGAGGGAGAGAATACAGAGATGAATTATTCCGATGCTACCGGATTTGATATGACTTGATAGTTACTCGATTGGCGAGCGGGATTTTTCAAGTCACGCACTCTACATAGCTTTGGTGCGTGACTTGATAGTTACTTGATTGGCGATGGGGATTTTTACCGTCACGCACCCTACATAGCTTTACTAGCGGAATGGCGGCGAGTAAAGCAAACCGCCATCTTTCCAGAGTCTGTTTTGACCCCGTTCTAACTTGAGTGTACTTTTGGGGCCGAGGTTGCGATCGTACATTTCCCCGTAATTCCCCACTTTCTTCACAACGCGGACGGCGTAGTCGTTCGGGAGTCCCAAACCTTTACCTAAATCTCCTTCTGTTCCTAGCAAACGTTTGATGTTCGGGTCTGTAGTGCTTGCCACAATTTGGTCTACATTTCCTGAATTAATTCCCAAATCTTCAGCTTCAATCGCCGCGAAAACGATCCATCTCACCGCATCAGCCCATTTAGGATCGCCGCTTTTCACCGCTGGGGCTAATGGTTCTTTTGACATCACGATCGGCAAAACAACATTATTCTCGGAATTCGGCAGAGTTGTCCGCTTAGAAACAAGTTGCGATCGATCGGCAGTAACACCTTGACAGCGACCTTCTTGATAGGTAGCAAAGGTAGCATTCACATCTTCAAACACCACAGGAGTGTATTTAATTCCTAATTTTCGCATTTGGTCGGACAAATTTTGTTCGGTGCTCGTACCTGTCTGCACGCAGATAGATTTGCCCGCAAAATCTTTTAAACTTTTGATGCCGCTGTCTTTTTTGACCATGATGCTTTGAGAGTCATAAAAGATCACCGGGGCAAATTCCAGTCCGGTAGTGCTGTCGCGACTCGCGGTGTAGGTGGTATTTCGGCTGAGAATGTCGATTTCTCCCGCCTGCAAAACTGTAAATCTATCTTTAGCATTGAGCTTTCGGTACTCGACTTTTTCGGGATCGTCAAATATTGCCGCCGCCACAGCCCTGCACACATCCACATCCAGTCCCGAATATTTGCCTTTTTCGTCTACAAAGCTAAAACCCGGCAGTTCGCCACTGATGCCACAAATCAGTTTGCCCCGGCTGATAATTGTATCTATCCGGCTGGAACCTTGTTGCGAGTTGCCGCCTGCTGCAGTTGTTGCTGTTGTTTGTCCGGTTTGTGCCGATCGATCCCTACAAGATGCCAACGGTGCCACAAACAACACACTTGCTAGTAGCAGAAATCCCCATTTACGCATAGATTTTAATAGAACGCTTTCCTGACAATCCTACCTTGTAGCTGTCAGAACTGTGGGGATCGGCGATCTACACAGCTTCCGGTTTCAAATTAGCCGTTCTGCATCCGTTGCTGCACAGCGACAACTGCCCCGACTACCCGCCTGTTTTTTTTGAGCAAGCTGGGATCCCAAAGTTAGAAACCCGGTTTCTGGCTGGAGGTGTGGTCGTCAAACCTCAGATTTATCCCCGAAACCCGGTTTCTTTTCTGCTATTTCTGCCCAGCGCGAGGGAGAATCGCCTTTCCCTGGAATATTTATCCGATTTTGATTGAATCCGCTCACAGTAGCTCTGGTGCCAGCCGCTGCTCAGCTAAATCGCGGATTAGGGACAGCCGAGACTGGATGTATTCGTCCAACAAATCTGCTTCTTTGCCATTGAGCGCAGAGTTTGTCTTTAACTGCTTCAGCAGCCACTGTACCAGGGTGGCATCGTCTAAATTGACTAACAGAGTAGCTTGGGTGGTCTCAATTAATGACCAGAGTTGGCGTAACATGACTGGAGTCATAAAACCTCGTTGAGCGTAAATACGCACTTAATGGGCGGGGATAGCGAAAAGCTGGTCTTGGTGTCTCAAGCCGATAGACGAAAAGCACCCTCTGAGCCATCGGCTTAATGATTATTTTATATTTGACCACAATAACTTAAGACAGTAGTGTCGCAAGTTACAACACACAAGATGTTATAAGAGTTCCCAATTCCTTCACATTGAGATAAACATCTTGATAAAAGATTAACAATCTTTACACGCGCTCGCTCGCGGGGCTGCCAATATCCGCGATCGGGCTCCACGGGCCCGGTGCACAATAAAATTGACTACTCGGTAGCCACAAACTTTTGAACCCTCGCCAGAATTATTTCTAATTCAGCAATGATTTTTGTAGCCCCCTCCAAATCATTAGATTCAGCCAGACTTTGAAGCCGATCTGCCATATCGGGCATTAACCGCACCGCCGCCGTAGCGCTGACACCTTTAATTTGATGAGCGTGGCGGGCGAGTGTCTCCATATCTCCCAAGGCGATCGCCCCCTTAGCAGCTTCTAAATAACTACCAGTATCCACCACAAAAGTTTGCAGTATTTCCCGCTCAAACTCTACATCAGCCCCCGAAATTTCGTGCAAACGTGCCATATCGACTACCGATTCGATATCTGGTTCAGAGTTTTGAAGTTCCTCGGCCTTAAACTTGGGATTTCCAATTTTTAGTTTGACCGACCAATTTGCTAGTACCGATTTTAACTTTTCGATCGCAATAGGTTTGCTAATATAATCGTCCATGCCCGCCGCCAGACACTTTTCCCGATCGCCCTTCAAAGCATTCGCCGTCATCGCAATCACCACCGTCTTTTGATGTGGTTCCATCTTCCCAGCAGCATCTGCCGCTTCCCGGCGGCGCAATTCCAGCGTTGCTTCGTAACCGTCCAAAACCGGCATCTGACAGTCCATCAACACAATGTCATACTTTTTCTGAGCAACCATAGATAGCGCCTCTGCGCCGTTATTGGCGACATCCGCAGTGCATCCCAAAACTCTGAGTTGATTGAGACCAACTTTTTGATTGATAGGAGTATCTTCAACTAACAAAATCTTTAAACTTGCTAACTCCCGGCTGTCAATAGCTGAGGCTCGATTGGAAGTTGGATTTGCCGGCGGCTCCTCAATCAGCGTCATCGGGGCGATCGCATTCGCCAAGCAATCAAATAGTCGGTGAGCTTTCACAGGTTTAGTTAAATACCCGCTAAAACCGCTATCTACCAAGCGTTTCGCCTCTGCAAGCTGAGTCATTGAAGTCAGCACCACCCAATGCGTCTGCTGCATTGCCGGCTCAGAAATCCTCAAGCGTTCGAGACTTCCGGCCACCATTTCCGGCAACTGAATATCAACCAAAACGATATCGTAAGGGGAATTAACGCTAACAGCTTTGTACAGAGATGCGATCGTCATCCAACCGTTTTCCACCTCCTCAACTTCCATTCCCCACAAAACAGCCATTCTCACTAGCACTTTTCGCACAGTCGGCTTGTCGCTGGCAACTAACATTTTTCGCCCCGCCAGCACCGTTTCAAAATTCACTTCGCACGCTGTCCCGACAGCAGTTAAATTTTCCGTAACTGTCGGCACAGTAAACCAAAAAGTCGAGCCTTTGCCAGGGGTACTTTCCACACCGATTTGCCCACCCATTAACTCCACCAACTGCTTAGAAATAGCCAGCCCCAAACCTGTGCCACCGTATTTTCTTGTCGTAGAGGCATCAACTTGAGTAAAAGATTGAAACAGCTTTTTTTTGTCTTCGGGAGCAATCCCAATTCCTGTATCTGTCACTTTAAACAGCAGGAGCATAGAGTCACTGTTTTCTATTTTCAACGGCTCGATATTCTCTAAAATTCTCTGATTATCGGTGGCTGCCAATAACTCAGGATTACTAGCATTAGCAACCTCAATTACCACTTCTCCTGCTTCTGTAAACTTAATAGCATTGTTGATCAAATTAGTGAGTATTTGCCGCAACCGCGCTGCATCACCTTTAATTTGCACCGGCACGTCACTGTCAATCAGTGCCACCACTTCTATACCTTTTTCTTGTGCGGGAGTTGCCAACAAATCCAGCACTTCATTCATACAGATACTGAGGTTAAATTCTAGTATTTCTAAGCGCATTTCTCCGGCTTCCAGTTTGGAGAGATCCAGAATATCGTTAATGATGGAGAGTAAATTTTGACCGCTGAGTTTCAGCGTCTGTACAAAGTCAAGCTGTTCGGGAGTAAGATTCGTTTTCAGCAGCAAATCTGTCATCCCCATCACTCCATTCATCGGAGTACGGATTTCGTGACTCATATTTGCTAAAAATAGCGACTTCATTCGAGACGCTTCTAGGGCTGCTTCTCGTGCCTGCTGCGCTTGTTCAAAAAGAGTAGATTGCTGAATGGCGATCGCCAACTGCACGCTCAACCTTCCCAGCAAATCCATCTCAGAATCAGTCCAAACACGCGGAGCGCTACACTGATGGGCAATCAGCAATCCCCACAACCGATTTTGGCTCGTTTCCAAACTCCTTCCCGGCAGTTCACTTCGAGTTTCCGGCGAATATTCTGCTGCCAAACCCTGACTTTCATCGCCTATAAAAATTGGTACAACTACATTAGCCCTTACCTGCAAACTAGCGAGTAAATCTCGGTGTTCATCGCTCAAATTGGCAGTATAAATATCTGCCATTGCTTGAATTGTTCCTGGACTGTACAGCCATACAAAATTTTCCCCAAAGGATGTTCTTTGAACTTTTCTGCCCAGCAGGGGCATCCAATCATCCCCTACAGATTCCACAACAACAACCGCTGTTTCCTCGGAATCAAAACGATAAATTATCGTGCGGTCAGTTGCCAGCAACTGCCGCACTTCTTGTACAGCAGTGCTCAGAGTTTGAGTGAGGTTGAGAGACTGCCGGACTCGCTGGGCGATCGCCGAAACCAGCCGTTCTTGTTCTGCTTGTTCCCGCAGCATTCTCTCAGCTTGCTTGCGTTCGGTGACATCGCGAATTACCGCAGCAAAGCACAGCGGCTCAGTGGTTTGAGGGTGCTTGACCAGAAAAGCATTCATCACAACATCAATGGGCTGTCCGGTGGCCAAGTGCTGCATTTGACCTTCGCCTTGCCACTGGCCCTGACTGATAATTGTTGGTAAAATCTCTTGACTGAATTTCTGTTGAAAATAGGGCCCAATATAATCCCAAATCTCCGTATAAAGCACTGCCGAAAGATTCTCTACCCCCACCAGTTTTCGTCCGGCTTCGTTGACAAACAGCGTTTTGCCTTTCAGGGTAGCCATACTGATAAAATCGCTGCTGTTTTCAATCAGCGACACAAATTTTTGCCTTTCTTCTTCTCCTTTTTTGCGTTCAGTAATGTCGCGCTTGACGCAGACGTGACAAATTACATCGTCGGCGTTGTTAATCACAGAGTATGCCGCAACGTCGATCGCCAGCGTGTGGCCTTTTTTAGTGGAGTTAATAATTTCGCCCCGAAAACTTCCTGTTTTTGCTAAACTTTGGGCAATTGCCAAAAAGCGATCCCCCGCAACCAGCGGCGAAGCTTCTGCTTCTAATTCCGCGTCTGTGTATCCTAGAAGCGTTTGGTGAGCAAGATTTTGTTCGACGAAAAACCCGTCAGCATCAATAATGACGATCGCATCGTTGGAGTTTAAAAATATTTCTCGGTAAAGTTTTAGTTTTTCCTCAGCTCGCTTGCGTTCGGTGATGTCTCTTTTGACATTTACGTAGCAAACTACATCCCCAGCATCATTTAAAACCGCAAAAGCCGAAACCTCCACCTCAACTGTTCCTTCTTCCACAGCCTTAATACAGGTCATTTCGCCTCGGTAACTCCCAGTTTCTGCCAAGCTTTGCAGCACAGACGTAAATGCCTGTTCTCCCATGTGAGTTGCAGGCGTTTTTCCCCACAATTTAGACGAACTGTAGCCCAGCAAAGCAGTGTGAGCTTGATTTGTTTCTAAGTAATAGCCTTGGGGGTCTAAGATCGCGATCGCATCGTTGGATTTCAAAAATATTTGTTGATAAAGTTGCAGCTTCCGTTCAGCTTGTTTCCGGGCGCTAATATCCGTGAACAAGCCGTAGTAAACTATCTCCCCCGATGCTTGAAATTCGGGCTGGGAAGCTCCTTGCACCCATTTAAGTTTTCCCGACGGAGTGACAATTCTTCCTTCCCAGCGCCAAGGCTGCAAGTTTTCAGCAGAAAGCGTCACCGAGTTGAGAAAATCATTTCGATCTTCGGAATGAATCATGTCAACAATTACATTAAAATTCTGCTGAGCAGCCTCTGGTTCTATTTCATACAATTCTCGGCAGCCCGCGCTCACAAACGAGAAGGCCATCGAGCCGTCTGGATGTAAGTCAATTTGATATACCGTACCGGGTACGCTAGCAGTAATTTTTTGCAGTTTGGCTTGGCTTTGATTCCTGGCTTCATCTGTGGCCTGCAATTGACCAATCTCTCTAGAAAAACCCAAAACCCCAAATATATTACCCTCTGCATCGCACAGTGGCACTTTTTGCGTGTCAAAGATGTGCTGTTTGCCACCTTCAAAGACGATCGCCTGGTAGGGATTGTGAACCCTCTCCCCAGCCAGCACAGCTCGATCTTCCTCGCGGATGCCCCTAATTGAGTTGTTGCGATCGCCAAAGACTAATTCGGCACAAAACCCTAATTCAATATCATCTTTGCCGATTATTTCCTCAACATTTTTCCCCACATATTCCGCAAAACTTTGATTGACAAAAATGTATCTAAAATTTTTATCTTTCGCAAAAACTCTGTCCGGCGCATCGTCCATTACAGCCCGCAACAATAGTTCTTGACTTTCCGAATCCAGAGCAAAATTAGTTTTTAGTTTATCCTTGACACTGGTCGTTTTAGCTGCTAATGTATTTAACTGTTTTTTTGCACAAATTTGAGCGACTGTGTGGAGCAAACAAAGGTGTTCCAAATTAAAAGCATTTGCCTGCTCTGCACCAATGAAAAATACTCCCAACCATTCTTCACTTTCATCCAGGTTGGCTGGTGCCATCAATACCGACTGAAACTGAGCAATTGGTGGCGGAGCGATGTTGTGCGCCCAGTCCCGATTGCCGGCGAGCCATTCAGCGCGAGCAACCTGCAAGCGCTCTTCAATTTCGGCTTTGGCGCTAGCAGTTAAGGGCTGTGAGTGTTCCAGGTATAGTCGATCGTCCGGTGGCGTCAAAAGGGCGATCGCCGCGCCAGGAATGAGGCGATCGAGATATGCCAGACACGCAGACCAAATTTCATCAGCACTGAGACTGGTTTGAACTTTTGCAGTAAGTTCGTTGAGAACTTGCAGTTCCAAGGTACGCTGGCGGACTTGTGCTTTGAGGCTGGCGGCTAGGATTTGCATAGTGCTCACCACGCTGGTTTGCTTATATTATAATTATTGATTTTTTAAATTTTTCAAACAATCATCTTAAAATACATCCGCCGAAAAGACAACTTTTTGATATTGAAATTACCTTCAACCGATAAATAAAAAGCGTGCGATGGGAGCAAATCGGCACCGCAAAGCACCAGGTTCGCTCCCGCAGCGAGATTTAACAGCGAAATTATCCCATTAAAATCACGTTATCGATGACGTGGATGACGCCGTTGTCTGCTTCGATATCCGCAGCAACAACTGTAGCATTTTTCACCTCAAAACCGTCCGAACAATCAATTTTAATCGGCGAACCTTCCAAGGAAGTAACAAAACCGACTTTTGCCAAATCAGCCTTCATAAACTTCCCCGATACCACGTGAAACATCAAAATCCTGGTTAGTTGGGGAACGTTCTGCACTAGGGTTGTGATAGTTCCCGGCGGCAATTTCGCAAAAGCATCGTCAGTGGGTGCAAAGACAGTAAAAGGGCCCGGACTTTTGAGCGCGTCTACTAAATTAGCTACTTGCACCGCCGTTACCAGGGTTTGAAACGAACCCGCACCTACGGCAATATCAACAATATCAGGCATTGTGTTTTACCTCATCTGGGAAAAAGTTCTATTAAGTATCGTAAACTGATTTGGTTACTGGTTATATCAAATCTGTTATAGCAAGCCTAAATCATTTGTGAATTTCTTACTCCCTCCCCTTGATAAGGGGAGGGTTGGGGTGGGGTAAAAAGTTGACGACTCCTGCAAGGATGGCTATAGGATCGGAATAATTCATCTCTCTTATCTCCCTCTGTGTTCTCTGCGTTCTCTGCGGTTAAATCATTCCAATGCAACCGGAAACCATATTATTGGTTATTTGTACAATACTGCTGGCGTACCCTATGCCAAAACCTCTGTTTCTAAATCTGCTCTTGGTGAGTTAAAATTATCTCCTTTGTGAATGCTAAAACTGCCGTACAGAAGAGAAATTTCAAAAATATCTGTATGAATCAAAGCTGCTTTCCGGTGCGCGTTTTCACCCAAATGAATGCCAATCAAATCAGCTTCAGTATCTGTGACATCTTCAGGATGGAACACCTCCCAACTGATGTCTCGGCAGTCATGAAATACTATGCTATAAGGCAATCGATCGCCTGTCGGATCGTAAATACATTCAAATAAAATTTCATTCCCCCACAAAGACACATTGACATTTGCGATCAGGGATGTAAGTCCACCTAAATTAAGCAAGTTGTAGTCATCGGGCATATTAATTACTCACTTTTTCTCCAGTATTGTGCGTCCCAGGAATCTTATTGCCAAATTCATCGCGTGTTTTGACCAAGCTGCCATCTTTGTCAAGACGCAAACCTTTGTTTATTTTTCGGCCATCTGAACCGTATCTGGGAGGTGGGGTGCGTACAACTTCACCATCAGGACGGATATTGACTCGCGAACGATCGGCAAATTCGTATTCAAGATAACCCCCTTCAGTAGTTCTGATTTCTGCACCCAGCCCGCGCAAAAAGTCATCGACTTCTTGGCGAGTCATCCCGGTTAAGTCTCCAAATTCAGATGCAATTCCATTACCTCCAACTCCCTGACTCGGCACGCAAGTCTCCTCACCAACCATTGCTTATTGGAGTTTAGCACAGTTATAAACTGGGAAAAAGAAAGTTCGGCAACGAGCAATGTACGGGATGTAACGGATAAATGGAAGAAGGAAGATGGCAGAATTATTCCTCAAACTCACAATTACCAATTACCAATTACCAAAACAAAGAGGGCGCATACCGCACGCCCTCTCAGCAATTAGCCAAAAATTATTTATTAGCCGATTTGAACTTTAACCACGCGGTTCTTTTCCGCTTCCGCTTTGGGCAAATTCAGGTGCAAAACTCCATTTTTGTACTCAGCTTCTACGCTGTCATTTTGAACCCGTGCGGGTAGGGGAATCACCCGGCGGAACGAACCGTAACGGAACTCAGAGCGAGTCATGCCTTTATCTTCACTCTTAGTTTCCAGACGGCGTTCGCCGCTAATAGCAACAGCTTCTGCGGTTACTTGTACGTCCAAATCCTTAGCTTCCATGCCCGGAACTTCTAATTTAAGGTGGATGGCTTCGGGAGTTTCATCGAGTTCGGCGGGGGGTACAAAAGCAACACCGTTAGATGCGCGATCGGTTGCCGGTGTCAAGCTATCAAACAACCGATTCATTTCTCGTTGCAAGGAGTCCATTTCCCGCAAAGGTTCCCAACGAATAAGTGCCATAACTAATACCTCGACTATCTGAAGTTTTTATGGTTGAGAAACACTTGACTCAACCTGTATTTAATATATTCCAGCTCCCGAAACTGGGGGATTCGGTTTTCCGCAAAAAGGCCGATCGCATTTCCGAACATTCGCGATCGGTATTGTAAAATCATCAAAAGGGGCGGGTATCCGATCCAACCCGAACCCAGCAATTTTAGATTTTAGATTCGATCGAGGAATTCCCATCTAAAATCTAAAATCGAAGGTTCGATTAACTCCACCGCGAATGCTGATAAGAAGCGTAGGTATCAAACAAAGCACCCACCAAACCAAAAGTTAGACCGATGACGAAAAAACCCTGGAGGGGACAGCCGCTGCCGAAAGTAGCTAAGAACTGCAAAATCAGCTCTTCTCCAGAACGACCAACTCCTTGGAGAGCAGGCACGAAGCCAATCAGCGAAAAGCTAGTCAATCCCCCGCCGATTAACAATAAGGGGGCGACAAAGCTCAACAGGCCCGTCAACAGTACAGAGCGAAGAAAATTGGGAAAAATGCTCATAAGAGTCAGTAAATTCAGCTAAACTGCCGAAAGGTGCAAGCAAACAAAACTTGTCCTTTTCTACGATAGGCAGCGATCGCCCTCCGTGGCCAGTTCTGTCAGAAATCTTAAATGTTATAGAAAAAACTTGTTTAAGATTTGTAGATAGATTTCATTTTTGGCAGTTGTTCTACACTCGAAATCCCCTTGAGCACCACTACATCTTCCAGCCTCAGTTTGTGGAGTCGGCGGTTGCTGGCAGCAGCTTTATTGGGCGGCCAAGTTATGCTGCACTTGCTGAAGGGCAAAATTCACCGTCGCAACACCATCGACCAAATGGCAGCAGTCGGCCCGGAATCTCTGCTGATTGCTTTGCTGACTGCGGGTTTTGTCGGCATGGTATTTACTATTCAGGTAGCGAGGGAGTTTATTAACCTCGGGGCCGGCAATGTCGTAGGTGGCGTTTTGGCTTTGTCTTTGACTCGCGAGCTCGGCCCCGTCTTAACAGCGGTAATCGTGACGGGACGGGTAGGTTCGGCTTTTGCGGCGGAAATCGGCACGATGCAGGTAACAGAACAGATAGATGCCCTGCTGATGCTCAAAACAGACCCGATCGACTATTTAGTAATTCCCCGCGTCATTGCTTGCTGCTTGATGCTGCCAATTTTAACCATCATGTGTCTCGTCACGGGCATCCTCGGCGGACTGCTGATTGCTACGACGATGTACGGCATCTCTCAAAACGTGTTTTTAGAATCAGTCCGCAATTTCCTGAGTTTGTGGGATATTTGCAGCGCGGCAATTAAGGCTTTTGTATTCGGTGGTTTGATTGCTGTAATCGGCACTAGCTGGGGCTTGACCACCACCGGCGGGGCAAAAGGCGTCGGCCAATCGACTACCACAGCGGTGGTGACGGCTTTACTGGCTATTTTTATCTTTAACTTTTTGATGACATGGCTGATGTTTCAGGGCACGGGCTCTAGCGTACTCAAAGGCCTGTAAGCTAAGAAACGGATAAAATATGAATAATTGGCAACATTAGTTTACTACCCTTGATTTAAACCCGTGACTACAACAGCCTCTTCGACTGCGCCGACAAGTACGATCGAACTCGCCCCGAGTTATGCGATTCCCCTAGTCCTGGTACTGGCGGCCGTACCGCTACTGTTCGTGCAGAAGTGGGTGAGTTTGCCACTTTCTGTGTTCGGCTTGTTTTTGATGTACCAAGCCGCCACCATCCGGCTACAATTTACCCCAACAGATTTGGACATTTATCGATCGTCCAACTTAATCCGCCGCTTTCCTTACCGAGAATGGCAAAATTGGCGGATATTTTGGCCCGCTGTGCCGATTTTGTTCTATTTCAAAGAAATTAACAGCATTCACTTTCTGCCGGTTCTGTTCGATCGTAAAATGCTACAGACCTGCTTAGAACAGCGCTGTCCCCGTCAAGACTAAAAAAGTTGTTAATTTTTAATTTTTAACTTTTCCGTGCCCACGCCGAACAAAATTTCCCATGAATTCAGACGAATCTCCAACCCAAGAACCGCAACCACAACCAGCCACCCCAAGCGGTGACGGCGAAGTCGATTTACCCGTGAATGAGACGGAGTACCAAGTTCTATCTCAAACACAAGATTTGTGGATCGACGAAAATGAACTGCCCGCCCAACTCCCGGCAGAAACAGACCCGCCGCTGGACGAGGAAGATGCCGAAATTGCCCAATTCGTGGACGAAGCAGGCGCACTAGCCCAAATTGCGCCCAACACCGACGAGGCCGAATCAGAAAGTCCGATCGCTCAAATCGAGATTCCCACAGACTCCCAGCCAACAGCAACCGCAGAAATGGTAACGCCCATCCCAGAAAATGTTACCGAACAGTTGACAGAGAGAATCAAAGAATTGCAGCAGCAAGAACAAGCTTTGACTGAAAAAATTGCCGCCTTGGAAGCCGACAAAGCCAATGCTATAGAAGCGTTGGGCGCGGCTCAAACATCGATCGGGCGTTTGGTACAAGACGGCTTGATTCAACTAGATCAGCGCAAACAAGCGCTACAAATCGAAGTAGAAAAACTAGAACGCCGGCGCGATCGAATTCAGAAGGAAATGCGAACCACTTTTGCCGGCGTTTCCCAAGATTTAGCAATTCGAGTCCAGGGTTTCAAAGACTATTTAGTAGGCAGTTTGCAGGATTTGGCCGCTACCGCCGAACTCTTAGATTTGACACCGCCGACGCAAGAGACACCACAGCGAACTGCTGCTGAGGAGTCTCAATCCTCAGCACCGGTAAATCCCAAATTTGCCGAACAGGGATTTCAAGAACAAGCCAAACAAATTCGCCGCACCCTCGATCAATATCGCACTGTCCCCGACTACTACGGCCCGCCTTGGCAACTCCGCCGCACTTTTGAACCCATCCACGCGGAACGAGTTTCTAACTGGTTTTTCACCCAAGGAGGAAGGGGCGCTTTGCGGACTATGGGTTCGCGCTTGCAAAATATCTTGATTACTTCGACAATTATTTCTGTACTCAGAAGCGTCTACGGCGGACGGGTGCGGACTTTGGTGCTCGCCAACAGTCCCGAACGTTTGGGAGAGTGGCGCCGGGGTTTGCAGGACTGTTTGGGCATTACTCGCAGCGATTTTGGCCCGGAAAGGGGGATTATTATGTTTGAGTCTGCGGAAGCTTTGGCTCAAAAAGCCGATCGACTGGTGAAAGATGGCAAATTGCCCCTAATTGTCATTGATGAAACTGAGGATTTAATTAGTTTGTCAATCCTGCAATTTCCGTTATGGTTGGCCTTTGCTGCCGATCCGCAAACTTTGACGACTGCTAAGGATTTTTGAGTAAGTCCGGGCGAATATAATTCGCTGCTATACAAACTTTCGTCCGCCTGCGTGGACTGAAGAAACTCAGAGGGAAATTGACCGGAATTGGTTGTTCCTTCTTCTTCCTTCTTCCTTCTTCCTTCTTCCTTCTTCCTTCTTCTTCCTTCTTCCTTCTTCTGCCTTCTGCCTTCTGCCTTCTGCCTTCTGCCTTCTGCCTTCTGCCTTCTTCCTTCTGCTGTACACGAAATCTCAAATAAAAAAATGGCTAGCTGGATAATTTTAAATGGCGCACTGTTAATAGCAGCTTATCTGCTTGGTTCGATTCCGACTGGGTACGCCTTGGGGAAATGGATGCTGGGAATTGATATTCGAGAGGTTGGTTCGGGTTCGACTGGTGCGACTAATGTACTGAGGACTTTGGGCAAAGGGCCGGGGTTGGGGGTGTTGTTGGTGGATGTGTTGAAGGGGGTAAGTGCGATCGTCCTAATTCGCTATATTTACTCTCTCACTTTTACCAGCCAGCTAGCAACCGCCGCCGGTTTAGAAAATATTGCAACTGTCCTCCCTTGGATGGCAACTTTGGCGGGTTTCTCGGCTGTTTTGGGCCACAGCAAATCAATCTGGCTGGGGTTTACGGGGGGTAAATCTGTGGCTACGAGTTTGGGAGTTTTGCTTGGTTTGTACTGGCCCGTTGGTTTGGGAACTTTCGGAATTTTTGGAATCGTGTTTGCGGTGTCGCGAATTGTTTCTTTAAGTTCGATTATCGGGGCAATTAGCGTGGCTGGATTGATGTTTGCTTTACATCAGCCCCTGGCTTATGTATTGTTTGGCATTGCGGGCGGTGTGTTTGTAATTGTGCGGCACCGCAGCAATATTCAGCGGCTTTTGAATGGTACGGAACCAAGGATTGGGCAGAAATTGGAAACAGCAGCTAGCGATTGATCTGAAACAGCCTGACACCTTTTCAATTATTTCCCATAACGGGCCCTAGTTCCAACACAAATCCGGGCAAAATATCTTCCCCTGACAGCGTAACAGGGGACTGCAATATTTCTATTTCTCGATCGATCCTATAAATCTCCACACTCCGCGTTTGCGGGTCAATCAACCACCCCAAACAAACGCCATTTTCCCGATATTCCTGCATTTTCTCTCGCGTTTCTCGGATAGAATCAGTGGGCGAGCACAATTCCACTACAAAATCAGGACACAGTGGCGGAAATTTTCTTTTTTGTTCGGGAGTTAAAGCTTCCCATCTTTCGCGTTTTATCCAAGAAGCATCGGGAGAACGAGTTGCACCGTTTGGGAGTCTAAAACAGGTGGAAGAGTCAAAAGCAATTCCTAGATTCGGATTTTGGCGACTCCAAGCTTGCAATTGATAGGATAAATCCATATTACGGTTGCCCGTTTCTCCTCCCGTTGGTGGAACCATCAGCAGTTCTCCTTTTGCATTCCGTTCAAATTTATAATCGGGGTGATGTTGGCACAGTTCGTAAAACTGATCGTCTGTCAACTTGATCCACGGACTTAAATCTAATTTTAAAGTCAGCATGGCACTAACACCTATTTACCCAATTCTTGAGAACGCAAACAAGCTGCTTTCACTGCTTCGATTAGGGCAGAACGAAAGCCGTTACTCTCTAGTTTAGCAATTCCGGCAATAGTTGTACCGCCGGGACTCGTAACTTGATCTTTCAATTGTGCCGGGTGCATTCCCGTTTCTTGCATTAGCTTGGCCGTACCGAATACTGTTTGCAGCGCTAATTGAGAGGCGATCGCCCGTGGCAGTCCTGCACAAACTCCGCCATCTGTCAAGGCCTCTATCAAAATTGCAACATAACCAGGCCCGGAACCCGAAAGCCCAGTCACCGCATCGAGCATACTCTCAGGTACTTCTACCACTTCTCCCACGGCCTGAAAGATGCGCTTTACCAATTCTAAATCAGCCGGTTGCACGAGTTTTCCCGGAGCGATCGCGCTCATTCCCGCTCCTACCGTGGCTGGAGTATTCGGCATCACCCGCAGCACTCCCCGCCCCGGAAAGGCTGGTTCCAGCTTGCTCAGTGGCACTCCGGCCAAAATCGACACTACTAGCGCTTCTGGCTGGGAATTAGCCGTTTCTCCATTATTTCCCTGTTTGCGATCGGCCGCCACCGCCAACTCCAAAGCTACCGTATCAAAAACTTGCGGTTTAATCGCCAAAAACAGCACTTCTGTAGCCGCAGCAACTTCTAGATTGCTGGCTGTTGTTCCAATCCCGTATTTGTTAGCCAAAAACTCGCGGCGTTTTACCCCAGGCTCGCTCACCAATATTTCTGAAGGTAAATAAACTTTTTGTGCAATTAAGCGGGATAAGAGAGCTTCTCCCATTACCCCGCCGCCGATCGTACCAAATTTTATGTTAGTCATTAGTCATTAGTCATTAGTCATTAGTCATTAGTCTACAGTGCTACCTTGTAGGGTGCGTCGCCCGCAACAATTTACAAGTTCGATCGAAAATTAGAAAGCGACGCACCTTACTATTTTATGCTAGTCATTAGTCATTAATTATTAGTTGCCATTAATTATCAGTTCTCCGCCTTAGCTAAGAGTTAAGCGCCCAGAACTAAGGATACAAAATTCAGGATCTCGCTAGTTAAAAGCTTACTGGCTAATAACTAAAGACTAAAGACAGATGACTAATGACTAATAACTACTGACTAATAACTACTGAGCGATGGTAGCTTGTTCTGCCGGCCAGACTGTCGGTGCAGGAGCAGCAGCACGAGGGCGTCCTTGAGCAGGAGGCACTTCGTGAACCACACCAGACTGAGTTCTCACCTGCACGCAGCTAGGCGTAAACAAGAAAATACTTTCGCCAATTCGCTCTTGATGACCGTCAAGGGCATAAGTACCGCCCGCCACAAAGTCCACAGCTCTTTGCGCTTGGTCTGGGTCCATCACCGTCAGGTTCAAAACCACAGACTTCCGTTCCTTAAGGGCTCGAATTGCTGCCGGCATCTCTTCAAAAGTGCGCGGCTCCATTACTACTACTTCCGAAATCCCGTTCATAGCTCCAGGCATTCCAATCACGTTATTCATTACTGACCCTACTCCCCCGGTTGGTGCAACTACATCCATACCTGTCGATCCTACTACTGACCGCTCTCGCATTCTACGATTTTGACGACGTTCTTCTTCCGCTGCGACTGCCGCGGGGTTGGGTTCAGGCGCTTGGTAGAAGTTCTGATAGCGCTCCCCTTCAGTTTCGTCGTACACGTCATCGTACTCAGGCTCATTGTTGATCCCTACAAAATCTCGCAGTTTAGAAAAAATATTCATGATTCACGCTCCTTTACGACTTTGCTGCCCCGACTATACTCGCGTTGCGCGTTAGTCGCGGGTGGCTGACTATTCTATATTTAACCCAAATTGTCTTTATCAGAAGATTTCAATTATTTATCCCCTCCTAGAGCCAAATAAGGTTTGTCCTAGCCGTACCATAGTAGCACCTGCTTGAATTGCCAAATGATAATCTCCCGACATCCCCATCGAGAGCTGCTGCATTTGAATGTAGGGCAAATTTTGCTGCTGGATTTTGTCAGCAAGTTCGCGGGTGCTGTTAAATAATTCTAGGATTTGGGAGTCATCTAATCCCAGCGGAGGAATTGTCATCAAACCTTGAATTTTGATATGCTGACATTTGTTGAGTTCTGGAAGGTCAGCCAGCAGTTCTGGAACGCTCCAGCCGTATTTGTCCGGGTCGGGCAACATTTTGACCTGCAGGCAGACTTGGGGAGAGCAGGACATTTCCCCCGCCAAGCGCGAAAGTCGCTGAGCGAGTTTTAAATTGTCGAGAGAGTGAATCCACTGGAAATGCTCTAGGGCCTTGGCGGCTTTGTTGGCTTGCAAGTGCCCGATCAAGTGCCAGTTGATATCCGGTAAATCTTGCAGTTGGCTTTGTTTTTCGGCAGTCTCTTGAACCTTACTCTCGCCAAAATCCCGGATACCGCCGTCGTATGCTTCGCGGATAGCATCAGTCGATACCTGTTTGGTAACGGCAATTAACCGCACTGATTCCGGCAAGTGTTGGCGAATGCTGTTAATTCGAGAGGCTATGGTCATGGGTACTCAACGCTCTTGACGGGAGGGAAGGAAAATTAAGACTGTTACCAATTACCAAATTACTGATTTTCGTTATTGAAATGTACGCTGGTGAATGGTTTGCAATTGGTCGTACTCGTGATATTGACCGCTGCGACGCAGGGTTCGCAGGCGAATTTCGACCATGAGGCGAGCGTCGGAGCGGCTGATTGGTTCAAATCTCAGCCCGCCAGGGCCGTTTGTCACCAAAAAAAACAGGCGTTGGGCGTATAGGGTGGTAAATAATTCTTGGCTGTCTTCAACCTGGGATACCCTGAAGAGGAGGCCAAAGTTTGGATGATTCAGGTAAGTTTCGGTAGTCATTCACACTCACAATCTATCAATTTTAGATTAAAGATTTAGATTTTAGATTTTAGTTTCGCTCGATCGCTCGACAGCGTTGTTTGACGGCGGGGTACAAAGGGCGATCGCCGTAGCCGTGCAATAGTCTCCGTCGTGGCTGAGGCTTAATTGCCACTGGCAATTTCCCCAAACAGAGGCTTGTGCTGCTGCGGCTCCGTGCAGTTGCACGTTTGGAGCACCGTTTTCGGAGCGCCGAATTTCCACATCTGCATACCGTATTCCCCGCCATCCCGTGCCTAGAGCTTTGACAACGGCTTCTTTTGCTGCCCAGCGGCCCGCTAGCTGGTTGCAGGAAACTCGATTCATTTTACCTTTAATGCTGCTGTGTTGAGAATTTTGTTGTCCGCAATCCCTTTGTTCGGCGGGCGTGTAAACTTTTTCGAGGAAGCGATCGCCAAACCGGTCTAATGCGGCTTGAATGCGCGGAACATATACGATATCTGTCCCAAGATAGATGTTCAAGGTCTTGGTTCTCTAAATATTTGTCTCCATTACTTTAGCAGGACTGTCGCGCA
>NZ_JAUBVD010000039.1:24695-58582 GCF_036705675.1 Microcoleus sp. AT8-A3
AGGTCTTGGTTCTCTAAATATTTGTCTCCATTACTTTAGCAGGACTGTCGCGCACCAGACAAAACTTACTCAAATGTCAATACGCTTGGGCCCGTGGAAAATTGTAGCGAAAATGTTGGGCGGAGTGAAACGGAGGGTTCGTTCCACGGGCCCAACCTACGCACGATCGGTTTTTTTAGCACTAACCCAAGCGTATTGACTCAAATGTATGCCCGTGCTTCAAAGCCCGCTCGAATCTTTCCTTCCCAATTCTTCAATCTCAAATCTAATCAATCTAAAATCTAAAATCTAAAATCTAAAATCGCAACATCTGTCCCAAGATAGATGTTCAAGGTCTTGGTTCTCTAAATATTTGTCTCCATTACTTTAGCAGGACTGTCGCGCACCAGACAAAACTTACTCAAATGTTGGCCTGTACTCCAAACGACGAGCTTCATCAGTCATTCCCAATTCTTCAATCTCAAATCTAATCAATCAATCAATCAATCAATCAATCAATCAATCAATCAATCAATCAATCAATCTAAAATCTAAAATCTAAAATCTAAAATCTCAACTGTCCCACCCCCAAACAAAACGGGCGCTCCAGAGGATGAGCAAGCAGCCGAGGGCGATCCAGTCTCGGATTTTCAATTGCAACTGGTGCCATTCTACACGGTGTCGATCGGGACTGGTGAAGCCGCGAACTTTCATGGCGCTGGCAATTTGTTCAGCTCGCAAAAGCAAGTTTTCTAACAGCCGTTCCGCTATCATCAACCACACTTGAGCTGCGCTGCGAAATCCGAGTTTTTTCCAGTTTATCGCTCTGGTTCTGACCGATCGCACTAAATTTTGTATTTCTTCCAATACTAGGGGAATAAATCGCAAAGATAAAGTTAATGTTAAGGCTATTTCGGTAATAGGCCAGTTCAAGCGGCGCAGGGGCTGCATTAAGTTTTCAAGGGCGGCGGTAATTTCTTCGCTGGCTGTGGTGAGAAGGTAGAGGTTGGTGCTGTAAATTACTGTGAAAAATAGGGTGCTGACGTTGATAGCTAAATCTAGGGATTTGCGAGTGATTTTAATCGGGCCTTGTTTTAATAAAACGTAACGGTAGTTTGTGGGTTGGGGGAGTTGATTTGGGCTTTGGGCTTTGGGATTGGGGATTGGGGAGTTTGAGCCTAAGTTAAAAGATTGGTACCAGGGTTTGGGCTTTTGAGGGGGTGGAAGGGTTGCCGGCTGTTGGGAAAAGGTTAATTCGTCGGCGGGGATGCGGGGCTGGTGTTCTGCGGGGAGTCCGTCGGGGGCGATCGCGCTGAGGCAAAATACTAATAGGCAAAATAGCAGCAGCAGTCCCATTTGCTGTTTCCACACGCGCAAGGGAATTGCTGCAGTTAGTGTCAGTACGATTAACATTCCTACTAGCATCAAC
Source organism: Microcoleus sp. AT8-A3 (assembly GCF_036705675.1). NCBI lineage: Bacteria > Bacillati > Cyanobacteriota > Cyanophyceae > Oscillatoriales > Microcoleaceae > Microcoleus > Microcoleus sp. AT8-A3. Next base: position 26,104 of record NZ_JAUBVD010000039.1, read on the forward strand.
CGCCAGATGGGATTGGCGAGTATTGGTGCAATCAGAAATGTCATCAACCAAGCTAATTTGACGCGGGAGTCTAGCCGGTGAAGCCAGGTTACGGGTTGTTCTAGGTAAAGTCCTATGGGGAGCGATCGAAGTAAGTCCATCTTGTCGATTTTAGATTTTAGATTTTAGATTTTAGATTGAGGGATTGATTGATTGAGGGATTGAGGGATTGAGGGATTGATTGATTGATTGATTGATTGAGGGATTGAGGGATTGATTGAGGGATTGATTGATTGATTGATTGATTGAGGGATTGAGGGATTGATTGATTGATTGATTGATTTTTGAATGGGATTATTTGATTGAGCAATTGATTTTTTGATTGGGGATTATTTGATGTTTTGATTTTTGATAGGAAATTTTTGTTGAATTTTGACATTTTTTTATTTGCGATTTGCTGTTGGGTTTTTAGCAATTAAAGTTTTGATGGACGCAACAGTCATCGCTAAAATCTCATTTGTTTCTGACATGATACTTTTCAATTTAGTGGCATCTACCAATTCAGCTTCAACTATTAACTCCATCCAGTAAAGACTTTCATCCGCTTCTTCTTCCACTATCCTGAGTTTAGAAATTAAGTCTGCTGTTGACTTCGCACGACAAGCCGCTCGATAATTGGCTCCTACAGAAGTTGCTGAACGAATTAACTGCTTGCCAATTACCTGAGAAGCGGAGCCTTTGGGCAGCGCATCTACTAGCTTAATAACTCTCAATGCTAGCTGCTTTGTTCTTCTTTTAAACTCTTGTTCGTCCACCTTGCGATTTGAGATTTTAGATTGTTTGATTTGGAATTGTTTCAAATACCAAGTAATTGAATTGCCAAGAGGCGAAGGAAGACAAAAGAAAAAAATCGCAACTTAATTATACCATTAAACTGCGTTTTCTCTTTAATCTAAAATCCAAAATCTAAAATCTAAAATCACTTCACGCGCAGTGCTCTGTTTGTTGTGCTCATTTCGGTGGCACGAACTTTTTTGCCTCTCCAAAGTAGCCGCATTGGTGTACCGGTAAAGCCTAGATGTTTGCGGAATTGGCTTTCCATGTAGCGGCGGTAATTTTCTGTGAAGCGTTTGGGATCGTTGACAAATAGGGCGATTGTCGGTGGCTGCGATCGCACTTGAGTACCGTAATAGATTTTGCCTTGTTTTCCTTGGCGGGTAACTGGGGCTGAGTGCCAGGTTGTGGCTTCTTCTATGACTTCGTTAATGACTGCGGTAGGGACGCGACGTTTGTGTTCGTCGGAGGCTTTGTCTACTAATTCAATGATTTTTTCAACTCGCTGTCCACTCATGGCGCTAACAAAAATCATTTCTGCCCAGTCGAGGAAATAAAGTCGGGTTCTGACTTCTCTTTCGTACTCGTATATTGTGTCGGACTCTTTTTCTATGGCATCCCATTTGTTGACGACTATGATGCAGGCGCGACCTTCTTGGCTGATGCGATCGGCTAATTTTTGGTCTTGATCGGTAACGCCGTCGATTGCGTCAATTACTAACAGTATGACGTTGGCGCGACGGATGGCTTTGAAAGCGCGGTTGATCCCGAAAAATTCTGCGCCGTATTCGACGTTTTTCTTTTTGCGAATTCCGGCTGTGTCGATCAGGCGGTAGGTTTTACCGTTGCGTTCTACTAAGGTGTCGATCGCGTCGCGGGTTGTGCCGGAAATTGGGCTGACTATGGCGCGATTTTCTCCGAGAAATGCGTTTAACAAACTCGATTTGCCGACGTTGGGACGACCGATAATTGCTACTTTAATTTCCTCAACTTCGGGTAATACTTCTGTGGGAAGGTAAGTAATTAATTTGTCAAGCAATTCGCCGGTGCCGTTACCGTGAATGCCGGAAACTGGGTAAGGTTCTCCGAGTCCCAATTGCCAAAAGTCGGCTGCTTGGGTAAGCCCTGTATTTTCGGATTCGCATTTGTTGACGGCGAGAATGACTGGGACTTTTTGCAGTCTCAGCCAAGATGCGATCGATTCGTCGCCGCCGGTGAGTCCGGTTTTGCCGTCTACTACGAAAATTGCTGCGCTGGCTTCTGCGAGGGCCGCCATTGCTTGTTCGCGAATTAAAGGCAAAAATTCTGTTTCGTCGTCGAATACTAGCCCGCCGGTGTCTACGACTTGATATTCCCGATCGCCCCAGTATGCTGGTCTGTAAGTGCGATCGCGCGTGATTCCTGGTTCGTCGTGGACGATCGCGTCTTGGGTGTTGGCTAAACGGTTGACGAGCGTCGATTTGCCTACATTGGGGCGTCCAATAATAGCAACTATAGGTAGAGACATAAAAGTAGCAGCAATTAGGCTGCGCCGTGATTTTGAGGTTTAGCCTTTTATTGTAAGCGAAACTGGCTGATATTGTATGCGATCGGGCTGCATCGTGTATTATACGCCCTCCGGGGCTGTGCTGCCCGCGCCGCGAACTCATGGCGACCTCTGGAAACGAGATAAAGTACGATCGGGCTGTTAATCTGGATTACCAGAGCCTGGTAACGACAAATGCTTGCTGCACCTTCTCTAAAAATTGCTAAATGGAACGACTTATTTCTGTATTCGGGTTAGCTGTTTTTGTCGGTTTGTCCTACGTCTTTTCAGTCGATCGGCGCGCTGTCAAATGGCCGCCCGTATTGTGGGGAATTGCTTTACAGCTAATTTTTGCTATTTTGATTCTTAAAACTGCTCCGGGTTTGGCTGTCTTTAAATTTTTGGGAGATATGGTGACGCAGTTTCTCAATTTTTCTGATGCCGGGGCAAAGTTTATATTTGGAGATAATTTTGCTGAACACTTTATCGCTTTTAAAGTGCTGCCGACTATCATTTTTTTCTCTTCGTTTATCACCATACTTTATCACTACGGCATTTTGCAGCGAGTTGTGCAAGCAGTGGCATGGTTGATGATTAAAACCATGAAAACTTCGGGCGCAGAAACGCTTTCTTGTGCTGCGAATATCTTTATCGGGCAAACCGAAGCTCCTTTGTTAATTAAACCTTATTTGGGGGCGATGACGCTCTCGGAACTTCATGCTGTCATGACGGGAGGATTTGCCACAATTGCCGGCGGAGTCATGGCAGCTTATATTTCTTTTGGAGTACCGGCTCAACATTTAATTTCGGCGTCGGTGATGTCTGCACCAGCAGCTTTGGCTATTTCTAAATTGCTGTACCCGGAAACTGAAAAGTCGCTGACGGCTGGGGAGGTGGAGGTGAAGGTAGAACAGGTTTATGCTAATGCGGTGGATGCGGCGGCTTCGGGTGCTAGCGACGGGTTGAAGTTGGCGGCGAATGTGGCCGCTATGCTGATTGCTTTTTTGGGTTTGTTGGCTTTTTTTAATGCGCTTTTGGGGTGGTTTGGAGGGCTAATTAGTTTGCCTCAGTTGTCGCTAGAATTAATTTTTGCTTATTTGATGGCTCCGGTTGCTTGGCTGATGGGGGTGCCTTGGGCTGATTGTGCAGAGGTGGGGATTGTTTTGGGAAAAAAAACGATTTTGAATGAGTTTATTGCTTATTTAGATTTGATGGAATTGGTGAAACAACAGGCGATTTCTGAACGATCGCAAATTATCTCGACTTATGCTTTGTGCGGGTTTTCTAACATTGGTTCGATCGGGATTCAGATTGGGGGAATTGGCGCGATGGCTCCGCAGCGGCAAGGCGATTTGGCTAGGTTGGGCGTGAGGGCGATGATTGCTGGCTCTTTGGCTTGTTTTATGACTGCTTGTATCGCGGGGATGCTGATTTGAAAGTTTTGAGTTTTTAGTTAAGCTGTGCGGTGCTTATGGTGCACCTTACATTAACTCCAGTAAATCTTATTAAATAAAAGTTAAAAAAACCACCAAATTATTTGATGGGTGCTATTGGTTTGATAATTGGCGAGGCAGGAGATGGAATTTTAGCGATCGGCTATTATTGAAAACAAGCAGGAGTTTAGTTTTTGACGAAAGCTTAAAACAGCAGCTTAAAAATGGAAACTAAATTTCCCTCAAAGCTCAACAAATTAGGTGGTAATATGGCTGTTCTGCAACTAGAAGACGGTAGAACATATACGGATATCCGGGCGATCGCGAGTCAACTGGCAGTTTTAAATATTGAGATCGATTCCCTGCCCGCCAACGAAAATCCGGCGTTTCAAGAACTGCTAGTTCAAGACATTCTCAATGTAACAGAAAAACAGCAGATTCTCGCAGCATATAATAGCGAGTTTGAACAGTTTAAGCGCGCCAGCGGATATCGGTGGTGCGACTTAAAAGTGCTGCATCCAGGTTCGCAGCAGATTTACGCGCTGATGACTCAAAGCGATCGCACTCACACCCACACCGATGCAGAAGTTCTTCACATTTTAGCTGGGGAATGCGTTTTTGGGTTTGTGTATTCTAACGGCTCTCAGGTACAATTAATGCTGGAAGCTGAAGAATACATTAAAGTGCCTGCCAATACCGAACATTGGTTTTATCTCACTCCGTCGCTGTACTTGAAAGCCTTGCAGTATTACACCAGTGCTCAAGGCTGGGTTCCTAAGTATACCAACAGGAAACTAAAAATTACAAACTAAATCTAGGGTGCGCTTCGGCGCACCTTCCTCTATCAAAATAGGCGATTGAAATGGCGACAATACAAAAAAAGTCTTTCTCTAAAAGACGAGAATTAAATGCTCTCTACTTCATTAGGTGCGGCCATTTCAATTTCTTCGCAACGCTGCAAAAGCGCTTCTATTTCCTGAGCTAAAAAAATTACTTCCGGCCAAGAAGAACCATTAATTAAATCTTGAGCGTGAGCTAATTTGTTTCTCAATGCTTCTGCTGACTTTAAAAAACGCTCCCCGTAGCGTTTGGATTTGAGCCCCAGCCGATCGACTATTTCAGCAGAAGTCAGGATTAAATCTCGCTTGTCGCAGAATTGCAGGTAATCGATTAAGTCAATTGCTTCATTTCGCGATCGCCCCAATTCCCAAAGGTGTTTTGCGGCTAAAATACGATCGCCCTTCAGGAATTTCTGCCAAGAATCTTGGGGAAAGTAAATCCGCACGATCCGCAATAAATTCATTTCCAGAAGCGTCACCAATCCAAACAGCAGCATCCGCACCGGTGCTTTTTGCAAATCGCCACAGGTAACGATACCGTTGATCCTGTTGCTTTCTAATACAAATAATCTCGGTTTTTCTCGCAGCAGCGGCAGCAATTCCATTAAAGGAGTGGCAGCGGCAATTAATTGGGAGGGGTGAAAAATTTGCTGGTAGTCGCTGCACTTACCTGCGATTAAGTGCGATCGTTCTACATAGCCACAAACCGTGCCGTTTTCTTCGATACCGAGCACGTCAAAATCGCGGGCCTCCATCCACGATCGCAATTTGGCTGCGTCTTCGCAAGCTGGGACAGCTTTCAGCGGTTCCGCGAGGTATTTAACTGTAATGCTGTCTTTGAATAAATCCCGCAAGTCGGCGGAACTTGATTTTAAATGTTTCATCTCATGTCCGGTAATTTCATGAATCATTGCGCGACAAAATGACAATTAATATTGTAACTGCCAGTAAAGACGCCGTATTACCGTGGGAGAATCTCAGTTTTGTAAAAAGCGTTTTTTAGAAGTGCGATCGTCCCCCTTGCACTCCTGTAAAATCAAAACTGAGATGCTGCCTTACCCAAGGCGTGTCAACTTAACGTTAAACCCTCAGTCCGCCAGGGAATGAAACCCCTGGCTCAAAGCGAAATTCCTCGCTACGAGGACTAATGAGTTCTTCAGTCCTCTTTGAGAGGACTTTAGCTATGAGACAGGGAATTCATTCCCTGGCGGACTGCCGGTGAGCGAGAGGACTGACAGATTTCATGATATTACTTACTGGCTAATTCCGGGCAATAATGATTGGCGGCAAGGGTGGTAATAATATCGGCATCGGCGAGAAAACTTTCTTTGGCAGTTGGATTTTCGATACTGACAGCTTGCCCGATCGCCCTTAATTTAACTTCCGGCAGAGAAAGTCCCGATTTTGCTTCCGCACACATTCTTTTAGCGGCCGCAATTTTTTGACCAGGGGCCCTTCGGATTGCTTGCAGTAAATTATCCGTTGCTTCGGGAGAGTAGCTTTTTGCTAAGCGTTGATAGTCTTCGATAAATTTCCCATCGTTTCCTGTCAGCTTAATGTCGGATTCTTGAGGCGAACACAACAAATTTAAGTTAATTACTTCTCCCACTGAATTAACCAGAAAACATCCTTCGCGTTCTTGGGCGATCGCGCTTTTGTCACTGGGTACAAATTGTATAATAACGGCGGACAAAACAGCAGTTAAACGCGAGTAATTTAGCATGATAATTACGTGATATGTTTGGGATTTTTAACCGCAGAATGCGGAGCAATATGGCGTTTTTGAGTTAGAGCTTGTCAGGTAAATTAACCGAAATAATTGTAGGGGCGGGTTTCACCAACCATCTATACTTATAACTATAAATTTACATAAACCCGCCCTCCAAGCTGTCGGCAATTTAACAAAAATAATATCAGACGAACATTTCGTTGTCTAGGGAAGTTTTCATTAACAGCAAACATCCCCCTTGGGTGAGGGGCGAATGTGTGGAACCGGGAACCGATCGAATGTAGTCGCCTTGATGGCAAATTTCCCCTTCTACAATTAAGTCTCCTTCTAATACAAGCACTTCCTCCGAGGCAGCGTGTCGGTGCAGGGGAAATGTTACTCCAGGTTCTAGGCGCATCAAGCAAGTAATTTCGCGCTTTTTTTTGTCCATGTAAAGCTTGCCGAACGAAACTCCCGGAACTCCATAAGATTTCCATTTGACATCGTGCGATCGCACTATTAAAGATGGAGTATTGTTCTCTGTTGGGGAAGTAGCAATTGGCTTGATATTGGCTGATTCGGCCGGGATTGGCGGCAGTTCGGCTATACGCTGGAACAGGCGGTTTTTGAGGTCGGGGGCGACAGGAACTGGGGGGGCTGTGTAGGCGATCGCAGCAATTGTGGATTCCCAAGCAGCTAATTCACTTGTAAGTTCTGCGGAATCTTTCAATTTCTCTGCAAATGCGCCGCGTTCTGACTCGTCGAGGATATCGAGAGCTTGAAGGGCTGCAAGGATTTTATATTCCTCGTCTGGCATCATTTCCATCTGTTTTCCGCCATTAATTGTAATTCAGCCTAGGTTGATTTTAAACTGGAAATTGGTCTGCTGTCCTCGCACTCCAGATGGATGATTGGAGAGGTCATAATTTTAGATTGATGTTAAACAACTTAAATTTTGTTTTTTGACTATCTAAAATTCTTCGCTCAAAGCTTGACGCAATTTGGAAATACCCAAGCGAATTCTGGTTTTGATTGTACCTGTCGGGATACCAGTTTTAGCTGATATCGCCGCGCAAGTCAGCCCTTGGTAGTAGGCGAGTTCGATCGCCTCTTGCTGTTCTTTTGGCAGTTTTTCTAAGGCTGCTTTGACTTGTTCGCTGCGTTCTTTAAACATTGCATCTTCCATCGGTTCTGCAACGCTAGAGATGGGTACCTTCGCATCTTCCAGACAAGCTTCAGCAGCCCGGACATTTCGCTGGATCGATCGCAGCCGATCGAGGGAACGACTGCGGGTAAGCATGAACAACCACGTATCTGCTCGACTGCGAGAAGGATCGTAAGTTGCTGCTTTTTGCCAAATTTGGGAAAAAACATCGATTACCACTTCTTCAGCTTCTTCTACCGAACCCAGGATTTTGTAAGCGAGAGCGTAGCTTGGGCGACCGTAGCGATCGTAAAGTTTAGCTAATGCCGTTTGGTCTTTCTGGGCAATCTGCACTAAAAGCAGCGATTCATCGCCTGACTTCTGGCCTGTCATCTCAGTGTACCGAAAATTTTTGTTTTGACTGCACAGATCCAAAATTAAAAATTCGGCGTATATCACTACAGAACATAATTGTAAGTTTGAAGTTGGGGTACAAACTGGAGTATGCCTTTTTAGGCTAACTTTGTCGTGCTTTGAATTGTAAAAATCCCAAGTCATCTGGAATTTTACCACCTAATTAGTGATTTTTTTTAGACTTAGCAATCCGCTTTATGCAGAACGAAAAAATCCCTGAGCGTGAAGAGTCAATCGATTTTGGATTTTGGATTTTGGATTTTCGATTTTCGATTAAAGAATTGAAGCATTGACTTGCGCGAGATAAATACGTTCGGCAAGTTTCATCGGATACAGGTTTTTTATTTCTGGACGGATGAATCACGTGGCGGGTATCCTGGATGCGGGAATTGTCAGAACCGCGCCCTTCACTCGTTCCCAAGCTTTGTTCGATCGCTCCCAATAAGAGCCTGGGAACCCGTATAAGCGAGGCTGTGGCTCCACTCGATCGAGGGAAGCCTTGTCTGGGAGCAGGCATTCCCAAGCATAGTCCGGGAACGAGTAAATCCTCAATAACACACTTTTTTCCCTAAATTTATCTTGAAGCACAGATCCAAAATTGCCAAACCTTCGTATACCACCAATAGGAGAAGGCTCAGCAATAGCGCAAAAGCCCGACAGGTTGACAGATTTCAACCTGTTGCTACAAAAGTAAAACCCGCGAATGCGGGTTATTTACCATTGATTTGTGCAAAAAATTCATTGCAATAAAGGTGCTAACTGTGAAGCTCACAAAAAAAATTCGCCGAACCATACTAGCTATTGAAGTAGCTCTAATTGCTCTATTAACTCCAGGGATAATTGTCGCTTCTGACCACGACGACGGCGAAGTAGATATCAAAGGTCGCGCGGTCAATTTAACTGACCTATATGTATATCGCGAAAAAGACCAAAACTCCGGTGCTGCGGACGGGGATTTAGTATTTACCATGAATTCAAATCCCAGGTCTGTCGCCCGTTATCAATATTATTTCAGCACTACAGCCCTCTACCAATTTCACATCACGCAAGTAAGTGACGTGAATTCTACACCTACTGGACGTTCGGATATTATCTTGCGGTTTGCCTTCAGTCCGCCTAACAATAGAGGTATGCAAGCGGTAGCTGTAACTGTTGTTCGCAACGGCTCGGAGACTGTTGCTAAGACTACAGTTAACGGCGGGCTAATTGCCACAACTCCGCTGAATTCTAATGCTGTTGTAAATACAGTACCTGTGGGCGGTTCTAACTTGACTGTATTTGCGGGTTTACGCGAAGACCCGTTTTTCTTTGATGTGGAACAATTTTTCCGAGTTCGCGCCGCAGCTTTGGGAACGGGGCCGCGCACTGCTTTTAAAGAACCGAGTCAAGCGATCGACTTTACTAAAGGTTACAACGTCAATACAATTGCTGTCCGCGTTCCGAAAGCGTTTTTGCAAGCAGGAACAGGGGCAAATACTTTTGATGTTTGGTCAACAGTTTCGATCCGGGATGGAGCTGGCGGTTTTAAACAATTCGAGCGTTTGGCAAGACCTGCAATTAATGAGGGTTTGATAGTTACTCCCGCTTATCTGGAAGCATTCAATAATATTCCTCCGAGATTGGATTTGAGCGCTGCTGCTGCTCCGGTGCGTCAGGAAGCTGTTGCTACTTTGAATGCTGTCGATCTTTTGGACGGTCGGGATAATGTCGATCCAAATGCGATCGCCGGAGCTTTCTTACCCGATGTCATGCGGATCGATACCACAAAAACCAGCGGCTACGCTAGCGCTACAAATGCTCAAGGAAGCTTGATCGGAGGTCGTATGCTGATGGACGACGTTATTGATATCACTCTGGGAGCTTTGGTGGGTTCTCCGGTTGGCGATAACGTTTCTTATAACGGAACTCCGGGAAATCCGGCTCAGGGACACAAACCTTTAGAACCGACTTTTCCTTATTTGGCTTTGCCTAATTAGTCATTAGTCATTAGTTATTAGTCATTAGTCATTGCTTATTGGCTAATGACTGATCGGAGATGCTTTTTTTAACCGCAGATGAACGCTGATTAACGCGGATGTATGAAAACTAAAACTAAACATGAAATAAAATCGGATATTTTCTCATGGGGGATGCTGATAGTAGTTCCTTTAGTTGGGATGGTAGTAGTAAATTTATCTCCTAATTTGCGTTTTATTTCAGATAATTTTTCTAACAAAACTCCCGAAAATCTCGATACTAATTACCGATATCATTTTTCGGAAAGTTTGAGAAATAATCCCAATCAAAAAGAAGCAATTCAGCAAGAAATTGCTTTTTACCAGCAGCGATTGGCTGTTGATTCCCGCAGCGGTTTGAACCGGGCGGCGCTGGCGGGATCTTATTTGAAAATGGCTCGCGCTACTGGGGAGGGAGGTTGGTTTTTATTGGCAGAACAAGCGGCTCAAAGGTCGATCGCCGATTTGCCTTTTGACAACCAAGGTGCGCTGTTAGTTTTAGCTCGAATTGCTGAGGCAAGACACGATTTTGCTACTGCTTTGCGCTTTGCTAAACAGGCGGGTTCTGACAATGAAGATGCGATCGCCCTTTTAGTTACATCTAACTTAGCAATGGGAAAAGTGAACGAGGCAAATGCAGCCGCAGAAGCCTTAGTTAACCGGATTCCTAACTTGGGTTCTCTCACTTTGAGAGCTTTAGTGAGAGAGTCTCAGGGCCGAGATGCTGAGGTTGTGCAGGATTACCGGCAAGCAATGGCGGCGGAGGAACCAGGAGAGGTTGCTGGTTCGGCGCGGGCCCGATCGCTCTTGGGTCGATTTTACGCGCGTCGCGGGCAGTTTGTGCAGGCGAAAGCACTGTTTTTGGAGTCGCTGCGCTTGGTGCCGCGATACCCGCTGGCGCTGATTTATTTGGCGGATTTGGAGACGCGGCAGGGCAATTATCGGGAAGCGGAAGGCTATTACAGCAAGGTTTCTGCGTATTCTGGCGGGGTTGAGACTGTGTTCGATCGCATTGTCGATCGCGGTATGGCGAGAGTTAAAGAGTTCGAGGGAGATGCGATCGAATCCGGGCGACTTCGCGACAAAGCAGAAGCGGGGCTGCGACAGGAACAGGTTTCTGGATCTGGCGGTTTCGGGCACCGCAGGGATTTAGCGAGTTTGCTGCTGGAAAAAGGTCGATCGCAGGATGTAACGGAAGCGCTGGCGTTAATGCAGGAGGAGGTGAAAATTCGCCGGGATGCTGTGACGCTGGATACTTTGGCTTGGGCGCTTTCCGCCGCAGGGGAATGGCAAAAGGCCGATCGAGTGATGGCCGAAATAATGCGATCGGGCATTCGCGATGCGGGTATGTTTTACCGGGCTGGTGCGATCGCCCGGACTTTAGGTAAAGATACCGAATCTCGCGCTTATTTTCAAAAGTCCAAGGAAATTGACCCTAATTTTGACGATCGAGCTCGCCAAGCATTGGGTTTGGGAAGTTATGAATTTTGAGATTAGCTAATAGCAGCCATTCGGCCAAATTCGCCATTCCGTCAATCCGCCAGGGGTTGAAACCCCTGGCTAAAAGCTTAAGTCCTCTTGCATAGGAATGAAATCCGCAATTGTTGAATTTGATTAGCTATTCAGTCGGTTTCAACCGACTTTCGCTCTCTCGACGGGGATTTCAATCCCCGGCGGACTGTGAGACTCACGAAAAGAGCGATCGCCTAAAAAATCACAACACACACAAATACTTACCAAAAAACTTACAAAAAAAAGGAATTTATGCTGTACAAAATGAACCGACTTTCCCAATTATTCATCCTATTCTTCCTAACACTTTCCTTCTTAGTAACAACCTCAACCCGACCAGTTTACTCGCACTGGGCAGACTTATCCGTAGCAGAAATAGTAGTCAACGATTTGCAAACCGAAATAACATTAACTTTCCCAACAGGCTTAACAAACTTCGCCGACGACAATCGAGACAGCCAGCTACAACCTGCTGAAGTTCGCAGCCACCAAACACAGCTAGAAAAGTTTTTCAGCCAACAAATCCGCCTCACAAACAGTAGCAACATTCAAGGCTCCGTAGCAGTAAAACCGCTAGAAATAGCAGCTAAAAGCACCAGTGTTATCCAGCAGCCCAATACCCACAGCACCTTAATTTTACACTACACATGGCCCGCACCTTCTCAAGATAAAACCCCCGCTTTACCTGACTCAATTTCTATCTCCAAACCAGAGCAATTGCGGATTAATTACAATCTGTTTTTGCCCGGAGTTCCGACAGCTAGCTGTCAAGCTACGATTGTGCAAGCCGGTGCTGTAAAAAGCTTTGTGTTTACGCCACAAAACCGCGACTTTTTGTTAGCAGGAAAGGAATCTATCTGGGATTCAGGTTGGAGTTTGCTGCTAGCAATAGCGGGAGCATTTGCTTGGGGATGCGTGCACGCGATGTCGCCGGGACACGGAAAAACCATAGTCGGCGCTTATTTAGTGGGTTCGCGGGCTACTCCCCTACACGCTTTATTTCTAGCAGCGACGACTACAATTACTCACACTGCCGGCGTATTTGCTGTGGGCGGAATTACTTTGTTTGCTTCTAACTTAATTGAGCCAGAAAAATTAGATCCTTGGCTGAGTTTAATCTCTGGTTTATTAGTAGCCTTCATCGGGTTTAACTTACTCTTATCAAAAATCAAGACTAGGTTGGTAGTGAGGACTGAATTTCTCAAAAAAATCAAAAGTAAAATTTTTAATAATAAAAACTGGTTTCTAAGGACTAAAGTCTTTACTGCGGAATGTGAAGAACCAGTAAATCTTTTGACTAGAGGAAGTTGGGAGCGAGAATTTAAGCCTGTAAAACCCGATATATCTCACCACTACCACCATCACGGAGACGGCCGGATTCACTCGCATTTGCCGCCGGGTGCTGACGGTTCTGCTATTACTTGGAAAAGCTTATTGGCGTTGGGAATTTCCGGCGGTTTGTTGCCTTGTCCTTCCGCTTTGGTGATGCTGTTGAGTGCGTCGGCTTTGGGCAATGTTGGTTTGGGAATGACGTTAGTGGTAGCGTTTAGTTTGGGGTTGGCTTTAGTGCTGAGTGCGATCGGATTAATATTAGTTTATGCCAAACGGAATTTTGATAAACTGCCAAAACAGATAACAGCAGTCAAATTTCTGCCGACGATTAGTGCGATGTTTGTAATGTTTTTGGGCTTGGTAATTACCGGGCAGGCGATGTTGAAAATATTGGCTGCAAATCAATGGGTGATTGGCAATGGATAAGCATAAAATTAGGACTCTCCCTCCTAACTACAAACTTACGAATTAAGCTGTTACGCATTTAAATGGAAAATTCGGGACAGGCTAGAAGCCCGTCCCACAATAGTTTTATGGATTTTTGACACACAGTTTAAATGTAAAACAGCTTAGTCTGATTTTAGATACCCGATTTCTTGAAGAAGCCGGGTATCGGGGTATTCTGTTTTTTAGCCGTTGCTCACTTATCAGGCCGCACTATGTTTATTAATAATTTCGGCTAAATCCGGTACTCCCTTTTCCACGTAATTCTTGGCTGAGGGGCGGAGTTTGGCATAGGCGCCTTTAACCATCGATCTTGTGCTTTTCTCGACCCTTTTGTCGCTGATTTGGAGCAATTCGTCTGCTACTTCACCTTTTCTTTGGGCTAGATATTCTACTGGGTTGCCATTGTTTACCCCTTCAGCCCACATCGGATCGAGTGCGATCGAGATTTCTGGCAGAAGTTGATCGACGACTTGGGCGCAATAGTCAGCCCGTATCCCCTTGACAGTAGAGTAGGCAGCTTTCAGAGCCAAACCACCCAATCCGGAGGCTGCTGCAACTTGTTGGTCTATCAACTTTACACAGTCATCTACAAAAGTTTCTCTGTTGTTTTCATTCAAGAGAATATCGCTAAGTCCCATTTTCGCTTTCCTTGATTTAATAGTCAATGTGCTTATTAGCTTGGAGAGCCATCAGGGGATTATATATCTATTTTGATCCTTTACTCTCAGGATTACACAAGTTTTTTAAGGTTTGAAAGTCTTTACTTGACAAGCTGATGTTGAGATTTGTCTAGTAGTATGTTATAGGAATTAATGTTCAATCTGCTACTCATTATTGACCTACGGTTTGTAGTAAGGGCTTTAGTCCTTATTAGGTGAGATGAATGAGGACTAAAGCCCTGACTACAAACTGATGAGTTGTGAACAGATACATTTAACCCGGTAAATCCCGAACCAAGCCAGGAACCACCGTGTATGGCAAGATAGAAAAAGCAGCAAGCTCTCCTATCAAGGAGGTATCTCTCAAAGCTTTCAACAAAATGTTAAAAGCACCATTTTTGTCCCTGTCCAGGGTGTGTCCGCACTCTGGACATTTAAATATTTTAGACCCGCCTAATTTGGTATGGACGTGTCCACATTTTGAACAGGTTTTCGATGTGTACTCTTCTGTCACGTCTACTACAACACCACCATGCTTGGCGGCTTGATGCTTCAACGTTTGTTTAAAACGATAATGGCTCAAAGTGACCATTGCTCTAGCAGTTTTAGTCGCCAACCTGCGTTTACCTTTCTTGACCATTTGCTGCGTCTCAAAGGTTGGCAAAAAAATTAACTTGTACTTGCTTGTCAAATATTTTGCAGCTTTTTTGTGCAGTTCGTTGACCAGGTTTTTGATTTTGATTCTAATTTTGGCTGCTGATTTTCGCAGGCAATACCTCAACCGCTTGAATTGCTTTCCTTTGCTTGCCCCAATGCGGGACATTAATTTGTCTAGATGTCTTGCTAGTCGATAGATGCGGCCGATGTCGCTTTTTCCTATCTCGATAAAGTCGCTGCCGTCAAAACCAGTAAGAAAAGTTCTAACACCAGGATCTAAAGCGATAACCAAATCGCTATCAATTGGCTTTATTTTCGGTTCATCAATCGCATAGCAAATAAACCACTGTCTGTTAATCAAGCTGAGTGTTGGCTCGTGCTGCATTACTTCGATGATAGGTTCCGATGCTTTAAAGGTTAGCCCTTTAGTAGAAGTTGGATAAAAAGTACCGAGCTTCCAATTAGACGTTTGAAACCGGATAGTCTGAGATGTGTCGAAACGGCTTCTAAATTTTGCCGTTCCTTTTACCTTTTTAGCTGCCTTGTGTGCTTCAAAAGCCTGAAAAACTGCCATTTGTCGCAGGTTATAAGGTTGCTCGGAAACCCAGTCGGGAGCCGAGTCCATTATCTTTTTCCTCAAGTCATACTTACCAATTCTTTCGTTCTTAAGGATAGCAATTGCTTGGTTGTAACACCATCTACTTGCTGCAATCCAAGTCCTCCATTTCGCTGCTAGCTTGGTTTCCGGGTAAACTCGAATCTTCTTTGATAGCAGATTTGTATTTTCGCAAGCCGTAGAGTCGGCAGCTAAAGACGTGGATGATGGCAAGCACATCTTCAAACATTTCTCGTTCTGGAGACAACTCGTTTCTGCTGAGAACCATGAGTTGGCAATTGTTTTGCTCGCAGATCCATTTGATAAGGTCGCCACCAAACCGGCACAGTCTGTCTTGGTGTCCGACCACAACTGCTGAGATATCTCCTGACATGACTTGTCCCAGAAGGGCAAGCAGCGATTTTCTTTTGAAGTTGAGTCCACCTCAGATGTCTTTGAAGACTTTAGCTTGCGGGTAGAGACTTTGGAGGTAGCTGACTTGTCTGTCGAGGTCTTCTCGTTGTTTATAGCTGCTGACCCTGGCGTAGATGGCTGTAATTCGGTCATGTCCGCCTCCGAGAACGCTGTCGATATCGTAGCGTCGTTGGTTGGACGGAGTTCTGATTGCTGATATTTTGCCGGCAAGTTCCCAGTTTCTAAGGGTTTTGTCTGAGACTTGCAGGATTTTGCAAGCTTCTCGCGGTGTGACATATCTGGTCATCGCTAGGTGGTATTTTTGTTCTCAACATATAGTACCAGGTTTTACAATGATTTACCAGGATTTTCTAAGAAATTATTTACTTTGTGATAACAGCTCGAAAAAAATATTAGAAAGGCTCTGCCTAAGTCCGATCGCACTTGCACGTATGAGCTGGCACGTATAATTAGGATTGGACATTCGGCTTGAGGCCAGCAGGTACTGCAACGATGGGAAGTTGCAGGGTTTGAGCCGGACGATCGCTCGATCGCAATACTAAATTTTTGGGTAACTTTGCGGAAGTGCTCAGTCCGGGAAATATGTGAAGCGATAAGGTTAAGCCGGCCGCTAATAATAATTTTTCTAACATGGCACTCTCTCCCATACATATGCCCTAGGGCATAATTCCTCTTACACCTACAACATATAAACATCCTCAGTCCCTTGGTGCGATCGCACGGGCCTAGTCTAAGTGACATCTATCACCACGGAGAAGGGGGTGATGGGGATAGGGGGTGTAGGCCTAGGGGGTAATGGGCATTAGAGATGTGGGGCAGAGTGGGAAATCTTGACTCGCACTTGAGGCGTCAGCATCCGTTGAACGTGTTAAATCCCTTACACTGCTTCCTTGCAAAACTTCGCTACAAATCAAGAATTGTCCTAGAGAAAGAAGCCGTTGAGTCTCTCTCAAAGGTAGAATTAGCGCGTAGAAGTTATTTGACACAGCGGAGGTACCGACAATATGCTTGCATACTTTCTGGCGTTAGCGGTCGGTCTAGGCAGCTTCAGTATTTACATGGCGGCCTTCTTTTTTCCAGAAGTGCACCGCAAAAGTGATTTTACCTGGAGCGGGGTAGGACTTTTTTATGCGTTAATTTTATGGGCTTGTGCGGGACGAATTACTGGTGCTCTCCTGCTTGGTCAAATGGCGGGCGTGGCGATGTTGGGGTGGTTTGCCTGGGAAACTCTGACTTTG
This sequence comes from Microcoleus sp. AT8-A3, assembly GCF_036705675.1. Classification (NCBI taxonomy): domain Bacteria; kingdom Bacillati; phylum Cyanobacteriota; class Cyanophyceae; order Oscillatoriales; family Microcoleaceae; genus Microcoleus; species Microcoleus sp. AT8-A3. Next base: position 42,849 of record NZ_JAUBVD010000039.1, read on the forward strand.
CGCCGGCAGGTGACGCCCATTGCTGAGCAAACGCCGATTCCTCAGTCGGCGAATTTGGCTGCAGCAGGCTTGCCGTTGGCTGGCTTGTTTGCCAAGAAAAAAGAACCCGCAGCAGCGAAAAAACCTAAGTTTGTTCGATCGCCCAAACCGAAAACTGATGTGGTTCCAGCACCCACTCTGGATAAGGGCGAGGTAAAGCTAGAGGAACAGCCAGCGATTCCCCCCATAGCTGAAAGTATTGCAGAAAGTGCGATCGACGAGGCAACGGCAGAAAGTGCGATCGCCCCTGACTTGAAAATTCCCGACTCGAAACCACCTGCAATTGCAGAAATACCCGTCTTTTCAGTCGAAACTCCTGCTGCTGAGATTTCACCCACCCCAGCAGAATTAGCCAGCAGCTTCACTCCTCTACCTCTACCTCTAGAAATTTCAGAAATAGCCGTTGCACCAAGTGTGGAGCCAGTAGAGGCTCAGCCAGAGCCTCCACAGCAGCCAGAAGTCGATGATTTTGACGAGGAAACAGAATGGAGAACAGCCGTTAAAGAGTCGCAGGCGGCAGCGGCAGCGGCGGCGGCCCCAACGGCGGCCCCAACTCCTCCTACTCCTCCTAAACCAGCTAAAAAATCCGGCGGTTTCGGTAGTCTGTTTGACAACATCAAAAATAGTCTCGGCGGTATGTTGGGACGGGGTGCGGGTAAAAACAAATCTGATGCAACTCCGCAGACGCCAAAACCTTCAGTGACTCCAGAATCGATCGCACCTGAATCTCAAATAACGGCAACTCCTGCACCGGGTATCGACCAAATTCTCGAATCCGAATTAGCCGCGGCGGCTGCGGAAGTGGCAGCCGAAAGCAGCAACACTGCTGTGGAAACAAGCCTTGGAGTGCCTTTTCCCACCAATGTTGAAGCAATGGCCGAGTTGATGGCCACAGAAACCGCGAGTTCTGACAAAATAGGGGACGGGACGATCGAAGATCGATCGTCCGCTGACACCCAGACACCTCTGGCTGCGGTTGGTGAACCGGAAGCAGCAGCCCCTGCTGTATCTCTGGAAACCCAGACACCGCTGGCTGCAGTGGGTGAACCGGAAGCAGCAGGCGTACCGGAAGCAGAAGCCCCTGCTGTATCTCTGGAAATGACTGTGGTGGAAATGGCAGCGCCTGTAGAGATAGAAATACCGGGAGAACCTGGGTTGAGCGTGCAGGTGGAAACGGTTTCAGTATCAGTGATCTCGATCGAATCTACAGATAAAACACCATATTCTGAGGGAGAACAACCGGAATTGATTCGCCCGAATCCCCCCGATCCGAATCTAGTCGAAACTGCTAAACCGACTACTGAATCCAAGTCTGAGAATGTATCCGGCGAAGATAAGCCATCATCTTGAGCCAAAAAGCAAAAGGTAGAAACCAGAATTTTTTTTGATTCTGCCTTCTGCCTTCTGCCTTATTACTTTTTACTTTTTACTTTTTACTTTTTACTTTTTACTTCTTCCTTCTTCCTTCTTCCTGACATCCGTTATATCCGTTACATCCGTTACATCCGTCGAGCGAATCCGTTGCCGAACTTCCTTCTTCCTTCTCTTTTAATATTATGAAAGCAATTATGGTCGTGGGAACAACATCTCACGCAGGGAAATCTTTACTCGTTGCAGCTTTATGTCGAATTTTTTCTCGACGCGGCTGGCGGGTAACTCCGTTTAAAGGTCAGAATATGGCACTGAATTCCTATGTCACAGCGGCCGGCGGAGAGATTGGTTACGCTCAAGCAGTGCAAGCTTGGGCTGCGGGCGTCGCACCTTGGGTAGAAATGAATCCGATTTTGCTCAAGCCACAAGGAGACATGACTTCTCAATTGATTGTCAAGGGCAGGGCGATCGCCAATGTGCGAGCAGCTCAATATTACGAGCAGTATTTCGATCTCGGCTGGCAAGCTATTCGGGACTCTTTAGAATTTCTCAAGCAAGAATTTGACATGATTGTGTGTGAGGGAGCCGGTAGCCCTGCTGAGATTAATCTCAAACACCGCGATTTAACAAATATGCGGGTAGCTAAATATTTAAAAGCTCGAACTTTGCTAGTAGTTGACATCGATCGCGGCGGTGCTTTTGCTCACATCATCGGTACTTTGGAATTGCTCGATCCAGACGAACGAGCTTTAATTAAAGGATTCATTATTAATAAGTTCCGAGGACAAAAATCGATATTAGATCCGGGCCTGACTTGGCTAGAAGAAAGGACGGGAATCCCGGTAGTTGGGGTGATTCCTTGGATAGACGAAGTGTTTCCCTCAGAAGATTCTCTCGATTTGCTCGATCGACGTTCTCCCAATTCTCAAACCGACATAAATATTTCAGTCATCCGCCTGCCCCGAATTTCCAATTTTACCGACTTTGACCCCTTAGAGTCGGAAACTAGCGTCACAGTCAAATATGTCAGTCCAAAAGACCATTTAGGCCATCCAGACGCCGTGATTTTACCAGGCTCTAAAACTACAATTTCCGATTTGCACGTGCTGCGCCAAACAGGTATGGCAAAAGCTATTCAAAATTATTTAGTAGCTGGCGGTACAGTCATGGGAGTTTGTGGTGGCTTTCAGATGCTGGGAGAAAGTATCACCGATAAAGAAGGCATTGAGGGAGAAAAGGGAGAATTTCCAGGATTAGGATTGCTTCCTTTAAAAACTGCGATGGCACCGAACAAAATTGCCCGCCAACGAATCGTAACATCTAACTATCCTCAACCGGGTTTGCCAGTTTCCGGTTACGAAATTCATCAAGGAAAAACGCAAATCCTAGAGTCAGATTTGACTCAACCGCTATTTGACGATGCTAGTTTAGGCATTGTCAATACTTCTCAATCAATTTGGGGTACATACCTGCACGGCATCTTTGACAACGGAGCTTGGCGGCGAGCTTGGTTAAATCACTTGCGGCAGCAGCGGGGACTCCGCGCATTGCCTACAGGTATTCCTAATTACCGAGAACACCGAGAAACTCTGTTAGACTCTCTAGCAGATACAGTGGAAAAGCATTTAGATATAAAGCATATTTTAGGTTAATTAGTTAACAGTTGACAGTTGACAGTTGACAGTTGACTATTAACTATTGTTTGTTAGAGTTGAGGTTCAAATTCAATGACAAAAGTTTGTTTTTTACCAGATAATGTGACAGTTGAAGCTGACCCAGGAGAGCTTTTGCTAGATGTAGCTAAACGTGCAGGGGTTTCTATTCCTACCGGCTGTCTCATGGGTTCTTGTCACGCTTGCGAAGTAGAAATTGATGGCGGAGATACGATTTGTGCTTGTATTTCCGGCATCCCTTCGGGGAAAAAGCAAGTGACAATTAATCTGTATGTTGACCCGAATTGGTAATTTGTTAGTTGGCAGTTGGCAGTTGGCAGTTGGTTGTTGGCATTAGTCATTAGTCATGATATCATGTCCGGTCGAGCGATCGCGATTTTTGTAGGGGCGGGTTTACCAACAATACCTGCGAATAATTGACAATCTCAAAAACCCGCCCCTACCAAGATATTATGGTTAATCGATCGGACATGATATGAGTCATTAGGATCGCGAATTAAATAATTTACACAAGTTTGTGGGGAGTAGGGTTGGGCGTCCCGCCCGCCCTTTATGGACGGGCGGGACGCCCATCCCACAAGAACAATTAAAATTGTAAGTTATTTAATTCGCGACCCTTAACAGTTAACAGTCAACAGTCAACAGTCAACAGTCAACAGCTAATTTTTTTGCCATTCTTGCTGTTTCTTGCGAGCAGATTGCAGCCATTTTTGGGATTCGGGATAAACAGTTGTCCCGGATTTCACGGATTCTAATTGATTGATAATTTGTTGCAACTGGCTGAGGGAGTTATCGGGATTTTGAGAATTCACATTATTTTGCAAGTTGGCAAACAAGCTTTTAGCTGCTTGCAAAGCTTTTGCAGAATCTTTTTCTGCTTCCAGTCTAATCTGGGTAGTTCCTAAATCTTTTTGATATTGAGCGAGTTTGGTTTGAGCGTCGAGATACCCAGGGTTATCGACAGAAATCAATTTCAGTCTGTTAATAGCTTCTTGCCACAATTGTGCTATTTGCTCCCACTGTGCGGCGGGATGGGGCGGGTTTTTGGCGGCGACGGCGGCGGAGAAAGCAAATTCTTTGGCAGCTTCAATTAAGTTGTCAGCCTGCACAGAACCGGTGGCGACGCCACCCATTGCTTGAAAGTCTCTTTCTGCTGCTTTGAGTGTTTTCTTAGCGGTTTCTCCCGCGAGGGTTTCGGCGGGAATTTGATTGAGTTGGTCGATCGCACTTTGCCAATTTACCGTCGCTTTTTGTCTATCCGCAGCGGTTTTGGCTTGCTGATACTCCTGTTTCGCCGCCTTTAGCGTTTGTTCGACTTGATTTAACTGAGTAAAAGCATTTTTTTGCTGGAAAATTTGAGCTTCCATCCGCCCCACATTTTTGCGGGCAGCTTGAAATTCATCGAGTGTAAACCGCCAACTGCAGCTAAAAAAAGAGCAGTACCTCTTTGGGTAATAGCCGAGGAACCACACCGGCAAGGCGTCGAGGTGTTTTTGAGCTTCTTTTGCTTTTATTTCGCCCAAGTCAAAATCAGCGACAGCAGTGGCTTTATTCACCAGTTGATCGGATTGTTCCACAAGGGCGATCGCCTGCCGGTAATTATGATCCATACTGATAAAACTCGGCAGCAATAATATCGGCATTGTTTTCGCCACGGGCCAGCGAATCATCGGGAAAGGCAGGTTAATCAACCAAATTATCCCCGCTGCACTTCCCAGCAAACTCCCAGCAAAGATGATTTTACCGAACAATCCGGGCGGGCGGTTGGCTTTGACGGCTGCTTTAAGAGCTTGTTCGCTGAAGTTGGGAAATTCGTCTTTGAAGGTATCGCGGATTTCTTCTATTGAGGCGAAAGTGCCGTTTTGCGATCGCAACTTCTCCAACCGCTTGATTACCATCCGTCGGTAGACATCACCCGCTAGACTATCAGCCGCCGCGCACTTGTCAACTTCTGCCCGCAAAATTTCAAAAGCTCGATCGGTAAGACGCGCCATAAAACTCACCTATTCCCTTTTAATTATTTTACAGTTTCCCCGTCCAAATAATTGTTAAAATATATAAACCCCACATCAAATATCCGAATTAATTTCATGCCGACTTCTTTAATCACTGGTGCTTCTGGCGGAATTGGTGCAGCCTTTGCCGCCGAATTAGCCAAACGCCAGCACAATCTAATCTTGGTAGCTCGTTCCGAAGACAAATTGCGACAGCTAGCTGCTCAACTGCAACAGGAATTCAATATTTTGGTCGAAATTATCGTTCAAGATTTGACCGCACCAGGAGCCACAAATGCTGTATTTGACGCGGTTGTTAAAAAAGGTTGGACGGTTGATTTGTTGGTGAACAATGCGGGTTTTGGCGATTACGGTGCTTTTGCCGATCGCCCGCTTGCGAAACAACTAACAATGGTGCAACTAAATATTGTAGCATTAGTTGAACTCTCGCACTTATTTTTGCAGGGAATGCGCGAAAGAAAATCGGGAAGTATCATCAATGTTGCCTCCATTGCAGCTTTTCAACCGATGCCGTACTTGTCGATGTATGCAGCGACTAAAGCCTTTGTTTTGAGTTTCAGCGAGGCACTTTGGGCGGAAAACAAAGATTTAGGAATTCGCGTTTTATGCCTTTGTCCAGGGCCGACAGAATCGAACTTTTTCGCAGTAGCTGAATTCCCTCAATCAATGGCATCCAGCAGCTGGCAAAAACTCGTTCCCGCAGCGGAAGTAGTGCGAGATGCTTTGAAAGCTTTAGACAAAAATGAGTCTAATGTCGTGACAGGGGGAATTCCCAATCAAATCATCGCCAATATGCCTCGATTGATGCCGCGAGAACTGTTGGTGAAGTCGGTAGAAAAGGTGTTTCGGGCGAAAGACGAATAATCGCGATCGTTGACAATATAAATAAACCCGCCGGCACCCAAGGACAAACATTCGATCGCCCCTAACCCAAATTTTCCCAAAACAATCAAACATCCCGATAATTCTGTAGGGGCGGGTTTTACCAACCATCCCCAATTCCCAGCAACAATCTAGATAAACCCGCCCCCACCCAACGACAAACATTCGATCGCCCCTAACCCAAATTTTACCAAAAGGTCGATCGCCCCTAACGCAAATTTTACCAAAAGGTCGATCGCACATTCGGGCCACCAAAATCCCCGCCACCAAAATCCTCCACGCTACCCCACAAGTCCGCCGGGGGTTGAAACCCCCGTCTCATAGCGAAAGTCCTCTAAAAGAGGACTGAAAAGCAAATTAAATAAACTATCGCGTATTTGTCACAATAATCGAGTATTTGTCACCATTCTTCAGTCGGTTTCAACCGACTGTCTTCTATGAGACAGGGGTTTCAACCCCTGGCGGAATCGCGGAATCGCGGACAAACAAACGACCCCCTGGAAAAACCATCGCACCCACAAACAAATGAACCTTCCCCAATTTTACAAGCGTCTAGGACTACCACAGAAACCAAAGAAACCGGGTTTTTCGCAATTTTTACGCGGTGTATCCATATTCTCGAAAAAAACCCGGTTTCTGGGCTATAAATTACAAATATCGAGTTAACTGGACTCGATAGCGTTCCTTCTTAGTAACAGCAACTTCCCCAATTTCCAATCTTCCCTTGCCCGTAACAGCAATTAAATCTCCAGACTTGACATTATAACTAGCTTGAGTAACGTCTTTCCAGTTAACTCGCACATCGCCGCTGCCAATCAAATCGGCCATTTTGCTGCGAGACATTGCGAATCCAGCCGAGGCGACAGCATCCAATCTCATGGATGCTTCAACGGTTGTCATTTCTTTCTTTTTAGGTTCTCTAATTTTGAGTTCGCTCAACTCAATGCGCCGCGTTTGCACGGGAACCGATCGCACTTGCTGCAAACTCATCTCCAAATACTCTACCATCTCCGGCATGACAATCGCTTGCGCGCCGCGTTCTCCCAAAACAATCACATCACCAGTTTTCTCGCGGACAATTCCTGTACCCAACATCGCCCCCAAAAAGTCGCGGTGAGAAGCTGTATCGAACAAGAAATTGCCAGCAATCTCCACCGCAGCAACGTTAACGCTAGCAGAGTCGATCGGGATATCCGATCGCGCGATCGCAATTCTTTGTCTTTCAGCTTGCGGGTAGCCGCCCCAAGCCACTAATTCCACATCTGTTAAGCGCTTAAATACCGTCAGAGTGTCCGCCAATTCTGGAGGCGACAGAAAATCAGTCAGAGTAACTTCCCAAGTTTTAATTGCTTGTTCCGCTTGGTCGATCGCCCGCGCGACACATTCGCGGTTTTCGATGCCTTTTAACAGTTCTTCTCTTTGTAACATCAGTCAATTTTAGATTCTAATTTGAAATTGCCAAAGTTTGCTGTAACTAAAAAGTCTACTTTTTTAACAGTCGCACTAATTTAATTATAGTCTAAAATCATCAAATAACGATCCTATGATTTTAGTTGCTGGTAAAGCTGATATGATGAGCACGATTATTGTACCAAACCTATGAAGTCTTCGAGTTTAAGTTTTTGCAATATCTCGATCGAGTATGGCAGCAAAATTGTCCACCCAACTACTTATTCTTCTTCACCCGCAAATACAGTTCTTCCATCGCCTCAATAAACGAACCATCCTTGTGCCAAAACTGTGGAAAATCTCCCTGTTTCTTCACCACGATCGCGCTTACCCCACTTTGCGCTGCCACCTCAATCGTCTGCGGTAATCGCTTCGCACCATGCCAAAACTCTTTCAGGCTGACCGTTGGCGCCTCACTGGCGATCGCCCGCGTGTAATAGGAATCCACCGCCACAGGGGCCGCTGCATCCGCCGTCAACTCCGCAGCCAGCGCCAAGCCCAAAGGCGTTTTTGCTAATTCGCGGTGCAGCACTTCCTTAGAAAGCCCCCGTAATTCAAACAGTAAAAATGGATCTTTGTCCAATTCGGCCGCCACCAAATAATAAACTCCGGCAATATGTTTGCAGGGATTGCTATAGTCTGGGCAAGAGCAAGTAGTCTTAAAGTCCTCGCGGCTGCTGGGTAAAAGGTGCAATCCGAGGGGTGAGAAAGCCTTTTCAATATTGTCGGGCATTTCGTTGAGCAGCAGCCGAGAAATGAAGCTGGCTTTTGATGCCATTTGGGCGATCGCCATTTGCCACTTTTCCTGACTAATTGGCTCAAACTCAATTTGAGTTGTGTACAGAGGCTCCTTATAAACCCCAAAATAAGGATTAACCGAGCCTCTCACCTGTGCCATCACTAACCCATCATTCATGCCAAAGCTTTTTACCTTGCCGTTTCGTGCATAGGCACGTCCCCGCCCAAGTCGCCCAGAATCTGTAAATCTTTCTAACGCATCGATAAATTTATTACCCCACCAATTCCGAGTAAATTGTGACATATTTTTTGGTTTCTCCTAATCTAGAACCGCATTTTTATTGAGCCTAATTAATTTCTTAAATGCCTCATTATCCAACTCAGTCAACCACGATTCATCAGCACCAATAATTGACCCTGCCAATTTCTTTTTGTCCTCAATCATTTGGTCAATCTTTTCCTCCAAAGTGCCAATAGCCACAAACTTATGCACAAACACATTTTTTTCCTGTCCGATCCGAAACGCCCGATCCGTCGCCTGATCTTCCACTGCCGGATTCCACCAGCGATCGAAATGGAACACGTGATTGGCTTTTGTCAGCGTAATTCCCACGCCGCCCGCCTTCAGTGACAGAATAAATACCGAAGGTTCAGACTCTGGATCTTGAAACTCTGAAATCATCCGTTCCCGTTTTTCGCGACTGGTTCCCCCGTGGATGTAGTAAGTGTTGTAATGTAGCGTTTGTTTAATATATTTTTCCAACGCGCTTCCCAGTTCTGTAAACTGCGTAAATACCAATAAACTTTCGCCTTCTGCTTTAACTTCCTCAATCATCTCGATCAGCCGTTCTAGTTTGTGCGATCGCTCTGGTGTAAACTCACTTTCATCCTGCAAAAACTGGCGCGGATGGTTACAAATTTGCTTCAGCTTCAGCAGTGTCGCCAAAATCATCCCCTTGCGCTTCATCCCTTCCGCCGCGTCAATTTCTTGTTCTACCTCTTTCACAATCGCTTCATAAAGCGAAGCTTGCTCGCGGGTGAGATTGCAGTAGAGCTTTTGCTCAACTTTGTCGGGGAGATCCTGAATAATCGACTTATCGGTTTTCAGACGGCGCAGGATAAAAGGTTCTACTAATTTTTTGAGCGCTGCAGATTGCGTGCGACTCCCATGTTTTTGAATCGGTAATTCAAACAACTTCCGAAACTGCGCCTCTTTTCCCAAATATCCGGGATTGAGGAAATTAAAAATCGACCATAAATCCAGCAATCGATTTTCTACAGGTGTTCCAGTCAATGCTAGTCGATGGGTAGCGGGTAACTTTAAAATCGCCTTGGTTTGCGCCGCTTTGGGATTTTTAATATTCTGGGCTTCATCAATTACCACGCGATGCCACGCTACGCTGCTCAACAGCTTCTCATCTTTTCGCACCAAGGTAAAGGAAGTAATCAACATATCGCAACCTTGGACGGCGGCTTTAAATGCTTTGGCATCTTGCAAACGTTGAGGGCCGTGGTGAATCAGCGATCGCAATTCTGGAGCAAACTTTTCCATTTCCTTTTGCCAGTTACCAACTACGGATGTGGGCGCAATTAGCAGCGTGGGTAGAACCGCATTTTCTGTATTTTTTTCTGTCTCTTTTGTACTAGATAAAACTTCCCGCTCTTGCAATAATCGAGCAATTACCTGCGCCGATTTACCCAAACCCATATCATCGGCAAGACAGCCATTTAATCCCAAACTTTCCAAATAACTCAACCAAGAAACGCCGCGCTTTTGATAATCCCGTAACTTGCCCTGAAACTTTGCCGGATCTGCAATTAACTCTAACCGACTCTTATCGTGCAGCTTCTCCAACATATCCGATAAAGCCCGATCGCGCTCAACCTCCAACTGTTCGCTCGCTTCTCCTTCTGCCGTCAACTTCATAAAGTCAATCAGGCTTAAATCGGGGTTTTCTTCGCGATGTTTTTGCCAAAAACTTAGCATCTCCTGCATCTTGTCTTTGTCCAGTTCCATCCATTGTCCTCGGAACTGCACCAGCGGTGTTTTGCTATTTACTAACGCCTGCCATTCTTGTTCGCTAACCCGTTCACCCCCGATCGCCAATTCATACTGATATTCCACCAAGGAATCCGCCGAAAACAATCCCTTGCCCTTGATTGCAGCACTCTTGCTGCCCTTCCCTTTGACTTGCAGGCGAATCTTCGCCCGCTGTCGTCCCTTCGGCGTCCACCAAGCGGGGACAATCACTTTGTATCCGGCATCTTCTAATACCCAAGCGGACTCGCTCAGAAAGGTGAAAGCATCATCTAAGCTGAGGGTAATGTTAACTGGTTTGTCGGTTTCTAGCCCTTGCCAAAGTTGGGGATAAATGCGGGCAGCGTAGCCGAGATTTGTCAGCAAATGTTGCTCAAAGTTGTCTCCAAATTGTGTTTGCAACTGTTTTTGTTGAGTCGATCGCGATCGCCAATAATCCTGCAACGGCATCCGCAAAGATGGGTCTTTTTTCGCAGCCGCCTGAAACTCTAAAACCCAAGGCTGTTCGGGGTTTTCGGGGGATTGTAGTTGAAAGCAGAGGGAGAATGAGTCAGCAGATTGATTGCGCGTAATGCGATCGCGCCAGGTTTGCCATTGCCGGTATTGTTCAAGGCTTACTCGCGCGATTTTTCGTGTTTGGTTGAGGCAGATTTGGAGTAAAGAATCCGCAATCTTATTTTCAAACGAGGCTGGGATGGGGGTTTGAGTGACAATTTCCGAGATCGCACACTCGGAAAAATGCCGCAGCAACCGTTCGCGATCGTAGAACTTTGGTGTATCTTGTAGCTGGATCTTCCGAAAACCGGACACACAAACTAAAGGCATCCATTCAACATAGCGTTGTAAATCAGTTTCGTACTGTGTTGAAACAATTTCCCATCCCGGATAAATCTCAAAGCTGGGTGCAATTTTGGCAGGTGTTTTTGGAGTTTTTGCAGTTGTTTTAGTTTTTGTCTCGCCCGCTTTCTTACGCCCGCGCGTGGCTTTCTCAGCGGGTTCGGATGTTTCGATGGGTGCGATCGCGATCGGAGCAGTTTCTCGATAGCGCAACGCCGGAATATAATGATCTTTCAGAACAATTTGCTTAAAATTTTGGGTGTAGTGATACCAAAATAGCAAGTCTGAACCAAACTGAACTTCTGCTAAATCGTAGAGGGCAAAAAAATGCAGATCGTTCAATACTTTAGTCAAAGTGTGGGTGGCGATGCACACACAATCAACTTGCCAATACTCCAACTCAAATGTTTCCGGTAATTCTGTCTCTAAATATCGCGCTAACTCTAAAGATGGTAACGGCTGGTTGTCGGCAGTGGGGAGTAAAAAATACCGAGGGACGATCGCGTATTCTCGCCCCATCGCACTTGTATTGCTGACTGGTGGCAGTTGCATCCCGGCTTCTTTCGTTAGAAACTCTCTTAACTGTGCCGTCTCCAATTGTCGGGGATGAACCTTAGCAGGCTGTTTTTTCTTTTGAGTGGTTTCAACCCAAAGACAAAAAGTTCCAGGTTGAATAAAATTCTCTTCTGCTTGAGGAATCCAAGTCCCGTGGAGGATTTTCATCAGAAAAATGGGTAGAAACCCCGTCCTTCTAGGACGGCTTTACATTGTTTTTTGATTTACTACCGCCTTGGAATTGGTTAATTCGGTGTACCTTTGTGTTGTACTTTCAACGGGACAGTTACCGTTTCAAATCTTCCAATCCTGTACGCATAGTATTTTGCTCTTTCGAGCCTCCCTTGCGGGGTAATGTTAGCTTCGCCAATGTTTTAAGAGCTTTTTATACTTGCAGCACTGTTTCAGGGACCTTAAAACTGTTTAACTGCAAATGACAGAGCGGAAAACTAGCTTCGCATTCAAGGAGTGTCGTGACTCAAAAAACGTAGTCAGTTAAGACTTAGGCTGGTCAGGACGGCTTTTGAGATTTCTCTTCCAAGCCTCATGCCGTCAGGGCTGAGGTTCCTGACAGGTCATACCAAACGCAACCTTTGGCAGCCTATCATATCATCAATTAGCGGGAAAAGATAAGAAGGCGGTTGAAAGCAGGTTTATACAAACCATGTCTGCTGGATGCCGACTAAAGAGAATAACATAATTTTCCCCAGTTGTCCTCTTTAACCAGCCTCTGCGGGTTTTGACTTAATAGATGCGGTTTCAACCGCCGAGTCTTCTTACAAATTTAGAAAATATCAGTTAAATCCAACACAAAACCGGGTAGTACCTCTTCACCGGACAGAGTTGCAGGTTCATCTAAAATTTCTACTTCTCTACCCTGACGGGAGATTTCAACTTGTCTATTTTTGCGATCGAGCAACCATCCCAACCTCGCTCCATTTTTCACATACACTTTCATTTTAGCCCGCAATTTTTCTAGCGAGTCAGTAGTCGATTCCCTACGGGATAGCTTCGCTTCACGCAATTCCACCACAAAATCTGGACAAATCGGCGCAAATTTCTCTTTTTCTTCAGCAGTTAAAGCATCCCACCTGTCGCGCCGCACCCAAGCAGCATCGGGAGAAATATCTGAACCGTCGGGCAGTTTAAATCCAGTTGAAGAGTCAAAAACAACTCCTAAATTGTTTTGACGACTCCAAGCCTTAAGTTGAAAGTTTAGGTCTGAATTCCGTCTACCCGTCTCGCTACCTGTAGGTGGCATAATAATCAATCCTCCACTAGCAGTCCGTTCAAATCTTAAATCCCGGTTGTCAATACACAACTGAAAAAACTGCTCGTCTGTTAATTCGAGCGTTAATTCTAGGGGAGAATCTAGGGGGATAGTTTGTGATTCCATAACTGCCTCCAAATATTACACGAGTCAACAGTCAACAGTCAACAGCCAACAGTCAACAGTCAACAGTCAACAGTCAACAGTCAACTGTTAACAAACAAATAACTAAGTCTCTGTATAACCTTGGATATTTTCCGGTTCAAACTGCTGCAAAATCTTCGCAGCTTTGCCAGTCAAATCATCAGTACCCTTAACCGCAATCAAAAATTTACCGGCATTCAAACGGTTGCGGTAGGGCAAAGCATCGCCGCTACCAAAAGCCATACCGCCCGCGCCTCCAACAAACACACTGCCCATTGCAGCGGCGATCGCACCTAGCACTCCACCGATCGCGTGATCGCCAATTTCCCCCGCCCAGGCAAAAGTTTTCAACTCAGTAATCAAGCTGAAAGTAACCCCAGCAATAAAGCCAAAGGGAATCAGCCAAATAGCCATGAGTTTAGCTTGTTTCTTCGCTTGCTGGTTCGGGTCGATCAAGCCAAATTCATCAGCAGTTTTGTAGCCGCGGCCCAAAATACTCACTTGCTTCATAGGCAAGCCTTCTTTTTCCAGAGCACAGTAGGCAGCTTCGGCTTGCATTCGATCGGGCAGTACGGCGATAAGATAATTCATTGACAATAATTCCTGATAGTTAGGCTGAAATAGCCAAAGTCTATTATAGACCGAAAAGACATACTAGCTAAGCACTTGGGGGATTTTCAGACGGTCAGAGAGTCCGATCGCCCGCAAAGCTAAAATATTTCATGCAAAAAACGGCCGACCTTGACCGAATACAGATACAATTCAAACTGCACAAAGGCAAGCTTGAGCTGAGCTGTTAGATACTGCTCTAAGTGTAAGTCTCAACTTTGAGCTCGCCAACGCTCGGTCTATTTTTACTATTGCACTCAATTGCTTGCTATGCCTAAAGTTCTAGTATCCGATCCGATCGACCAAGCCGGAATTGACATCCTCTCCCAAGTCGCGCAAGTTGACGTAAACACAGGACTCTCAGCCGAACAACTGGTAAAAATTATTCCAGATTACGACGCTTTAATGATCCGTTCTGGCACCCAAGTTACCAAAGAAATCATAGAAGCCGGGAATTCACTTAAAATTATCGGCCGAGCCGGCGTCGGCGTAGATAATGTCGATGTACCCGCCGCTACCCGCAAAGGAATTGTAGTCGTCAATTCCCCCGAAGGCAACACGATCGCCGCCGCCGAACACGCCCTCGCCATGATGCTCTCGATGTCTCGCCACATCCCGGAAGCTAACGAATCCGTCAAAGGGGGTAAATGGGAACGCAACCGCTTTCTGGGCGTAGAAGTTTACAAAAAAACCCTCGGCATCGTCGGTTTGGGCAAAATCGGCTCCCACCTCGCCGCCGCAGCCAAAGCAATGGGCATGAAACTGCTGGCCTATGACCCCTTCATTTCCACCGAAAGAGCCGATCAGTTGGGCTGCCGCTTAGTAGAACTCGAACTGCTGATGCGCGAATCCGACTACATCACCCTGCACATCCCCAAAACGCCGGAAACCCTGCACTTAATTAACGCTGAAGTGCTGTCGAAAATGAAGCCCACGGCCCGCATCATAAACTGCGCCAGAGGCGGCATAATCGACGAAGCAGCCCTCGCAGAAGCCATCAAATCAGGTCAGATCGCCGGCGCAGCTTTGGACGTTTACGAACACGAACCGCTGGAAGCTGATTCCCCACTGCGGAGTGTCGGCCAGAACATCGTGCTGACACCCCACTTGGGAGCATCCACAGCGGAAGCTCAGGTGAATGTGGCGATCGACGTGGCTGAACAAATCCGCGATGTACTGTTGGGGCTGCCCGCGCGATCGGCTGTCAACATACCAGGAATTTACCCAGACTCGATCGAAAAACTCAAACCCTACCTGCAACTCGCCGAAACCCTGGGCAACCTCGTCAGCCAGCTAGCCGGAGGCCGAGTCGATTACCTCAACGTCCAACTCCAAGGCGAATTGGCCAGCAACCAAAGCCAGCCCGTAGTCGTTGCCGCCCTCAAAGGCCTGCTATCCCAAGCCCTGCGAGAGCGCGTTAACTACGTCAACGCCAGCATTGAAGCAAAAGAACGCGGAATTCGCGTCGTCGAAACCAGAGACGCCTCAATTCGCGACTACACCGGCTCCCTACACCTCTCGGCTAAGGGAACCCTCGGCGAACACACCGTGACAGGTGCAGTGCTCGGCGAAAGCGAAATTCGGATTACCAGTGTTGACGATTTCCCGGTCAACGTTTCCCCCACTCACCATATGCTGTTTACCTTGCACCGCGATATGCCGGGGATTATTGGCAAAATTGGTTCCCAATTGGGCAGTTTTAATGTCAATATTGCCAGTATGCAGGTAGGCCGTAAAATCGTGCGAGGCGATGCGGTGATGGTTTTGAGCCTTGATGACCCTCTACCAGAGGGGATACTGGCTGAGATCCTCAAAGTTCCGGGAATTCGGGATGCTTACACGGTAAATCTTTGACGGATTTAGGAGTTTAGATTTTGGATGCCAGGACTGATAATTGGTAATGGGTAATCGATCGTTGGTAATTGGCCTGAAAGCGGGAATTTTTCTATTAGCCAATCCTCATTCCTCACTCCCCAGTTCCCAGTCTCCAGTTCCCCTGGGCCAATCTAAAATCTAAAATCTAAAATTTAAAATCGTTGACCCTCTACCAGAGGGGATACTGGCTGAGATCCTCAAAGTTCCGGGAATTCGGGATGCTTACACGGTAAATCTTT
>NZ_JAUBVD010000039.1:58682-63264 GCF_036705675.1 Microcoleus sp. AT8-A3
AGCCAATCCTCATTCCTCACTCCCCAGTTCCCAGTCTCCAGTTCCCCTGGGCCAATCTAAAATCTAAAATCTAAAATCTAAAATCGTTATGGCACATAGCTGGTGGGAAATTAGAATTCTTTGCGATCCGGCGCTGGAAGATATCATCTTTTGGCGTCTGGAACGGTTTAACTGTCGGGGAACTGCTACTGAGATCAAAAGCAATTCCTGCCTGATGTCGGCTTATTTGCCCGAAGAACAGGCAGGATTGCTGGATTTGGCCGCTCTGTCTCTGTGGCTGCGCCAAGATGCTCTGTGTGCAGGTTTGCCCCTACCTGCGATGCAGTGGGATTTGATTGAAGACGAAGACTGGGGCAGCACTTGGAAGGAGCACTGGCAGCCTCAAGAAGTGGGCGATCGCTTTTTAATTAATCCGGCTTGGTTGCCCTTACCGACTGATACCGATCGCGTTATTTTGCGTTTAGATCCGGGTGTGGCTTTCGGTACGGGTGCTCACGCTACTACTCAACTTTGTCTGGAGTCGCTGGAAATGCGTCTCGGTTTTGATGACAAAGAGTGCATCGTTGCTGATATCGGCTGCGGATCGGGTATTTTGTCGATCGGCGCGGTGTTGTTGGGCGCTACAAAAGTTTATGCTTTGGATACAGATCCTTTGGCAGTGCGATCGACTATTAGCAACAGGCTACTCAACCGCGTTAATTCTCAGCAGTTGGTTGCAGAGCTCGGAAGTATCGATCGCTTGAAAGAAATGGTCGATGAGCCGATCGACGGTTTGATCTGCAACATTTTAGCAGAAGTAATCATCGATTTAATCCCGCAGTTCACTGCAATTAGCAAACCGACTACTTGGGCCGTGCTCAGCGGCATTTTGCTCGAACAAGCTAAGCCAATTGCCGACACTCTCGAACAGCACGGCTGGATTGTGGCTACTCTGTGGAAGCGCCAAGATTGGTGTTGTTTTAATATTCGGCGCAGTTAGCGTTTTGAGATTTGAGAGTTGAGATTTTAGGACATTTGTATTCCTTCTGAGCCATCTGGATTACTTGGTATGCGATCGGGTTCAACCTCTCGCACAGCTTGATATATTTATTGATAAAAAGTAGAAGTAATCGCGCTACTATCAAAGTATAAACAGCTTGAACAAGAAAGCTATGGACGTTGAAGAACTATATAGGCGTTACGCTGCTGGCGAAAGAGATTTTCCGGGTGTAGATTTAAGTCATGCTAACTTAAACATTGCTAACGTAGAAGACATCGAAGAACTCGAACCAGGTCAGAATGATTTGAGGGGTATCAATCTCAGCGGTGCTAACTTGACTGTGGCTAATCTGAGTTTTGTTAATCTCAGTGGTGCTAATTTGAGCAGTGCTAACTTAGATTCTGCTAGTTTATGGGTTACTATATTGACGGGTGGTGATTTGAGGGATGCTATTCTGGATTATGCTGAACTGGCAAGCGACTTAGTGGATGTTGACTTGAGAGAAGCTAGCCTGGAGTGTACGCAGTTGATTGGCACTAATCTCACCAGAGCCAACTTGATGGGTGCATACTTTTCAGCCACCGGAGAAGGTCGTTTGATTTTCTGCAACACCATCATGCCGGATGGCACAATTAGAAGTGACAATGGCTCCTAACTTGTGTGGGGCTTTTGACGGGGTTGAGACCCCGTCATATTTTATGATTCGATTATTTCCTCAATCTCCAGAGGGAATATTTGAGAAAAAGTCAAGCTCAGTCAACTCCTCGATTTGGTTAATCGTCAGATTCCATCTCAGCATATTTATCAGTCACAACTTGTCCATCTGGCATGATAGTATTTCGCTTGTAGCTGTCGCTTAAATCGCAACCTTCAACGAGTGCTCCTCTCAAATTGGCCTCATACAGACAAGTTTCACCCATAATTGCACCTCTAAGATCTGCTCCTTCCAGATTGGCTCGATCTAAGCTAACTTCAACTAAACAAGCATTTTGCAGGTTGGCATTTCGGAGATTAGTATATTCCAAATTACTACCTGTCAAGTTGGCATTACTTAGGTTAGCTCTCTCCAATGAAGCTCTTTTTAGGTTGACTTCTAAACTAGAATTAGACAAATCTGCTTCATCCAGCATAGCATGACTTAAGTCAGCATCTTCTAAGTTAGCGGACTTAAAAATAGTACGTCTGAGATTGGCTTCTTTCAGAATGGCACCATTCAAGTTAGCTTCCGTGAAATCAGCCTCACTCAAGTTTACGCCTCTTAGTTCGGCATCTTCTAGGTTAACCCGACGAAAATCTCTTTCACCCGCTGCGTACCTTTTGAGCAGTTCTTCTGCGTTCATAACTTGCCTCTTTAATCTATTTACACTTTCACTGGTTCTACCTCTCGCACAGTTTGATACATTTATTGGTAAAAAGTAAAAGTAACAGTGCTACTATGAAATTATAAACAGCTTGAACAAGAAAGCTATGGACGTTGAAGAACTATATAGACGTTACGCTGCGGGAGAGAGAGATTTCCCTGGAGTTGATTTAAGTCATGCTAACTTAAACGTTGCTAACGTGGAAGACCTCGAAGAACTCGAACCAGGTCAAAATTACTTGAGCGGTATCAATTTCAGCGGTGCGAACTTGAGGATGGCCAATCTGAGTTATGTTAATCTCAGCGGTGCTAACTTGAGTGGCGTCCAACTATGCGATGGCGATTTGAGTGAGGCGAACTTATCTGGTACCAACTTAAGCAATGCTAACCTGTTCTATACCAGCTTGATTAAAGCAGATATGAGTGGAGCAGATTTGAGTGGAGCCAACTTGAACTGTACTCAATTAAACTGTGCTGATCTGAGTGGAGCTAACCTGAGTAAAACCAATTTAGCCGAAGCTGACCTAAGCGGAGCAGATTTAAGTCAAGCAGACCTGAGTGGAGCTAACCTGGAAGAAGCATCACTGGCGGAAGTCAACTTGACTGGGGCTTGTTTAACAGATACTTATCTAGGTGAACCCCTGCTCACAAGAGCTAATCTAACAGGAGTAAATTTAAGTGAAGCGATCGTTGATTTAGAGTTGGCTAACATTAGTGGAATTGAAGGGGCAATCTTCTGCAATACAATCATGCCCGATGGCAGCACGAGGAATGACCATTGTGAGTGAGTCTTCCACTCTAAGCTGAAGTTCCCCCAGATGAGAACTTCAACTTAAACAGCGCAAACTGAGAACTGTGAAGACTTATGTAACCACAGATGGAAAATCATTTACGTTAGTAGGTCCAGAATAAATCCGGTTTTCAATTACATTTTCGATTTCATCTGGAAGATTTGACAAAAGATCTAGACCTGTAAGTTCTTCGACCTCTCTGACCGTAGTTATTTGATCTTGCCATCGCGGTGGAATTATATCTGGCGGATTAGCAATGCCATTAGGCATAGTAACAGCAATCACAGGTGTGTTTACTGTAATATCTGCTATTCCTTGACCGGGTTCAACAAACATAATAACTTTCCAAGTGTACTCAGGGACGTTAATGTTTTCTAAGTTGAGAGGATTTTCAGGCGGAAGGGCATCATTAATCGAATCATATCCTCCTGCAATATTGTAAAGTTCCCAACCACGCCTCTGAGCAACTTGCCGACTAAAGCGTTCAAGCTGTCGCCATGCACCGGTTCTATTACTACTTCTCTCTTGTGGAAGTAAGTTTGTTGTCAAGAAGGTAGCAAACTGATCTTTCTGAGTTCTGTTACGATGTTCTCTAGCAGTCATGTGACCTCGGTCAAAACCACTACCTCTGTACTCCCATCCCTCAGTTGTCTCTAATTCACTGGGAAGTTCGCTATCCGACCTCCAAGGAAAAGGATCTAAAGGATCTAGATTGTCATCTCTCTCAGGAGGTTGTAGAGTACCTATCCAGGTTCTGTTTAGTTGCCAGCTTACCCAATTTGGACCTTTGTTGCTCTCGTTATAAGAGAGAGAATACTGTGGCTTTTCAATGAGATAGTTGTTGGCATTGTTAACAGCGTCTGGTCGAGTTTTTTGACCATCTAAAGTTGGATTACCCAACTTTAGATGAACACTTTTAAAGAAAACGTCATCCAGAAAAACCGTGCCGTTATCTACTTCAAACTTCACTGTAGCAACCCTGCCTCGTAGCGGTTCTGGTATATCTACTACATGGAAAGTTTCAAACCCGATATTTCCGTAACCAATTCTGTTTGTATCTGCGTTATTGTAGCCAGAATCGTAAGGACCACTGGCTTCTGATAAGCTAATAGTTTCCAGTGTGGTAACACCATTATCTCCTTCTAAAGAAACTATAAGGTTGCCACCACTGAGTTCAGGTACGTGAAGATTAAATCGCAGAGTTCCAGACTCAGGCACGACAAAACGGTTGTGGGTAATACTTTTACCTGATTCTAGCTTCAGAGCATAATTTGGTTGAGTGCGATCGACCCCAATCCGATCCAATTCCGCGTGCAAAGCCGGAGCATCAGTTGCAGATAGCTGATGCACATCAACTAGATTGCTTGTAGTTACACTCGCTGACGTTTCGCCATTATGAAAAGACCAGCCAGGAATCGCATCAGAAAAAATAGTCCGATTACCACCCTGCGG
>NZ_JAUBVD010000040.1:0-35093 GCF_036705675.1 Microcoleus sp. AT8-A3
CCGCCCGTCCTTTTTGGACGGGCGGGACGCCCATCCCACTTTCAAGAGTGGAAGTTATTTAATTCTCATTCCTTACTTAAGTTAAATCAATCGGTATTTAATGCTGTGCAGCCAAATTTGATATAAGATCGAGCTAAATTTCTAGTGTGAGAGTAGAGGCGTTTGTGAGCCAACAAGATATTTTAAATTTAGCAAAAGAAGGCGATGCCAGGGCGATCGCATTTCTGATCGGCCAAGCACTCCAAAGCTTCGGCGTCACGGCTAAAGCCAGCCGGGAAAACGACACCCTGCACCTGCTGCTGGAAGCAGAACATTTGCCCGCAGAAGAAGCCTGTCTCCGAGTCGCAGTCAAAGGGTTGCAGCGGCTGCAACCAAATAACCTTTACTCAGTGACAGTTTACGGGCGGCGCGACGGCCAGCAATTGCCCGCTTGGACTCAGACGGTAGAATTAAAAAAACGCTTGACTGCCGCACCCGTGAGTCCGTTAGTTGCCGTGAATGCCGCAGTAGCTGCGAGTGCAGCAGTAGCCGCTAGTGTAGCAGCTTCTCCCATTCCTGTGACTTTGCCCAAGCTAGAAAAAACTCAAAATGTCACAACGGCGCCCACTCAAATACCAGAAAAATCTCCGCCCCAACCCTCTAAAATCCCAACTCCAAAACCCCCAAACCAAAGGCAGCAAAAGCCATCACCCCAGCCAGAATTAGCAGGCACTAAAACTAAAAAATCTGGGCTGTCAGTCGGTGCTCTGAGTCTAATTCTCGTACCGATATCCGGCTTTGTGCTGGCTTCTCAACTTTACAAATCCTCACCCACCGCTACTAATAACCCTCTAACGTCAAAGCCTGCGGTACAAGAAGTGAGCTCGACACCCGCAGCCAAACCCCTTCCAGCTCCAAAACCGCCCTCCCCTGCCGCCACAAAACCTGCCATTGTGCCCGCCACAGTCAGCATCAAAGCAGTTGGTGACATGATCCCCGGCACAAATTATCCCTACAACAAACTGCCGGCAAAAAAAGAGATGTTATTAGAGTCGGTAAAACCGTACCTCAAAGGAGCTGATATTCTGTTTGGCAATTTTGAAAGCACGATGACCGATCATCCTTACAGTTCCAAAGCAGGCGGCGGACGAATGCTGTTTGCCTTTCGGACGCCTCCGAGTTATGCCAAAATTTTCAAAGATGTTGGTTTTGATATTTTGAATATTGCCAACAATCACTCTTACGATTTTCACGAGAAAGGATTTAATGACACGATTAAAAACATCGACAGCAACGGCATGAAGGCTGTTGGCAAAAGAGATCAAATTGTTTATAAAAATGTCAAGGGCGTGAATTTTGCCTTTATCGGTTTCAGCAACTACGGCGACGTTCACAATTCCTTGCTGGAACTCAAAGCGGGAGCAGAAGTTGTCAAAAAAGCCAAGCAAAACGCTGATATTGTAGTGATATCAGTTCATGCTGGAGCGGAAGGAACGGGAGCTCTGAATGTGAGAAATAAAACTGAGTTCTTTTACGGAGAAAACCGGGGAAATATGGTTTTGTTTTCGCGGACGATGATTGATGCGGGAGCCGATTTGATTTTGGGACATGGCCCGCACGTCCCGCGAGCGATGGAACTTTATAAA
This sequence comes from Microcoleus sp. AT8-A3, assembly GCF_036705675.1. NCBI lineage: Bacteria > Bacillati > Cyanobacteriota > Cyanophyceae > Oscillatoriales > Microcoleaceae > Microcoleus > Microcoleus sp. AT8-A3. The sequence goes on from NZ_JAUBVD010000040.1 coordinate 1,626, forward strand.
GGGAAATTGATTGCTTATTCCCTGGGAAATTTTTTGGGTTATCGCACTTTGTCCACAGCAGGAACACTCGGTCAATCTCTAATTTTGGATGTGAAAATGACTCCGAAAGGGGATTTTGTTTCTGGTAAGATTATCCCCGTCCAACTTGACGGGCGAGGTGTTCCGGCTGTTGATAACAAATTTAGGACTGTGGGTTTGATTAACCGTTTGACAAAGAGCGATTTTCCCAATAGCGGTTTGATAATTGATGACAAGGGGCAAATTTTGAAAAAAAGTAAGTAGTCGTTAGTGATTAGTCATTAGTCAGTAGTAATATCATGTCCGGTCAATTAACCATGATTCCTGTAGGGGCGGGTTCGCCAAGATATTGAATAGAAACGGGAAAATCTGTAAACCCGCCCCGGCCTTTAATCGCTGGTTCCCATGCTCTGCCTGGGAACCGATATCTAGAGGCTCAGCCTCGAAAAGCGATGGGAAAATTGGAGGCTGAGCCTCCGGATCTGCGTTACCAGGAAGAGCCTGGGAACAAGTAAATTGGAGGCTGAGCCTCCGGATCTGCGTTACCAGGAAGAGCCTGGGAACAAGTAATAATCAATCACCCATTACAACTGATTAGTGATCGATCATCGTTTTCAAAGCTTCTTTCATTTCGTCTGCAGTCGTCGTTGCCGTACCGAATTGACGCACGACAATACTAGCCGCCAAATTGCCCAAAACTGCCGCTTCCCAACCGGATGCACCGACGCACAAAGCTAAAGTCATTGCTGCTACAACTGTATCTCCAGCACCGGTTACGTCAAATACATCAGTCTTGTTAAAAGGGGGAATGTCCCAACTTTGAATGGCAAATTCCCCCTTTTCACAAATGGATGTTGGAGGGGGTGAATTTTTGATTTCTTCGCCGTTCGCCCTTTCAAACAAACTCATCCCTTCTTCACCGCGAGTAATCAGGATTTTTTGAGCTTGAGTTAAGTTCAATAAATCGCGTCCTGCTTGCATTAAAGTTTGAGGGTTTTTGATAGCATATCCGACGGCTTGCTCGGCTTCTGGCAAGTTCGGAGTAAACAGCATTGCTCCAGAATATCGCTGCAAATTTATTTGAGCGTCTACAATTGTTTTGCCGGGAACCACTGCCGATTCGATCGCCAAATTCGTCCAAACTCCGTCGCCGTAGTCGGAACAAACCACGGCATCTACTGTCGGTATTTGCTGCCGGATGTAGTCTGCCAGTTGCAACTGCAAATCTAAATCCGGCAACTCGTCCGATTTGCGATCGACTCGTACAATTTGCTGAGTCACCGACTGCCGCGCGTGCCCGGAAATTCGAGTTTTGGTGACAGTTGGACGCTGCGAATCGATTAAAATCCCACCCGTATCAATTCCCGCCGCCTCAAAAATACCGCACAAAGCCTTTCCCTGGTCGTCTTTTCCCACCAAACCAGCAACTTTTACTTTGCCTCCCAGTTTGGCTAAATTATAGACAGCATTTGCGCCACCTCCGGGTACTTGCTGAGTATTTTCGTAGCGCAAAATCAACACAGGTGCTTCGCGGGAAATTCGCTCTACTTGTCCGGTAAGAAACTCGTCCAAGGTCAAATCTCCGATCGCTAATACCTGCGCTCGATCGAAGCAGTCTAATCTTTTCAATAATTGCTCTGTTGAGGCACGCAGTTGAGGCAAAAAATCGGAATAGTCGTTAGTCATTAACCAAAAAAATGAGACTGAGGAGTTGATAATTGAGTGTGGAACGAGCGGGAATTAAAAATCCTAATATAATTTAATAATTAATTTCCTCCCTTATTTTATTTTTAACTTTTAATTGATTTTCTCACTGGGATTTTGAGAAACCAGTTGCAGGCTATTGGCGATCGCACTCGCTCAAACAATTTGGCAAAAAAATGCGGATAAAATCGCAGCCTTTGAGACTCAACTGAAAGTTTCACGGTGTGGAAGTTTCATTCTACATAAGTGCCTTCAAAAAACAGCAGAATTATTTCAATTTCTGCTTGATGATCGTAATCACCTGAGTCATTTGTTTTTTGAGTGCATCAATTTCCGCTTGCATTTTCGCCATTTTCACAGTCATCGCCTGAATTTCGGCGGCGCCCGCTCCAGAAGTGGCTGCAGCGGGGGCTGCTGGGGCTTCCGGCACTGGTTTCTTTTTGGCCAGTACCATGGCCGATTTGATCGCCTCGGTTAGCTGCTTCTTTTCAAACGGTTTGGCGATGAATGCAAAAAAATGCTTCTCAAAGGGTTTCGGAATTTTTTCCATCACCTCTTCTTCGCGGCCCGACATGATCACCAAAGGTATCTTAGAAAGCTCAGGATGGGCTTGCACTTTTTGATACACTTCCCAACCGCTGACTTTGGGCAGTAGGAAATCTAACATAATTAGATTGGGCCGGGCTTGACGGATCAGTTTGAGTCCCTCTTCGCCGTCTTTTGCTTCTAGAACTTCAAAGTTACCCTGCGGCAACATCTCTCGGACTCGGACGCGGATGACTTTACTGTCATCGATTACCAAGATTTTTTGACCAGCCACGACTGACTCCTTCAGTAATGAATGAGTGATGATTTGCAACCTTCAGTATATCCCTAACAGAATTCTACCCATAATTCTGGGCGAGTTTAGTTTTGTTGCATTTCGGCGCGATTCGGATTTCGGGTGATACTCCTACAAGTTCAGGGGCTTTGATTTCGGATACGATCGAAGGAATTAACTCAATCACCACTTAATTTTATGTCGCCCCAAACTCCTAAAACTCCTACTGTCAAAGCAGTTGCCGCTCAAATGCGGGGTGAAATCGAGGCGATGCCGGAGTGGTTGCGTAGGCCCGTTGGCAAAGCTAGCGAAATTTCCCAAGTGCAAAAAATTATCAAACAGCGGCAAATTCACACGATTTGTGAGGAGGGGAGATGCCCCAACCGGGGCGAGTGCTACGCCCAAAAAACGGCGACTTTTTTGTTGATGGGGCCCATTTGCACCCGCGCTTGTGCTTTTTGTCAAGTAGATAAAGGTCATTCTCCGATGCCCCTAGACCCGGAGGAACCGCAAAAGGTGGCCGAGGCTGTGCAGTTGTTGGGTTTGCGCTATGCGGTGCTGACTTCGGTGGCGAGGGATGATTTGCCGGATGGGGGTGCGGGTTGGTTTGCCAGGACGATCGCCCAAATCCGCCTTCTGAACCCGCATACTGAAGTTGAGGTACTGACGCCGGATTTTTGGGGGGGAACAGGTAGGGGCGGTGCCCCCGTGCCCGCCCTCCCCGTGCCCGCCGAGGGGGAGAATTGCGGTCTCGATGAGTTGCAGCGACAGCGGATTCGCACGGTGGTGGAGGCTAAACCGGCTTGTTACAACCACAATATTGAGACGGTGCGGCGGTTGCAAGGGCCGGTGCGGAGGGGGGCCAAGTACGATCGCTCGATCGACGTTCTGCGTATTGTCAAGCAATATGACCCAACTATTCCCACCAAATCCGGTTTGATGTTGGGGCACGGGGAAACCGAAGCCGAGATAGTCGAAGCGATGATTGATTTGCGGGACGCCAAGTGCGATCGGCTCACTCTCGGTCAATACATGAGACCATCTCTAGAGCACCTCCCAGTGCGTAAATACTGGACGCCAGCCGAATTTGACCGTTTTGGGTCGATCGCGCGGGAGATGGGCTTTGAGCGCGTGCGATCGGGGCCTCTCGTCCGCAGTTCCTACCACGCCGGAGAAAACGATTGAAACTAATTTGAATTCAACTCGGTATAAACTTGTTACCAAGAAATTGGGTATAAAGCCCCGTCCTTCTAGGACGGCTTTAATTAATTATCAACTTTTGTTAAGTGTTTTCTTGAACTTTCTTGCATTGTGTTCATTGTAGAGTACAATAACTAGACTACAGGTTGAATAACCGCCGATACACATGAGACACCACGCTCAAACTACTGGTCGGAAAACAATAATGGTTAGTGGGTAGCGAAAACCACGAAAAACATAGCTGGGCTAACTAATGTAAGCCAAAATCAGAGACTAAACTTTTTATTTCTAAAATGTACTGTCTAAAATGTACTGTGGGGCACACAGAAACAAGAGAAGCAATTCTCGAAAGCTTGGGGAGACAAACCCTCGCGAGGCTATCTAAATTAAGCTCGATATTTGGTTCTTTTGAACGGATACCTGGTTTAAACACTGCCGCAAGGATAGATAGTTTTAAGGTATGTCGCAGAACCAAGAATCCCCTCGCCTTCAGGCAGGGGAGTGTCAAAAAAAATAACTCTAGAGGATTGTGCATAAGTGCGACGCTCTCTGGTATTTGTAAAGAGAGTGACATTATCAATTAGGAGCTTTACCTATGCCAGAGATAGCGAAGAACCAATTAAAATCCGACTCCGTGATGAAAACGGGCAAATTCCCTTACACATTTCGCGCAGGCTGGTTTCTGTTGTTGTTAGCCATCAATTTTGTGGTTGCAGCCTATTATTTCCATATCATTGAATAGTTCTGCAAGTTAACTTTTAGCAGACCCTGCTGTTCTCGACCTCAACGTCGGAGAATGGGAGAGAAGGAGAGGGGAGAGGCAGAGAGTTTTGAGTTTTGAGTTGGGGATAATATGACTTCATCCTTCTAACTAATGACTACTGACTTCTTCCCTCTTCCCTTGAACCTCTTCCTTCTGACTAATGACCAATGACCAATGACTAATGACCGAAAGCATCCAGAATACCCGCCACGTGATTCATCCGTGGAAAAATAAAAAATGTGTATCCGATGAAACTTGCCGAACGTATTTATCTCGCGCAAGTCAATGCTTCAATTCTAAAATCTAAAATCTAAAATCTAAAATCTAAAATCGATTGACTTCTCTAGCGATTTCTCGACGCTTCTAGCTTTGACAAGCGCTCTTGAATTTTAATAACATCTTGCTTAGTTTCAATTGCCAAAGTTGCTAAATTGTCAAACATCGGGTCTCCCGACAGCGGTCTAGGATTTGTGCGACCAGAACCGGAAGGGGCAGGAGACTGAGGCCTGTTAACTCTCGAACCTTGGTTCTGCAAGCTGTAGATTTGTCCCCTGAGTTCAGAAATTTGCCTTTCTAATTGAGTAATGCGAAATTCTAATTGGCTTGTGGATTGAGCGGGCGTGACAATTGGCGCAACAGCAATTGCTAAGGCGCAAGCCAGACATAAAAGACAGATTGTTACGGCGCGATGGCGGATATTTTTCGGCATAGCTTTAATAATTTAAATTATACCTGTTCTACGATAACAAATCGCCGAGATTTTTTGCCTCTATCAGAAGTAGGTCTTATGGCAACTAGGAAGGTAGCTATTTTAATATTCGATGATGTGGAGGTACTGGACTTTGCAGGCCCTTTTGAAGTGTTTTCGGTGACATCAGAATTAAGTAAGGGCGAGCGACCTTTTGCAGTCTCTACCGTAGCCGAACATCCCGGTGCTGTCAAAACCCGCAATGGTTTGAGTGTAAATCCCGACTGCACCATTTCCGATTGTCCGCCACCGGATATTTTAATTGTACCGGGAGGACAAGGTACTAGAAAGTTAATCGATAATTCAGCAGTTATTAACTGGATAAAAGATTGTGCCCGAACAGCAGAATTAGTGCTTTCTGTCTGTACGGGTTCGCTGCTTTTGGCAAAAGCTGGTTTGTTGGAAGGTTTGGCAGCAACTACCCACCATCAAGCATTGGATTTATTGAAAGAATTAGCGCCCAACACAACTATTATCGAAAATCAGCGATTTGTAGATAACGGCAAAATCATCACTTCTGGGGGAATTGCTGCGGGAATTGATATGTCTCTGCACGTTGTCGGCAAACTTTTGGGTACAGCACAAGCTCAACAAACAGCAGAGTACATGGAATATAAAATTGGGAATGGGTAATTGGGCATTGGGCATCGGGCATTGGGCATCGGGCATTGGGCATTGTTAATTGTATAATTTGCGCGTTGGGGCGGGTTTTACCAACCATAATTGCCTACAACAAACAATTCGGTAAACCCGCCCCGCCCCACCCATACACTGCCGGATGTGATATCAAGTATCTTCGCCCCAAACTTTTAGTTGTAAATAGACTAATAGCAAAGCTACAGCCATCAGGAAAGTTGCCGCTGCGGCTGCATAGCCAAAATCAAATTGCGAAAAAGCTTGCTCGTAAATATAATAAACTAGCAAATTAGTAGAGTTTAAAGGGCCGCCGCCGGTGATGACGTAAACTTGCTCGAAACTCCGCAGAGTAAAAATAGCAGTAGTGACAGTAGCAAATACTAAAGTCGGCCGCAAACCGGGTAAAGTGATGTACAAAAATTGCTGCCAAGCATTAGCTCCATCCAATTCTGCGGCTTCGTAACGATTTACCGGAATTGCTTGCAATCCTGCTAAAAATACTACCATATTAAAGCCTAATTGTTTCCAAACACTGAGCAGAATGATCACAGGCATTGCCCAAACTGTGCTGCTAAGCCAAGGAATTGGATTTAAGCCGATCGCCATTAACACACTATTCACCGGGCCTTCGGTTTGAAACAACCACCGCCAACCCAAGCCAACTGCAACTAAAGAGGTAATCGAAGGAATAAAATAAGCGGTGCGGAGAGCTCCTCGCCAAGCAAACGAGCGATTTAGCAAAACTGCTAAGCCCAATGGAATCACTAAACTGGGAATGACTGTTGCAGTAGTAAAATAGAGCGTATTTTGGAGGATTTGCCAGAAATCCGGGTTTGTGACTAGACGCCAGTAGTTGTTGAAGCCAATCCAACGCAATCCCGACTGGGTAAAGCTGCCGCTGGTAAAGCTGAGGTAAAATAAATAGGCGATCGGCCCAATCAAAAAAGTACCCAGAAACAGCAAAGCTGGGGCCAGAAAAGTCCAAGCTGCGATCGCATCATTATCCAACCAGTTAAAACGCCCAAATTTAATCCGAACCATTGGCTTGTAAATTTTAGCTTTTAGTTTTAAATGGTATCACAATATAGGTCAATTTCACAATGAATCTTCTCGATATATTAGCCAATTTACCCACGATAGAAACTGAGAGACTGCTGCTGAGGAAAATTACTTTAAACGATGCCAGCGATATGTTTGAGTATGGTTTAGATCCCGAAGTGTCAAAATACACAACCTGGTCAACTCATACCTCGATCGAAGACACTAAGTATTTTATAAAATCGCTGCTAAAAATGTACAAAAAACGAGAACTTGTGGATTGGGGGATAGTTCACAAAGCCGATAACAAATTTATCGGTACTTGCGGATATGTGGGATGGAGCATGACACACAGTCGCGCTGAAATGGGATACGCGATTTCTCGAAAATATTGGAATCAAGGATATATGAGCGAGGCTGTCAATGCAATCATGGAGTTCGGGTTTCGGGAAATGCTGTTGAATAGAATTGAGGCTAAATGTAAAGTTAGCAATATTGGATCGGCGCGCGTAATGGAAAAAGTGGGGATGCAATTGGAAGGAATATTGCGACAGCAGATATTTGTCAAAGGCGAATACTGGGATCTCAAAATTTATTCGATTCTCAGGGATGATTTTTTTGCCGCTCGACCAGATTAGCACTCGTTATATCAATTCCGGCTGCGCCGGAATGATAAGCTTTCGACACGGCAGTGCCGTGTCCTGATTTCGGTCGGGCCATATTAATTCCGATGTTACCGAAATTGATATTACAGGTGGTACAATTTTGAGAGCCAACTAAAAATTTTATGATAACAGCAAATACCAATTCCAGAGATTGTTTGATTGTCCCCGCAATTCCTGCCGCCAAAGTCGAAAAAGATGCTTCTCTTAGTAAGCCCTTAAAATTAGGAGTTTTAGCATCAGGAAGCGGCAGCAACTTCGAGGTAATTGCCCAAGCCATTCAAAACCAACAACTCAACGCTCAAATCCCAGTATTAATTTACAACAACCCCGAAGCCAAAGCCGCAGCCAGAGCCGAAAAATACGGCATTCCCTCGATTCTTCTCAATCACCGCGACTGCAAAAGTCGCGAAGAATTGGATACAAAAATTGTCAAAACTTTTCAAGAATATGATGTAGAATGGGTAGTGATGGCGGGTTGGATGCGAATTGTTACCGAAGTTTTGTTTGATGCTTTTCCCGATCGCGTTATTAACATTCACCCCAGCTTACTGCCGAGTTTCCCAGGAATTCGCGCCGTCGAGCAAGCACTGGCCGCTAAGGTTAAAATCACCGGATGTACGGTGCATATCGCCCGTTTGGAAGTAGACAGCGGGCCGATTTTAATGCAGGCTGCGGTGCCCGTATTGCCTGATGATACCGCAGAAACGCTGCACGCGAGAATTCAGGTGCAAGAGCACAAGATTATGCTCGGTGCGATCGCACTTATTGCCGAATCTAATCAAAAATATTGTGACTAAAAACCTTACCAGTGCCGCATCTATCCCCAAATTGCCCGTGGGCGAATCACCCGAAACAGGCCCGCCGCTGACTCCGCCCAAAAACGGAGAGTTGCGAATGACTTACAGCATATTCCATTTATATGTGGTACACATAATCTGATGGCCCGCTGTTTGGTGCGTCGCCACCCGTCAATCTGTAAGTTACAGCACTTTCCAGGTAAGTGAAGTACAGAGAAACCGGGTTTCTTGAATAAAACCGGTTTCTGGCGAGAAATCCAGAAGAAACCCGGTTTCTGGGGTGTACTTTATAAACCTGGAATCCGCTATATATCCAATATCTCGTAGCGACGCACCCTACAGATTAACAGCACACAATTAAGGTTTCTACTGTACTTCATAAACCACCGAATATGCTGTAAGTGCTGCAAAGATCAAAATTTTAGAGTCTTGTTCTAGGTTCCCGATTCAATGCGAGAGTCAATCTAAAATCTAAAATCTAAAATCTAAAATCGAATGATAGACTCGAATCGCCTGAAATTAATTCTCAAAGAAAGGCTCAAAAAAAGCATCGGCCTCAAGGGAGAATTCTATCTGCCTTGCTTGCCATCGATGCTAGACGACTATCTTAAATTACTGTCAGACTTCTTAAACATCCTCGGACAAAACATCGACGCTGCCCAAGCTGAAAACTTGCGAACATTAATCGCCAACGCCTTAGCAGAAGGATTCAAAAATTCCCCCCACGCTAATCTCATAGTCTCCTATTTTCCCGCCAATTCCCAAAGCGGTTTAGCCGGCGGCATTACTCTGAATACCAAGATTCAAATCGAATCAATGGCCCAGAAATATCATAGCTGGCCGGATATTCGCCCCGAACCTTTATTCGGCAGCCATCCCGATGCCAAAGTCATCGCCATTGCCGCCGAATTAGGCGAACCGGGAAAAGCACCTATTTTAGATGTTGGTGCGGGCCCAGGGCGCAATAGTTTGCCCTTAGCAAGGTTAGGTCATTCCGTGGATGCGATCGAACTAACACCGATATTTGCCGAGAAACTATCAGCAGCAGCCACCGCCGAAAACTTGCCGATAAATGTCACCCAAGGCGACGTTTTAGACCCATTATTGAGGATGAAAACTTATCGTTACAAATTAGCCATTGCTACCGAAGTTCTCTCTCACTTCCGCTACCCCGAACAAATTCGTCTTTTCCTGGGCAAAATGTCCGATGCTGTTTTAAGTGGCGGGTTTATCTTATTCAGTGCTTTCTTAGCTGTAGATGGGTACGAACCCGACGAGATAGCAAAACAAATGTCTGAATTGTGTTGGTCTTATCTGATTACCAGAGAAGAATTGCAAGCAGCAATCGAGGGTTTGCCGTTAGAAATTATTTCCGATGAATCTGTGATTGAATACGAACAAAAACATTTGCCTGACTCTGCGTGGCCGCCGACACCTTGGTTTGTCAGTTGGGCTAGCGGGCGCGATTTATTTCCTGTGCAAGAAACACCGCCGTTAGAGTTGCGGTGGATACTTGTTAAACGCTTGTAGAGAGTTAGTATGGTGCGTCAATCGATTTTAGATTTTAGATTTTAGATTTTAGATTTTAGATTTTAGATTTTAGAATCGAAGCATTGACCCCACGGATAAATTCGGGGGTTCCTTTATCGGATACAGGTTTTTTATTTCTGGACGGATGAATCCAGGGGCTTGTATCCTGGATGCTTTCGGTCACAATATAGTTTATCGATGATTGATAAAATAACGTGGTCTAACTCAGATATTGCACCATTCTTAAGAACAGGCAAGATGCCTGTTCCACACAGATGGAGTTTTCTTCTTGTGGGGAGTAGGGGTTGGGCATCCTGCCCGCCTGCAAAAGGCTAGTTGAGAATGGTGGAACATCTCAGATATAACCCACCATACAACAAATTTTAGCGGTTAAAAACCTAAGCCTCCACCTCGGATGCCCGCAATTGTCCGCAGGCTGCATCTGCTTCTAAGCCGCGAGAATACCGCACGCTAACTGCAATTTTCTTTTCCTTCAAAACCGACACAAAACTGTTAATTCGATTGGGAGTCGGTCGCTTATATTCAGCTTCCTGAATCGGATTGTAAGGAATCAAATTGACGTGACACTGAAAACCGCGCAAGTGAGTTGCTAACTCGGCTGCGTGTTCCGGCAAGTCATTCACACCTGCTAAAAGTACGTATTCAAAACTTAATCTGCGTCCAGTCGATCGCACATATTCCCGACATTCGGCGATTAACTCACCCAAAGGATAAGGGCGGGCGCTAGGAATTAACTCTTCGCGCAATCTTTGATTGGAAGCGTGGAGGCTGACGGCGAGGGTAACTTGCAGTTGATGTTCGGCTAGTTGGCTGATGCGATTGCGAATTCCTACTGTAGAAATGGTGATGTTTCGCTGTCCAATTCCTACATCTTGATTCAAACACTTGACAGCAGCTACAACATTATCGAAATTCAGCAGGGGTTCGCCCATTCCCATAAATACGATGTGGCTGACTCGGCGGCCAAAATCTTGCTGTACAGTCAAGACTTGATCGACGATTTCGTTTACTTCTAAATTGCGCTTGAAACCGCCTTTTCCGGTAGCGCAAAAGTCGCATCCCATCGCGCAGCCAACTTGGGCTGAGACGCACACAGTCAGCCGTTTATCGGTGGGAATGCCTACGGTTTCAATGATTTGACCGTCTGCCAATTTTAAGAGATACTTTACCGTGGCGTCTGGTGCGACCGATCGATAGTGAATGGTCGATCGCCCGATCGGGATTTTAGCAACAGTCTCGCGCCACTGCTTCGAGAATACAGAAATGTCAGAGATCGATCGCGCACCTCTCTCATAAATCCACTGGTACAACTGCTTTCCCCGATAAGCAGGCTGCCCGTTTTGCTGCACCCACTCCGTTAACTCAGCCAAACTCGCCCCCAACAGAGGTGGAATTTTACCCGACTCAACAGCCAAAGCAGCAGTCTTGCGAGACTGATTCGCACCCTTGGAATTACCAGAAGAGTACACCTGAGAAACGGAAGTAGGAGACATAGGTCATTAGAAAATTTAAAGCCATCCTCCATATTAAAACTTCTCGACCAAAACTGCCGTTAATCCTCAAAAAGGCACTTATGTAAAAGGCAGAAGGCGGAATCTCGATCCCCCTAAATCCCCCTTAAGAAGGGGGACTTTAAGAATAATCCGGTTCCCCCCCTTAAAAAAAGGGGGTTAGGGGGCTCTTATTGTGGATTCACAAAAAAACTCTAGACAGCAATCTTCCAAATCAAGAATTCAGTTAATATTTGGTAAAATTCTCCAAATATTGCGTGTAAATGACCGCCGCCACCTAAAATAAACTCTGGAGTTTGTTAAAGGGTATGCAAATTTGACAGCTTTCCATCACAATTAATGCAAATTTTATGGTGTTAAATATTCTTGCGCTGCCTTTAGCGTTTCAATTTACATCGCCGGGCCCAATTATCTTTCAACTTGGCCCCGCAGCCATTCGCTGGTACGGGCTGTTGATAGCTTCTGCCGTCTTGATTGGGGTCAGTCTCTCCCAATACTTGGCCGAAAAGCGCCGCGTCAACCCGGAATTGCTGGGTGATTTGGCAATTTGGCTGGTTTTGGGCGCTATTCCCTGCGCTCGAATTTATTACGTGGCTTTCGAGTGGCCGCAATACGCCCAGAGGCCTGAAGATATTATTGCGATTTGGAAAGGCGGAATTGCCATTCACGGGGCGATTTTGGGGGGCACGATCGCAGCTTTAATTTTTGCAAAAATCCAGCGAGTTTCTTTTTGGCAATTGGCAGATTTAATCGCGCCTTCGGCAATTCTCGGTCAGGCGATCGGACGCTGGGGAAATTTCTTTAACTCCGAAGCTTTTGGCAGTCCTACGGATTTGCCTTGGAAACTCTATATTCCGCCAAACAGCCGCCCGCCAGCCTACGCTAATTTTGAATATTTCCACCCCACATTTCTATACGAATCCTTATGGAATTTGGCAGTATTTGGGTTACTTCTGAGTTTGTTTTTCCGCGATTTGCAGGGCAAAATTCGTTTGAAAATTGGTGCTTTGTTTTTGGTTTATATCGCAGCTTACAGTTCCGGTAGAGTCTGGATTGAAGGGTTGCGGACTGATAGTTTGATGTTCGGGCCGCTGCGGACGGCACAGATGGTAAGCTTGACTGGGATGATTTTAGGGTTGGGCGGTTTGGCTTGGCTTTATTTGCTCGATCGACCTTTACCCGATGTTGTCTCCCCCAATAGCGATCGGGCAAAGATCACTCCGAAATTGCCAGAGGATCAATAAAAAACCCCAGAGAGGTTAGTCTCTAGGGTTCAAAACCAGGGTGCATCTACCATCTATTACTTCCAACCAAAATAGGTACATCCGGAAGCGTCCGTAAATTTAGCAAATTTTTTAGCAGCCATGAGTTTGACAGAGATTGAAGCCCTAATTCCAGGGGTATACATTGTAGGTGCAGGCCCGGGAGACCCGGATTTGTTGACTGTTAAGGCTCAAAAATTACTGGCTGCAGCCGATGTCATATTATTTGCTGATTCGCTAGTCCCAGAGCAAATTTTGCAGGGGGTGCGCGCAGATGCTGAAGCGATCCAAACTGCGGATAAGACCCTCGAAGAGATTGTACCTTTGATGGTGGAGCGAGTGCGCGACGGAAAAAGCGTCGTCCGCCTCCATTCCGGCGATCCCTGTCTCTACGGGGCTGTGGGCGAACAAATGCAAGCTTTGGCCTCCGAGGGAATTGCTTTTGAGGTAATCCCAGGAATTAGCGCTTTCCAACTTGCGGCGGCTAAACTTAAAATTGAGTTGACAGTTCCGGGAGTTGTGCAGACAATTATTTTGACGCGAATTAGCGGCAGAACCGAAGTACCAGATCGCGAAGAATTGGCGAGTTTAGCGGCTCATCAAGCGAGTTTGTGCCTGTATTTGAGCGCCCGCCATGTCGAACAAGCTCAAGCTAAATTGATGGAACATTACCCATCTGATTTGCCTGTAGCGATTTGTTATCGGTTGGGCTGGCCCGATGAAAAAATTGTGCTAGTTCCCCTTGACAAAATGGCCGTTGCTACGCGCGAAAATAATTTGATCAGAACGACAATGTATGTGATTAGTCCGGCGTTGGGAAAATCGGCAGAAGGGCGATCGCGCTTGTACCATCCAGAGCACGATCGGCTGTTCCGACCATCGAAGGAATAAGCAAGAAGGCACGACACGGATTTTGACACGGATACACGGATAGCTGTTTTTTTCCTTCTGACTTCTGACTTCAATATCCCAATAACCAATAACCAATAACCAATAACCAATGAAAGACTTAACTCGCAGACAATTTATCGCTGTCACCGCATTAAGCGCCGGATTTGCCTTAGCAGTTCATCCTATTGCGGCTGCCGTTATCAATACCGATGCTGCTGGTTTAATAGCAGGTGAGGTGAAAATTCCGGTAAAAGAAGGCTCAATTCCAGCCTACAGAGCAATGCCTGCTACTGGTAACAATTTCCCCGTGGTTCTAGTAATTCAAGAAATCTTCGGAGTTCACGCCCACATTCAAGATATTTGCCGCCGTTTTGCCAAATTAGGTTATTTAGCGATCGCCCCAGAAATGTTTGCCCGTCAAGGTGATGTTTCTAAAATGACCGACATTCAAGAAATTAGGAGTAAAGTTGTCTCGAAAGTTCCTGACGAGCAAGTTATGTCCGATTTAGATGCAACCGTAGAGTGGGCACAAAAATCAGGAAAAGGCAATATTAATAAGTTGGGAATTACAGGATTTTGCTGGGGTGGCAGAATTGTTTGGCTGTACTCTTCCCATAACCCGAAAGTCAAAGCTGGAGTGGCTTGGTACGGGCGTTTGGTTGGCGATTCTACGGCTTTAACTCCCAAACAGCCGATCGACATTGCAGCAACTTTGAAAGTGCCTGTATTGGGGCTTTACGGTGGCAAAGACGAGGGAATTCCCAACGATACAGTAGAGAAAATGCAGGAAGTTCTCAAAACTGGTAGCAGCGGTTCCGAAATTGTGCTTTATCCAGATGCGCCCCACGCTTTTAACGCTGACTATCGCCCCAGTTACCGGGAAAAAGAAGCTAAGGATGCTTGGAAACGGATGCAAGATTGGTTTAAAAAGTATGGAGTTTCTTGATAGTTTTGAGTTGTTAATTTTCACTTAAAACTGGTGTCAAGTTTGGGATCGAAAAAGGCAATATTAGCGAATAGCCCTTAAGACAGGTGGGTTTGTGGGCCCGACATTGGTAAACTGAGCGGTGTAGAATTATCGATCGAACAGGTAAGCCCGTGCTAGACGAACAAGCTAAAAAGACCATCTTGCGGAAAATCCCTCACGGATTGTACATCTGCGGTGTCAAAGACGGGGAGGAAGTCAACGGTTTCACCGCTAGCTGGGTGATGCAATCTTCTTTTACCCCTCCCTTAGTTGTCAACTGCGTCAAGCAAGACTCCAAATCCCACGCCATGATCAAAGCCAGCGGTGTCTTTGCTTTGAGTTTCCTAGAAGCAGGGCAAAAAGAGTTAGCCCAGAAATTCTTCAAGCAGCAGCGCCGCGTTGGCAATAAATTTGAGGATGTAGAATTTTATCCCGGCGCGGAAACTGGTTGTCCGATTATCTCGGATTCTCTGGGTTACATCGAGTGCAAAGTTGTCGGCGCTGTGGAACACGGGGATCACACGGTTTATGTGGGAGAAGTTTTGGCAGCCGGCGTCCACCGAGAGGGGAATCCGTTGCTGCTAGAAAGCACCGGTTGGAATTACGGCGGCTAAAGACTTGGCAGTTGCTAGTTTCGCACTCCATCTCAGAAACCGGGTTTCTACGAGTTTTGGCGATGAATAACGAGAAATCTTCGTAGAAACCCGGTTTCTCGCCCCTGCGCTCAATCTCAGAAACCGGGTTTGTATAAGTTTTTGCGCTAAGTTTGTAGGGTGCGTCGCTTGCTATATCTTGGATAGAAATTGCAGATGTTTGATGGCGACGCACCTTACCTCTCTTTTGTCACTTCGGGCGAGAGTATAGCGGTATGGTGCGTCGCTCATTGATAGTCGTAAATAATCAGAATTCTGGCGGCGACGCACCCTACTTTAATTAGAATAGGAGTAGGATAATAATCTCTACAGAAAGTGATAGAAGAGGGGTATACCCAGAAACCCGGTTTCTAGTCCCTGCGTGTAGTTAGGCGGCGCAGAATTAATAAAAAATCGGTAACAATATTGTCGATATTTTTATCAGTTAAAATTGGTACGTGGACGAAAATACATTTAGCGGCTATTTGAGAATCGCAAATATGTTTTAAAACCGCATAATATAGGGCTTCACATACAAATTTTCCGGCTTCGTGGCTGATTTCTGTTGCAGCTAAATCAGCGACTAGCGGTTCGAGATTAACTGCTGTTTTCAGAATGTCGCGATCGCAGCAAGCGCAAGATTCTACGGTTAATTTTTGCCGACTTTCGGCCATGCCGCAGCAGATAATAGTGTCGGGTTGGAGTTGGTTGATTTGGGCGATCGCCAAATTCGGTGCTAGCTGGAAATCTACTGGCAGTTTCCTCAAAAAAGTCAGGGAATCAGGCAAAGATTTGATTTGGGAAATCTTGGCTAATAAGTCGTCCGAAGAGTTGGATTTCTGATGGGGAAGCCAAGTATCAAATGAGGTTAGCAGGATTTTCGTAGTCATATTTGTGCAATAATACTGATATTGATCATATAAGGCAAGTAAGTCAATGTCTGTCATTGCAGTAGTGGACTATGACATGGGCAATCTGCACTCGGTCTGTAAAGGCTTGGAAAATGTGGGTGCAGTGCCAAAAATTACAGATTCTCCTGCTATAATCGAGCAGGCTGATGCGGTGGTTTTGCCGGGAGTTGGTTCGTTTGACCCGGCAATGCAGAATTTACGATCGCGCAATTTGATAGAACCGATAAAAAGGGCGATCGCCTCGGGAAAACCTTTTTTAGGCATTTGTTTGGGTTTGCAAATTCTGTTTGAAAGTTCCGAAGAAGGTGTAGAACCGGGATTGGGCGTAATTGCCGGAAAAGTGCGCCGATTTCGGTCGGAACCGGGTTTGACAATTCCCCACATGGGATGGAATCAATTGCAATTAACTCAAGCGGATTTGCCGCTGTGGCAAAATTTACCGTCCGATCCTTGGGTTTATTTCGTGCATTCTTATTATGTCGATCCAGTTGATTTGGAAGTGCGATCGGCAATTGTGACTCACGGCAGTCAAAACGTGACGGCGGCTATCGCTAAAGACAATTTGATGGCCGTGCAATTTCACCCGGAAAAGTCTTCGAGTACGGGATTGCAAATGCTGTCAAATTTTGTCAGTCTGGTGAGGGAAAAAGTAGCGGCTTAGGGGATTTGTGCAAAACCCGGTTTGTTGTATAAACCGGGTGTTTATAGTTTTAAATGATACCAGTTTTAATAAAAAATGCAACTGTAAGTCTGCACCAAATTCATATTTAGTCAGTCATCCCAATCTAAAATCTAAAATCTAAAATCTAAAATTGTATGAGTCTGAGAATCAGTGGCAATCGCCAAATCAAAACCCTGCCGGGACTCGCAACTCGCCCTACACCTTCGCGAGTTAGAGAAGCTTTATTTAATATTTGGCAAGGGACGATCGCAGATTGCAGATGGCTTGACATTTGTACCGGCAGTGGTTCGATGGGTGCAGAAGCTTTGTGTCGGCAAGCCGCGAGTGTCACTGGCATCGAACAGTCGGCGAAAGCTTGTGCGATTATCCGCCAAAACTGGGAGCAAGTAGCAGACTCATCCCAAACCTTCCAAATATTGCGGGGAAACGCGACGGCGAAGTTGGCGGCACTAGCGGGGCAGCAGTTCGATCGCATTTACTTCGATCCGCCCTACGCCAGCGACTTGTACGAACCGGTGTTAAACGCGATCGCCAGCCAAGAAATGCTAGCACTCCTCGGCGAAATCGCGATCGAACACAGCCCGGAGCGATCGACACAACCGATTTCCGGCCTAGAAATTTGCCGCCACAAAGTATACGGCAATACAGCATTAACCTTCTATACCCGCAGTGGCTGACAGGCTCAAACCGCAGCAGCGTCAATCGATTTTAGATTTTAGATTTTAGATTTTAGATTGACTTGCGCGAGACAAATGCTCTTTGTTGAGGATTTTCGAGTTGAGATTTTGGATTGATTCCACGGATAAATCACGTGGCGGGTATCATCAACTCACATCTTGCACCATTCTCAAGAACAGGCTTTCCGGCCTGTTGCACAAAGAGTCGATTTTCTTGTGGAACAGGCCGGAAAGCCTGTTCATAAAAGCTTATTGAGAATGGTGCAAGATATAAGATCGAGAAATTCGCGGTCACGCCTGGAGGCAGAAAGAAACCGGGTTTCCGGGCGTGGGCGCCCCCAGGACTAAAAGTTTTTCCCTTGGATACAATACAAATTTTTCCGATGAAGTTAAGCTTTGTGCGTAGGTTGTCAGAGCAAGTTGCCTCAGCAATTGACGAAATAAATGAAGTTTAGGCTGAAAATAAAGACTTTCAGTTGTAACATGAACCCAAAGTGTGAGTGTGAATATTCCTAAAGGAGTGAATATGGTTCAGACACCTTCGCGCCCTCGTGGCAGCGAGTTTCCGGCTGCTAACTCGGTACAGCCAGTCAAACGCGATACGATTCTGCTGGGAGATAGCCTCCCCCTGCCCAATACCAAACTCTTCGGCACAGACGGCATTCGCGGGAAAGTTGGAGAATTGCTGAATGCACCCCTAGCCCTGCAAGTGGGCTTCTGGGCTGGACAAGTTCTACGCCAAAATTCCCCCAACCAGGGCCCTGTGATTTTGGGACAAGACAGCAGGAATTCCAGCGATATGCTGGCAATGGCACTGTCAGCGGGTTTGACGGCCGCCGGTTTGGAAGTGTGGAATTTGGGATTGTGTCCCACTCCCTGCGTTGCTTATCTGGCAAGCGTTTCGGAGTCGGTCGGCGGAGTGATGATTTCGGCTTCTCACAATCCCCCAGAAGACAACGGCATTAAATTTTTCGGCTCAAACGGATCGAAGCTGTCGCAGCAGTTGCAGGAACAAATCGAAGCGGGAATCCGAGGGGCAAAGGTTCCAATTTCTAGCTTGGGTTGGGGACACCACTACCATCGCTCTGAGTTGGTTAAAGATTATGCCACTTCGCTCTGTGATTCGCTGCAACAGATGAATTTGGAGGGAATGCGGATAGTTTTGGATTTGGCTTGGGGGGCCGCTGCGGGTTTGGCGCCGGCGGTGTTCGCGCAAATGGGGGCGGATGTGATCTGTTTGCACGACTCTCCTGATGGATCTCGCATTAATGTTAACTGCGGTTCTACTCATCTCGACAGTTTGCAAGCGGCGGTTTTGGAACACAATGCCGATTTGGGCTTTGCTTTTGACGGCGATGCTGATCGAGTTTTGGGTGTTGACAACAAAGGTCGAACGATTGACGGCGATTACATTCTTTATCTGTGGGGCCGGCAGTTGCGCGACTCCCAACAGTTACCATCCAATTTAATTATTTCTACTGTAATGGCTAACCTCGGCTTCGAGCGAGCTTGGGAAGAATTGGGGGGCAAACTAACTAGAACCAACGTCGGAGATCAGTACGTTCACGCTGAAATGCAGCGCACTGGTGCGATGTTGGGCGGCGAACAGTCGGGACACATTCTTTGTCCGCATTACGGTATCAGCGGCGACGGTTTGCTGACGGCTTTGCATTTGGCTTCGCTGGTGCGCCAGTCCGGGGAATCTTTGGCACAATTGGTAAGTGGCAGTTTCCAAACTTATCCGCAGTTGTTGCGAAATATTCGGGTGGACGATCGCGAAAAACGCCTGAAATGGCACGAGTGCGAGGCAATGCAAAAGGCGATCGATCGTGCTACAACAGCAATGGGCGAACAGGGACGGGTTTTGGTTCGCGCTTCTGGCACTGAACCGCTAATCCGAGTTATGGTGGAAGCTGCCAGCGCCGAATTGGCTAATTTCTGGACTGAAAATTTAGTTTTAGCCGTTCAGCAACACATCGCTATCTGATGGAAAGGGGGACTTGCTAAAAGTTGTGAATTTTGAGTGTTGAGTTTTGAGTTGAAATCTTTGAATTCAAAATTCAGAAATCAAAATTTCTAACTATTAATTTCGATTTTTAATCAACTTCTCCAAAAATAACGAGTGGGGTAGGCAGGATGCCTACCCTTAACTTTATTTTCACTCAATTGTGTGATGATGATTGATGATGATTTCTGTTGTTATACCTACCTACAACCGCGAGCAACCTCTGCGAGAGACATTGGCTGATGCGATTGGGCAAAATTACCCAAATTTTGAAGTGCTAGTAATCGATCAAACTCGCACCCACGAATTGGAAACTCAAGTTTATTTAGAGGAATTGTCAAATGCTGGCAAAATTCGCTGGTTTCGGGTAGATTGGGCGAGTTTGCCTGGTGCTCGAAATTATGCAGTGCGACGCGCAGTTGGAGAGATTATTTTATTTATTGATGATGATGTACAATTGCCAGATGGTTTTTTGGCTGCTCACGCTGACAATTATTTAGAAAAACCCGATGTGGGATGTGTGGCGGGCAGGGTTTTTGACAGAATGAAACTGGATAATTCTGGAGGCGATTTGGCGATCGAATATTTGCCCTCAGAAGCGATGGATGCTGGCATTGCCTGGTATTTTATCGATTTGGTGCATACAGTCAAACCCCAGCAGGTGCTATCGGCTAGAGGCTGTAATATGTCTTTTCGCCGGCAGGTTTTTGCCGAATGCGGGCTGAGGTTTGACGAGCGGTTTGCAGGGAGTGCGGTGCGGGAGGAGTCGGATTTTTGTTTGAGATTGCGATCGACTGGCATGAAAATTTGGTACGATCCCAATGCCTGTTTAGTTCACTTGGGGGAAGAGAGCGGGGGCTGTCACGATGTCAGCACGCGATCGATCGAATATCAAGTCACATTTTATCACAACCATTTCCTCATGGGATTGAAAAATTTAACAGCCTTTCAATGCCTGCGATTTTTTGCCAAACTCTTTGACTGCCACGTTTTGGGAAATCCACCTTGTTATAAAAGCGCCTCGCCCATTAAAATTATAACTAGATTTGCTTTTTATATCCTGGGTTTTCTCAGTGCTATAAATACAGTAATTCAATCTCTGTGGAATGATGGACAAAGTTATAGCCATCAAGACAAGATTAATAATCAATAATTACCTATTCCCCATTCGCCCTTCCCAATAAATGAGAATTCTCGTGGCTAGTCACACCTATATTGTGGACATTAATCGGGAAAAATTCAAGATATTAGCCAACCTAGAACCCGATATTGAAGTAACAGTTGTAGTGCCGCAGCGTTGGAAACCGGGAGGCGTACAAAATAAAATTATAGAAACGCAATTTTATCAAAAAGGCTCATTTAAAGTAGTCCCCGTCTCCAACTTTAGTCAAAATAATCAAGGCTTGCTAACTTTTGGTACAGATTTAATTGAAGTTCTGCAGAAAATTAAACCGCAGATAATTCAAGTTGAACAAGGTTCAAAATCTATTGCTTGCGCTCAGTTGATTCTACTAAACAAACTGCTCAAAATGCAAGCCAAAAATATATTATTTACTTGGTGGAATTTGCCTTATCAATTGAATTGGCCGATTTCAGTCTTAGAAAATTACAATCTTCAGCACACCGACGGAATTATTGCAGGCAACCTAGATGGAGCTAAAATTTTGCGGCAGCGGGGCTATCAAGGTGCGGTAAAAGTAATGCCACAACTCGGAGTAGATGAAGCTTTGTTTCGCCACACTGGTAAAGACGCTGATTTATCGCGCAGGTTCGGTATTGAACAGACCGATTTTGTGGTAGGATTTGTAGGGCGATTTGTCGAAGAAAAAGGATTGTTGACTTTAGCTGAAGCCTTGGCAGGGTTGAAAAAAAGCTCTTGGAAGTGGCTGTTAGTTGGACAAGGAAAATTGCGGACGCACCTCGCCGAAAAATGTATTGAATGGGGAATCAGCGACAGAATAATTTGGGTAGAAAGCGTTTCCCACGAAGAAATCCCCCCCTACATTAACTTAATGAACTGTTTGGTATTGCCTTCGCAAACCAGCTATAAATTCAAAACTTTGACCACTGTGGGCTGGAAAGAACAATTCGGTCACGTTTTAATTGAAGCGATGGCTTGTCACATTCCGGTTATTGGTTCCGACTGCGGGGAAATTCCCCACGTCATCGGCGATGCGGGCTTATTATTCCCCGAAGGAAATGCAGGGGTTTTGCGAGAATGTTTGCAGAAATTGATGGAGGGGCAGGAGTTGGCGGCCGATTTGGGCGATCGGGGTTATCATAGAGCGATGAGCAATTATACCAATAAAGCTTTAGCTGAGCAGTTATTGGAATTCTACAAGGAATTGTTGTAACTTTTAGCTATAATGCAAGTGTTAAATAAAAACTGTAGTAAATGTCTATTCCTCCCGACATACGCTCTTTGATTAACGAACTCTACCAGGTATTAGACGATAGCGAGCGCCAAGCAACGCAGGGACTTTTTGCACTTAGAAGAGCCATGTCTCTTTTTCCCCAGAATGAAATACTGATGCAATACTTTTCTTCCATCACCAATTTTCAATTCAACGTAGCAGGTACTCGCTTACAAGCAGAGCACATTGTGGGCAATGTATTGATGGCTGGTGTGCCCGATGAAGATGTTCAAAAAGCAGGAGATTATTTAGCAGCCTTGCTAAAGATGGCTCCCGAATCGAGAATTATGATTGACAAAGTAGTGGAGAGATTAGAAGCATTGCCATGAAACAATTACCAGATGAAAGCCTACTCCAGGAAATCCTGGAAATTGTGAAAGCTGCGGAAGCCAAAGCCAGTGAAATGTATGAATTTTCCAAGACAATGGCTCACAATACCCAAATTACAGCCACAAAAAGAGAGGAAGCTGAACAGCTAGACGGGCAGCCTTTTGCAGATAGATAATTAAATTTGTAATGGGAAATGTTGGTATGTGGATTTAAATAACTATCCCTGATGCGGATTCTCCAAATTATCCCCTCAATTTCTCTCGTCTACGAAAGTTGCAGGGCTTACGCATGGGGCGGCTAGAAACCCGGTTTCTACGACTTTCTCCCTCATCAATCAGGAATAAAACTGTTAAGTTCTTCGACTAGCAAATGTACTGTTGTTGAAGGATTGTCAGTTTCTGGATTGGGGCGATCGTATTCCTGTAAAAGCCGTTTTGCGTGTTTAATTGCATCCTGCTGTCTGTCTTTTAGTTCCTCATAAATCGTCTCGCTGTTTTTCTTATACTCGTGTCCCAATAACTTGGTTAGCATATTTTGATAATCCTGGCGAGAAATTCCCGTATTATAAAAATGGAAGTGCAGCAAATACCACAATTCAAAAGCATCATTTGAATAAGCTACGTCAATGCCGTTATTTCTTGCAAGAGTTATGGCTGAATTAAAATTTTGCGAGTCGTTAGGATTTTTAGGGTTTTTATCGCGATCGAACACGCACCAAAATCGGTCTTTTTCGTCGGATTCTGTGTCGTTTTTTAACTCAATAGCTTTTTCTACTAAACTCTTCGTATTTTTTCCTTCTCCTTTGATATCCAGCTTAATTACATTTGTGTCTACCGGGAAACTTCTAAAATAGTTGGGTTCTGTTTTCTCACCTTCGCACACGATTAAAAACCATCTTCTAGTTTTAACCTTTCTATTGTAGTAATCAATATTTGTTCTTCTAGACGAACTTTTTTTATTCATGAAGTTCACCTATTAGTTCTTTAAAATTACCAATAAAAGGGATAGCGCCATACTTGCCGATAATGTAATCGCGCTCGAATGAGGCATCTTTTCCGACTTTATACTCTACCAAAGAGTACAAATCAGTAGCGCCTTTGTTGTCTTTTTCGGTAAACCATATTTGATCTTTGCGAAAACTTTTACTACTGAGCAAGTTTGTGTCGTGTGTAGTGAATATAAGCTGTGCGTTGTGCGGATTAGTCTCGTTAGAATTGAATAAGCAGATTAATTCGCGAGTAATCAGCGGATGTAGTCTGGCATCAAGTTCATCAATTAATAAAATTTTTCCTGTTCTTAAAGTATCCAGGAGAATGCCTGCTAATGCAAATAGTTTGTTTGTCCCCTCGGATTCGTGCGTTTCGATATCAAATAATTCTATAGCAGCCTGTTTCCCATCAGCATCATATTTCCGGTGAACTGTTTTCACGCCTACTTCATATATACCGAACATAGCGGTTTTCTGGGAAATATACTTTTTGATTTGAATATCAGCAATCCCTAAGTCTAATTTCTTGATAAATTCAATAATATCATGTCTGTGGCGATCGTTCTCAAAAGACTCTAAAGTTTCCTCGCGGTATTGCCTATCTTGCAAGCCTGATATCAATTGCAAAGTTTTACTGAACCACAGCAATATTTTGCCAGAAATTTTACCATTAAATTGTGCGACTACAGAAAGAAATAAAGCATTACTTCGGGTTTTATCGCTAATGCCTTGTCCCTCTGGGAAATCATCTAATATATAATTATCAAAATCCCGTTCAAAAAGCATTTTTTCTTGACTGTCATCAGCTTGAAATAGCCACTCAGAAACAACTTCCCGCGCGTTCACATCAAAACCGTACCTAAAAGTTTTGTCTTCTAGTAGAAAAACGATTTCAAAGAAAGACGGCTCTTTTTCTGTCTCTGTGCTTAGCCTGAATGCTTCAATATCGATCGCGTCTGAAACTTGCGTTTCTTTGGATGAGTTTAGGACAAACCATTTCATAAAGTTAATAGCAGCAACAATGTTGCTCTTACCACTGGCGTTAGCTCCATAAATAGCAGCACTTTTGAGTAAGCTTAACTTATCATTAATTTGGAATACATTATTTTCATCCAGCTCTTTGTCTTCCTCAGTAATTGACGAGGCTACCATGCTGAGGGTGACAGTTTCTTTAAAAGATTTGTAGTTGCCGACGCTGAATCCAATCAGCATAACTTGCCTCCGATCGCCTAAATTAGTATAACGTGCAAATTTTGCAATTCTTTCTATGATAACACAACCAGCTACCTCAGCTAACACCAAGTGCTAACCATGCGGATTCTCCAAATTATCCCCTCAATTTCCCTCGTCTACGGCGGGCCAAGTCAAATGGTACTCGGACTTTCTGCAGCCCTGGCTTCTCGAGGTATTGATGTCACAATTATCACCACAGATTCTAACGGAGATATCGGTCAAATTCCCTTAGATGTTCCTCTGAATGAACCAATACAACAAAACGGCTATCAGATTATTTATTTCCGCTGTTATCCCTGGCGCAGATATAAATTTTCTCTCTCGTTATTGCAGTGGTTAAATGAAAACGCGCGACAATTTGACCTCGCCCACATTCACGCTCTTTTTTCGCCAGTAACTACCTTTGCGGCCACAATTGCTAGATATCACAAGTTGCCATATATTATGCGTCCCTGCGGTATGCTTGACCCTGCCGATTTGCAGAAAAAAAAGCGCTTGAAACAGATTTATGCAGCAGTTTTAGAACGCCCTAATTTAGCAGGGGCAGCCGCAATTCATTTCACAAGTAAAGAAGAGGCTAAAATCTCAGAAAGATTTGGTTTGGGTAGCACAGGCAAGATGCCTGTGCCACGGGATTTGGTGATTCCATTGGGGGTGACAGCAGGTTTGTTTCCTAAGAGATTGCGGGAATCTGAAGTGCCAATTATCTTATTTATGTCGCGGATTGAACCTAAAAAAGGGCTTGATTTGTTAATTCCAGCATTAGAAAGTATTTTGGCATTGGGCATAGAGTTTCACTTTATTTTAGCTGGATCAAATCCCCAAGATGCTGAGTATGAAACACAAATTAAAGTACAAATTCAGAATTCAAGCTTAGCAAAATACACAACAATAACTGGCTTTGTGAGCGGTGATTTAAAAGTTGAACTATTGACAAAAGCCGACTTATTTGTATTGCCTTCTTATTACGAAAACTTTGGCATTGCTGTAGCAGAAGCAATGACCGCGGGTGTACCTGTCGCCATTTCCGATCGCATACATATTGCGGAAGACATACAGCAAGCAGAAGCTGGTTGGGTAGAACCTTTGGAAATAGGGGCGATCGCCCATTCAATCAAATCAGCACTTCTCAATCCACAGGAACGTCAACGCCGGGGATTGAACGGCCAAGAGTACGCAAGAAAGCATTATAACTGGGAGGCGATCGCCCAACAAACTATCGATGCTTACCAGCAAATTTTGTCATCTATTAACTAATGCAACAGCCGTTTACCTTTTACTTTTTCTCCTGCTGCGAGTTCTTGTGCTGCTGCTATCAGAATATGCAGGCGAGATTTTTTCATCGCTGCTATTTTAGCTGCAATACTTATCAACAAAACTCTGCAATCCTGCCTGATATCCTGCTCCTACAGCCTGAAATCTCCACTCTCCATTCTTTCTATACAAACGACCAAATTCTACAGCAGTCTCTCGCGAAAAATTCTCTTTTAATTCATACCGAACAAGTTCGCTTCCCGTATCCAAATTGGTAATTTTGATAAAAGCATTTTTGATATTGCTAAAATTTGCCTTAATTTTATCTGCTTCGTGAATAGTGACCACAAAAGTTATTTCCTCAATTTCAAGATTAACTCTTTCTAAGATAACGCCGTAAATAGTCTTATTTTCTTGACTTCGGTTGTTTTTTTCAGGAATCGATTGCAGTAACGAACTGTCATACGATTGCAGATTATTGTAAAAGATAAAATATTTATCGTTAGGTATTTTGCCGTCAGCACCTAGCATAAACGCCGAGACATCAATATCGTAGCTTTGTCCTGCCTCTGTCACCTGCCAACCGAGGGCGATCGCCATTTTTTTTATACCGGGCGCTTCTTTAGAAATATTAAATCTCTCACCCTTACTTAATTGCATTGCCATCTGCTTATTTGTTAAACATCAAACTTTATAGCGTTAATGTTAATATTAAGTGGGACAATAACTTTTCTTCTTTAAGAAAACTTAATATTTGGTCTCTAATAGTTGGCATCATTAAAAATATGTGCTATTGCTCTCCGAATTTATTGAGATTTACTGAGAGAGAATTACGTAAGCAAAAACCGGGCTTTCTAAAAAACCCGGTTTCGGCAATTGAACTTAATTTGACTCTACTTTTGAGCATTTTCTGAACTAGGTGGCAGCGTCACAAAATTACCAAAAGCTCCAACCGTTTGATAGCTTTTTTTGCCCAGTTCAGTTGTATAAATGCTGACAACGCCTAAATTCTGACGCTGCGTTGTATTGTCGAGCAAGCTTTCGATCGTGCCCCGCTGCGAAGTCAGTAAATTCTTGCAACTGCCGATCAAAGTATCTGTAATGCCGCCCAAAGCTTTCGGCACGCGAGAATCTTTGCACACAGTGTTTTCCAACTCGGTTTGGAGTACGCCGGAAGCATAAGTTAGGTATTGATCTCTCGCAGGATTTGTAAATGCCATGCCGGCGGCTAGAAGAGTAAGGGCGATCGCGACTTTTCCCACATTGCCGAAAAAATTAGAAGTTGGTTTGTTAGTATTCATTGCGTTATCAATATTCATTTTTTTTAGCCCCGTTGATTTATAAGCTTCTCTTGATTTAAACTACACCTCCTCAGAAACAGATTTCCGAAAGGAGGGGACAGTTTTTAGATTGGAGGCCAGTTGCGAGTAAGGAATGAGAATTAAATAACTTCCACTCTTGAAAGTGGGATGGGCGTCCCGCCCATCCGTTTTGGACGGGCGGGACGCCCATCCCACAATAACAATTAAAATTGTAAGTTATTTAATTCGCGATCCTAAGTCTCTCACTGGTTTACCTTCCTTTTACGTTTCCCCCTCCCTCAAATCCGGTAAATCTTCCACAAAACATTAGCTTGTCCCCAGGCTCTGCCTGGGGACGAGGAATTTAAACTTAGTTTCGCTTTGATTTTTGCCGATCGATCTCCCGCTGCAACTCTTCAATCTGACGGCGCAAAGCCTCCGTCTCGCTGTTAGGCGCTTGGGACTTGACATCAACCGCACCCTCAGCTACAGCCCGCTTGTAGTTCCCCAGCTTAATTTGGCGGTATTCCTCGGAACTTGCCCAGTCTCGCAAATACCGCAGGCGTTCCACGGGGAAAGGGTGACTCAGCATCACGCCCTGACCGCCGTTGTAAAGTAAAAACTTATACACTTGGTTGAGATTGTCTCGATCGAGCTCTTGATAGTTGTCAGACTGGCGGATAAATTCTTGCAAACTGCATTGGTCAGCATATTTACTGCTAACTCCCGCAAGTTTCATCATCGTCTTCATCACACTGTTCAAGTCATCCGTTACCAACAAAGCCGCCCGGTCTCCCGACAATTCAGCCTTGCGGCGCCACTCGTAAAAAGCGAAAATTAAACCGCTACCGACCATATTTCCCAGCCCGAAAGTCATCTCCCCAATTGTCGATGCGACGCTCATCGCCCACATCGCCATTTGATTTAAAGTTGGATGACCGCATTTAATGTGTCCCAACTCGTGAGCCAAGACTACCCGCAGTTCCGCCTCGTCCAACAAGTCTAAAAGACCAGTGTTTAATACTACATAAGGTTGGTTTTTTCCCAGGGCATAGCTGTTAACTGAGGGATTCTGAGAAACAAACAAACCCGGTTCTGGAAAAACATCTAAAGCCTGCACGCACTCCCGAAATATATGATAAATGCTGGCATATTGGCGAGGCCCGACTTGAATGCTATTTCCCATTAGGTAAACGAATTGCGGTCGTTCGTAGACAAATTCTACAAATTTGCCGGCAATTAAGTCAAATCCAGGCACGCTGCGTAACGCTTCCTCAGCTTGGCGATCGAGGGGATGCTGAAATGCTTCGCTAGAAATTCCCGTATAAGTAGGCATAGTTGTTGCAAAAGTTACATTTAAGATATCAGTAATGCCATCGCTGCTGGTGCTAGCTAGCGCCTGACTTATCAATGTTATCGCGACAAATATTGAACTGTTGTGGAACAGGGCGGAAAGCCTGTTCAAATTAGCGTTAAAATTGTGAATCTGGTACAGGCGCGATCGACAAACATCTTTCACAGTGCCTGTGTATCGCCTCACCCAAAAATTGGAACGTGCAAAAATGGCTATCCTGCAACTCGAAAACGGTACAACCTACACTCAACAAAGCGACATTACCCGAGAACTCGCTTCCTTAAACATTCAACTCAACCGCTGGCCCGTGGGTGACAGCGCTGAAATTCAAAATTTGTTAGCTAAAGATGCTCTTGACGACAATCAAAAAGAGCAAGTGTTGCAAGCCCTCGACAGTTACTTTCAACAGTTGTCGGAAAGTGCAGGCTATCAGGATCGCGACTTAATTGTACTGCACCCAGACATTCCCAACCTCGACACCTTGCTGTCCAAATTCAACAAGTGCCACATCCACGCCGATGATGAAGTCCGCTATATCGTAGCAGGGGAAGGCATTTTCGGCTTCGTCCGGCCCGACGGCAGCCAAGTCGAACTCACAGTGCAGCCAGAAGAATTTATCAACGTGCCGGCGAATACAGAACACTGGTTTTATTTGACAGCATCCCGGAAAATTAAAGCGGTTCGCTATTTTACCACCAAAGAAGGCTGGACGCCGGAGTATACCGATACGGAAATTCGATCGCGTTTAGCTGCTGTTTGAACTGAGATGTTGCACCATTCTCAATAAGCTTTTTATGAACAGGCTTTCCGGCCTGTTCCACAAAGAGTGAATTTTATTGTGGAACAGGCCGGAAAGCCTGTTCTTGAGAATGATGCAAGATGTGAGTTTCGATGCGTAAGTCCCGCAGTTGACGGTTGACAGTTGACGGTTGACGGCAATCTTCAAATCATCTAAAAATCCTCAAATCCCGCATCAAACTTTGTGATTTACAGATCGCAATATGCTCAAAGCAACCGCCTCCGCCACCTTAATCCCATCAATCCCCGCCGACAGGATTCCACCCGCATATCCTGCACCTTCCCCAGCAGGATAAAGGCCTTCTGTATTCAAACTCTGATAATCTTCCCTGCGTTTAATCCGAATTGGTGAAGAAGTGCGCGTTTCCACCCCAGTCAAAACCGCCTCATCCATCGCAAATCCTTTAATCTGTTTGTCAAAAGCCGGAAGTGCTTCGCGGATAGCTGCGATCGCATAATCTGGCAAACTTTCGCTCAAATCAGTCATCACAACTCCCGGCGTATAAGACGGCTGCACACTGCCTAGCGCCGTGGAAGGGCGATTCGCCAAAAAATCACCCACAAGCTGCCCAGGGGCGTTGTAAGTGCCACCTCCTAACTCAAATGCCCGTTCTTCTAGGCGACGTTGAAACTCAATTCCTGCTAAGGGATGACCCGGATAATCCTCCGGCGTGATACCCACCACAATCCCGCTGTTAGCATTGCGTTCATTGCGAGAATATTGACTCATCCCATTAGTAACCAGTCGCCCCGGTTCTGACGCAGCCGCCACTACCAAACCACCGGGACACATACAGAAACTATATACAGAACGATTGTTTTGGCAATGGTGAACCAGTTTGTAATCTGCGGCACCCAAAAGCTTATGGCCCGCCCGATCGCCAAAACGACAGCGATCGATGATACTTTGGGGATGTTCGACCCGAAAACCAATGGAAAAAGGTTTAGGTTCGATGTAAACCCCGCGCGAAAACAACATTTCAAAAGTATCGCGGGCGCTGTGTCCCACCGCCAGAACTATATAATTACTAGCAATATATTCTCCACTAGCCAGGGTAAGTCCCTGCACTTTTCCATTTTCGATGTGGATATCTTCTACACGAGTTTGAAACCGGATTTCTCCGCCTAATGATTCAATTTGGGCGCGAATACTTTGGACAATTCCCACCAGTTTAAACGTGCCAATATGCGGTTTATTAATATATAAAATTTCCGGTGAAGCTCCCGCATTCACAAGTTCCGTCAACACCTTCCGCCCATAATGCTGAGGATCTTTAACTTGGCTGTAGAGTTTGCCATCGGAAAAAGTACCCGCACCACCTTCGCCAAACTGGGCGTTAGATTCGGGGTTGAATTCTGCTTTTTTCTTCCAAAATCCAAAGGTATCAACCGTGCGATCGCGCACAGCTTTTCCGCGTTCTAAAAGGATGGGGCGAAACCCCATTTGTGCCAGCATCAGGCCTGCAAACATACCGCACGGCCCTGTACCAATCACAATGGGGCGAATCGTCAAATTGCTGGGGGCTTTGGCTACATAGCGATAACTCGTGTCTGGTGTCACCATCACATGAGGATCTTTTTTGAAGCGTTGGAGAAGTTGCTTTTCCTGTGTCGTCTCTACATCCACAATATAGACAAGGAGGATTTCGGCTTTTTTACGAGCATCGTAGCTGCGCTTGAAGATGGAATAGCCGAGCAATTCTTCGGGGGGAATTTGCAGCTTTTTGAGAATGGCACTGGCGATCGCATCTTGAGGATGATCTAGGGGGAGTTTTATTTCGGTTATTCTTAACATATAGCAGAGGGAAGTTCGGCAACGGATTATATAACGGATGTCACGGATGTCACGGATGTCAGGAAGAAGGAAGAAGGAAGAAGGAAGAATAAAAATCCCGAACAGAAGTATTATAACTATTTCACTGGACATCCTATGGGCGATCGTCCTCGGTCGAGCAATTTTTGATTTTTGAGTGGATAATTGAAGAAGCGTTATAATAAACAAAAAATTAAGTTTTGTAAAGACCCTTGACTGCAACATTTACACCCAAAAACAGCCGCACCTGGCACGCTCTCAACCCCCTCTGGCAAGGAGCCGAAGACGCAGTACAGAAGGGTTTGCCCCACACCAAGCTCGCACCGGCATGGCAAATACTGCTCCTAGGCGACGGTTCCCCCACCCGTCACCTGCAACTGCTGACAGGGGAACCCACAGAAGTTGATGTGATCGATATGTCTTTAGTGGGTGAAGACGCAGACGGCGCGCCCCAGCAAATTGTCGCGGTTCCGGGGCCGCGCCTGCGCCGCCAGGTGTGGCTGCGGACTGCTTCGGGACAGCGCTTAGCCTATGCGACTTCTTGGTGGGAAGCGAGCCATGTAGACGAATATTTACAAAATAAATCTTTGCCAATTTGGGCTAGTTTAGCGAGGCTGCGGACAGAATTGTATCGCGATGTGCAGGGCATTTATTGCGGTGATTCGGTGGCTTTGGAGTCAGCTTTTGAACAGTCGGGGCCTTTTTGGGGGCGACACTATTTGTTTTGGCATCACGGGAAGCCATTGACTCTGATTTATGAGGTTTTTTCTCCTTATTTAACTAAGTATTTGGGGCCGATGCAATTGGATGTTGATTGAGATTGAGCTCTTGCACCATTATCAAGAACAGGCTTTCCGGCCTGTTCCACAAGAAAATTCACTCTTTGTGGAACAGGCCGGAAAGCCTGTTCATAAAAAGCTTATTGAGAATGGTGCAAGATATCAATCTCAACTGAAATGTTGCACCATTCTCAATAAGGCTTTCAGGGCGGGCTAGAAGCCCAACCCCTACTCCCCACAAGAAAATTCACCCGATTATGGAACAGGCATCTTGTGGCTTTCAGGGCGTTGCTCAGAGCAACCCCCCACAAGAAAATTTACCCGATTGTGGAACAGGCCGAAAAGCCTGTTCTTAAGAATAGTTCCGACGAAATTTTACTTGCAAACCGTCGCCGGGATGCGGAGTCGGTACTCTGATTAAATTCAAATCTTGATCCGGTAAAAGTTCCCATTCAAACTCCCGAACAATCTTTGCCGCAAACAACTTCATCTCTAACCGGGCAAATTCTTTGCCCAAACATTCTCGCAAACCGCCGCCAAAGGGTACGTAGCTGAACGGTTTAGGCGATCGATCCGAGCTAAATCGATCGGGGTCGAATCGATCGGGTTCGGGATAAACTGCGCTATCCTGATGCGTCTGATTGATTTGATAAAGTACCATCCAACCCTTGGGAATTTCGTAGCCACCGAACTCGCAATCATTAATTACCTGCCGAAAACCGCCTCCCACTGGTGGAACCAACCGCAGCACTTCTCGCATAACCTGCTCTAAATAAGTCATTTGTTTGAGTTCTTCCAAGGTTAGCGGTTCAGTTGCGGGGAACTGCTGCTGTTCGGCCCGTACTTTTGCCATCACATCGGGATTTTGAGCCAGGAGAAGGCAAAAAGAGGCGATCGCCGAAGTTAAAGTTTCGTGTCCCGCAAACAGCAGCAACAGCACTTGATCTTTTAACTCCTCCAAACTCAAACTATTTCCCTCTTCATCGCGGGCCGAAATCAGCAAACTCAAAGCATCATTGCCGCTAGGGGTTCCTTGCTGGCGATCTATAATAATCTTTTCAAGTTCTGCCAACAGCAGCTTTCGGCACTTTTTCGCCTTGCCAAACTGACTCCAAGGCACATCTAAAGGAATCGAAAATAAACCATTGCACCACGTTTCAAAATAATGTCCTAGCGCCGTTTCCGAACCATTATCAATCCCTACTAACAACTTACCCGCAACATCAAAAGTATAATTTCTCAGTTCGGGATACCAAGTCAGCGTTTCCATTTTTGCCCATTTTTCCAAATAGCGCTGAGTGATATCTTCCATCGCGCCGATGTAGCCTGCTAAAGCTCGCGACCCAAACGCTTGGTACAGCAACTTGCGCCGATTTTGGTGGTTAGCACCCGTTTGCAACGCCAAAGAAAGCGGCCCTAAAAGCGCTTTCGTGCTGGCAGGCCAAGTCACAGCAAAATATTGGTTTTCATTGCTTAAAACAAACAAATTAGCCTCTTGGCCACACACAAACACGGTAGGCTGTCCGAAAATGCTGGTTTTGAAAAGGGGCCCGTACTGCTGGTGGCGTTTTTTGGCAAATTGGGAATCTTGCAAAAAGTTGATAGTATCGCCAATTAGGGGTAAACCAAAACTGCCGGGAGGTAATGCCATTTTAGATTTTAGATTTTAGATTTTAGATTTTTAATATCATATCAATTTTAGTTGGAGGGTGGGCAATACGCAGCA
>NZ_JAUBVD010000040.1:35193-46448 GCF_036705675.1 Microcoleus sp. AT8-A3
GCCTGTAGAGTGCGTCTTGAGATTTTAGATTTTAGATTTTAGATTTTAGATTTTTAATATCATATCAATTTTAGTTGTCTCGTTCATATTGTTAACCAGACAAATTTCTGGTAAAATAAGTTTTATATGTTGGCGTTTGTAGGGTGAGTCAGTCTTAAGGTTAGTACAAAAAAATCTGGTTTTTCAAACTGACGCACCTTAGTATTTTTGCCTACAAACCAATTTAATTTTCTGTCCTTTTAATCGGAATTTCGATTATAAATTCAGTGCCTTTCCCCACCACCGAGAAACACTTGATTTCACCTTTATGTTTTTCGACAATAATTGAATGGGAAATCGCTAAACCCATCCCCGTTCCCGAACCGACCCGTTTTGTAGTATAGAACGGGTCAAATATCCGCTGCTTGACTTGATCTGTCATACCTGCACCGTTATCAGAAATTCTAATCACAGCGAGAGTACCTTCTACCTCTGTACGAATGCGAATAATTCCCGGATTTTCGAGCGGTTCTTGTAACACGTCAATAGCGTTAGCAATAATATTCATAAACACCTGATTCAATAGTCCGGCGTAGCACTCCACCCGTGGCAATTTTCCGTATTCTTTAACGATTTGAATTGCTGGGCGATCGTACTCCGTACCCGCTACGCTATTGGGATGAACTTTCAGACGGTGTTCTAAAATCATCAATGTGCTGTCGATTCCTTCGTGAATGTTAACCTTTTTCATGTCAGATTCATCGAGGCGAGAGAAATTTCGCAAACTCCGCACTATATCCCGAATACGAGTGGCTCCCACCTGCATAGAAGACAGCATTTTGGGCAAGTCGTCTAGCACAAAATCCAGCTCTAAAACTTCTATTTGCTCCTGAATCGCTGGAGAAGGTTCCGGGTATTCATCTCGATACATTTCTACCAGTTTCATCAGGTTTCTGGCGTATTCTTCTGTGTAGGTAAGATTGCCGAAAATAAAGCTGACAGGGTTATTGATTTCGTGGGCGATTCCTGCTACCATCTGACCGAGACTTGACATTTTTTCTGCTTGAATGAGCTGGGTTTGAGCAAGCTTAAGTTCGCACAGAGTTACTTCTAGTTTGGCTGCTTGTTCTTGCGCTATCCGGGCTGAATCGAGGCTTTGAGTGTAAAGTTTAGATTGACTGATCGCGATCGCTAGTTGATCGCCAATTGCCTCCATTAACTCCACTTCCTCTTTTGTCCACTGGCGAACCTCCCTGCAAGAAATGCAGCCAACAACACCAGTTAGACCCCCCGCACTTTTAATCGGCAAATCCAAGACAGACTTGCAACCAACCTCCAAAAAGAATTTTTGTTCTACGGGATCGCTGACAGTTGCAACATCATCTATTTGATAAACTTCCAAATTAGCGATTTTTCGCGGCAGCATACCCGTTATGTCAGCAGGAAAATAACCCAAAAGCGAGACCAAGTCATCATTTTTAGCTTCGTGGACGACATCCCAAGCTGGTGGCGAAGCGTCGGGCAAATACCAGATAAACACACAGCGATCGACTTGCAGCAAGTCGCGAATCTGCTGCACAGTTGTTGCTAAAATAGTATCTAAATCTAGAGATTCGCGGATATTGCTAGCTAGCTGGTTCAGCAGCGCTTCCTGCTCCGCTAATTTGCGGAATCTCGCTTCCGACTTTTGCAACTGTCTTTGAGATTCTTTTTGTTTTGTAACGTCCAAACCCAAGCCGATTAAGCCGATCGTGTTTCCAAAATCATCTTTGACCTTAGTTTTAATTGTCTCCAAATAATGTTCTTTACCATCAGCAAGCTGCATCACTTCTTCAGCATAACAGGGAATATCTTGGCTCCACGCTTGCGCGTCAGATGCCATGCAGTTAGCAGATGCTTCTAATCCCATAACTTCGGAATAGTGAGATGCTGCTAAAAATCTTGATTCAGGTATAGCCACATCTTCGCAGAAAGTTTTGTTAATTAATAACATCCGTCCGCTAGCATTTGTCAGCCATACCCAGATCGGAGCGTTGTCAATAATTGCCCTCAAAGTTTGCTGTTGTCTGGCGAGAGCTTCTTCTGTTTGTTTGCGCTTAATTCCCAGGGCGATCGTATCGGCACTTGACGCCAAAGCAATCAGCGTTGATTCGTTCAACTCCTGGCGAGCAAACATCGCGATTACTCCCAGCAACTGATTGTCAACAATTAGGGGATATCCAGCAAAAGCCACCATTCCTTCACGCGCCGCCCATTTTTTGTCCTGGATTCGGGGATCTTCTTTCACAGAATTAGTGATGTGAGGTTGTCGCTCCAGGGCGATTAAACCAATCTTGAACTCCCCGACAGCAATGCGGCTGTGAGCGCCGTCAATATGAGTATATATCCCCGCGCTTGCTTGCAGTTGCAATACATTTCCGTCTTCATTCAACGTCCAAATCCGAGCAAAGGCAACATCCAAATGGCGCACAACTGCATCGGCGCAATATTGCAAAGTTCTACGCAAACCCTGGTTTTGAGTTAGAACAATTCCCACATCTGCTGTGAATAAAGAAAGTTTCAATTGTTCTGCTAAAGCTTGTTCTGCTATTTTTCGCTCTGTAATGTCCGTAGCAGAACCGAGACGCTGCTTAATTTTTCCCTCCTCTGTTCTGCTAAATACAATTTCCCGGCTGACTAGCCAGCGCCAACAGCCATTTTTGTCGCGCACCCGGTATTCGTACTCACCAACTTCGCCGTCGGGAGCAGTTTCCAATTGCTGCAAATATTCTGGAAATTTAGCTAAATCATCAGAGTGGATAATGGTAGGCAACAGACTGCTGCCCATTTTTTGAACTTCTTCGACGGTATAGCCCAGCGCGACATTGATTTCGCGGTTGTTGTACACATTTCGCTGCTCGATCTCGTCGTAGACATAGAGAATATTCGGAGTAGCATTGGCAATTTGTTCGAGAAAACGCTGGCTTTCTTGCAGCGCTGCTTCTGCTTGTTCTTGAGCGGTAATGTCGCGCCCGACACCATAGATCAATTCTTCCTCGCAGAAACCCGTAGCAGTCCAGGCTATCCACTTGTAAGAACCGTTGCGACAGCGCCAGCGATTTTCAAACCCAACGGTATTATTCCCCGTAGCAACACTTTCAGCTTCTTTTAAAGCAGTTTCGCGATCGTCTGGATGCACGAATTCAATGAAGAGTTTGCCAATCATTTCTCCTGGGGAATAGCCGAGGATTTTTTCTGCTGCTGGGTTGATGAGTGTTATATAACCGTCAAAACTAATGACGCACAGCATATCTAGCGAGAGGCTAAAAAAGCGATCGCCCCCGTTGGGTTCGCTGGATGGGCGATCGTTTTGGGCTGCGACAGCAGAAGCTTTTGATCCCGCCCATACCGCCAAAAAGACAATATTTGCTATTGCCAAAAATCCCAGGGCGAGTTGGCGATGGTAGAAATTATCGCCACTGCCAGCTACGAGCCACCCGTTTAACACCAGCAGTACAATTATCAAAATTGAGAATAAACTCCCAGGGGCGATCGTCGCTACGCTGATTTTTTTTTCAGAATGCTTTCTAGATTCTGCTTTTTGTATTGTGGTGACTGCAGCCATAATTTTTGTCCACAACAATTGCAGGAATTTCACCAATTTAGTGCTTTTGGATTCTCCTACTTGAACTGAATGTTTCATTCTTTTACTCTATAGTTACTTTGAGTTGTGCTGATTTAAAAATTACAATAAAGATGTTTAAATATTATAAATATTTCCTACTTTGCGAGCTCTAATATTGAATAATTGGGTAAATGTACCCAAAACGAGGAGATAATTAAGTATATTTACGGAAGTAGCCACCAATCTCTTTTTAGCTGGGGTACGCATTTGCTAATTTTTGCGACTCAGAGAGAGAGTTTACTTATAATACTACGCGATATATTGTTGTTAGTCATTGGACATTTGGCCTAATTTACCTAGTCCTAGACGCAAACCCTAATTATCTAGGCTGCGCCTGAATCTGCTTACCGCCTTATCGTAGCCTGTTATACCGCACTTTTGGCCTGTAGAAATAACTTGGTTTGATGTAGAAAAATACTGCGTTTAGCGCCCTGGCTGTGGGTTAAACAGCCCGGAATATTAGTCAACTTCAAACAGGTTGAATGTGAGCATAAATTATGAATTTAAAATAAATATAAACTTCTGATTTGTGAAAAAAAAAATCTTCCTAGCAGTTTTTCCTTGCACGAGATGTTCGCGCGCAATGGCTAATTAGTAATTGGTAACGGGCAATTGGTAATTGATACGAGTTTAAAACACTAGATATCAATTTTGTTCTGATTCATCCGCAGGCGATGGGGGCCAAGCAGCTTGGCGACCTAGTTGCTGTTGCCGAATTCGCTCCAAATTCCCCGCTGGAATAGAAGCTATGAGTTGTCGCGTGTAAGCTTGCTGCGGTTGGCGGTAAATGCGCTCAGCAGTGCCAATTTCTTCGATTTTACCTTTGTTCATCACGATCGCGCGATCGCTCATAAACTTGACCACGCTCAAATCGTGAGAAATAAAAATATAAGTCAGTCCAAACTCTGTTTGCAACTCCTTCAGCAAATTTAAAACTTGCGCCTGCACCGACACATCTAATGCCGAAACCGACTCATCGCAAATAATAAACTTAGGATTCAAAGCCAAAGCTCTAGCAATACAAATTCGCTGTCTCTGTCCACCCGAAAACTCGTGAGGGTAGCGCCGCATAAAATCGGGATTTAAACCCACTCTATCCAACAAATAAGCCGCGCGATCGCGCTGTTCTTTCTGGTTCTTACCAAAGCGGTGAATCACCATCGGTTCCATCACCGCATCCCCAACACTTAGACGCGGATCGAGAGAACTAAAAGGATCTTGAAAAATAATTTGCAGATCGCGCCGCAGCCACCGCAATTTGCGATCGTACTCTTTTTTCATCCGGTAATTAGCCATCCACTGCGATGCCGAACTACTTCTGGCAGGAGGCGTAATTTCTTGACCTTCAAAAAACACTTTACCGCTGGTGATCGGAATTAATTGCAGCAAAGCCCTCGCCAAAGTAGATTTGCCGCAGCCAGACTCGCCCACCAAACCCAAAGTCTCGCCGGGGTAAACCTCAAAAGAAATATCGTTTACCGCCATAAACAAGCGTTTAGTTTCGCCAAACATTCCCTGCACCGGAAAACCGACTCGCAAGTTATCAACAGCTAGCAAAGGGCCGGAAATATGCGGCAGCCTAGGCGGTTTTCCGGTTGCAAAAGCGGGATTTCCCCCACTGTTGTCGCCGTCTAAATCGGCATTTTTCTCGACAATTACTAATTCGCCGCTAGCATTTGTGGTGACATCCATAAAATCGGAAACTGTCGGCAAACGGCGCCTTTGCCGATCGAGAGTTGGGCGGCAAGCTAATAAACCTTTTGTGTAAGGATGTTGGGGATTGGTGAAAATTTGTTCGATCGCACCGCACTCAACAATCTTGCCTCGGTACATCACCGCCACCGTATCGCCAATTTCAGCAATGACGCCCAAATCGTGGGTAATAAAAATCATTGCCATGCCTCTAGAGTCCCGCAACTCCCGCAGCAAAGCTAAGATTGTTGCCTGCACGGTTACGTCCAAAGCCGTGGTAGGTTCATCAGCAATTAATAAAGTTGGATTGCAAGAAATGGCCATTGCAATCATCACGCGCTGGATTTGACCGCCTGATAGTTCGTGGGGATAGCGATCGAGCATAGCTTGTTTTTGGCCGTTGACGAGCTGCATCAAATCGCGATCGTCCTCCCGAACCGCTTCTTGCCGCAAAGCCAAACACCGCTGCCTGAGCTCATCGTCGCCCGGTAGCAGCTTCACTTCTTGCAGCAAAGAAGCAGCTTGGCGTCGCGCTTCTGTCTGCGACACCTGTTGGTGCAAACAAATGGCTTCTGTGAGTTGGAATCCGATCGTATAAACCGGATTTAGCGAACTCATCGGCTCTTGAAAAATCGTCGCAATCTGACTGCCCCGGTATGTTTGTTTTTCCCTGTCCGGCATTTCCAGTAGATTAAGGGGCCCATTGCTAGCGCCGTCTTTTGTCGGAGAAAACCAAATTTCGCCCTCGATTTTCGTTGACGAACTCGACAGCAAACCCATAACAGCCAGGGATGTTACCGATTTTCCCGAGCCCGACTCTCCCACGATGCCCAGAGTTTGCCCTCGCTTGACCTCAAACGAAATGCCGTCAACCGCTTTGACGGTTGCAGACGCATCGCCTGCGTCCGCAGATTGAAATTGAACCCGCAGGTTGCGAACTTCTAGGACGGTTTCACTCATGGAAGTCTATGGCAAAAATTAAAGGGAGACTAAGTGGATTGTAGCAGGGCCTGGTAAATTACCCAGCACGCTCCCTGAGTACAGGCACAGTGTGGGCTTTCAATCGCCCTGAAATAATCTTGCACATTGCAAAACAATCTCGAACATAAGGGCTTATTTACGAAAGCCCCAATAGCAGCAATATTCTTACTGCCGTTTAAGTCGGCATCACCTTTCCAGCCACAATGGTCACAAGCGAACTTTTTACCAATTCTATAAGATTCGCCCCGTCCAGGGTGAATATGATTGCACTTGTGGCACATTTTGCTAGTATATCTAGCTAGGCTCCCCAAACAAAATCTTTACGCTATGCTTTATAGCTTTGTAGATTAGGAATTGGCGCAACTGAAAGAATGCCCAGTTATTGAATCGTCTCCGCACTTGTTTCGAGCGTGGCTGCTGATTTGTGCGCTCCCTAATTCCCGTCAAATCTTCCAAAGCGACAACTTGATTTTTGTTCTTAGCCTTGGTTACGATACGGTGACTGATAGTGTGATTTACCAAAGTCTGAAAGCGCTTTTCCTTGCCCGACAACCGTTTCAACAATTCTCGACATCTACGCCGAGTGCAACGCGAGCCTTTCCTGGCTTTTCGCTGGATATTTGCTCTCAACTTGGCATAATGATTCCTAACTTTGGTAATTTATTTACCGCTAAATGTATCTCCCTCAGAAGTAACTGCAATATCACTCCTACCCAAATCACAGCAGTAAGTTTAAGGCTCTGGGAGCGAGAAAATTTTGTTTTTATAAATTATCGAACAATAGGGAACCAGAGGTTTTTAATATCGAGGAAAGATAATTTAATAAATCTTTGTATGCTGCAAGGACGACTCTCAAATAAAATGGGATAAGGCATCAAAGAAGCCAGCAACTCAATACTAACTTGTTTGTGGCATTGCCAAAGATATACCAAGATTTTAAGCGTCACGTATACGTCCGTTTTTAGTTGGTGTTGCAGGTGGATGTGGTAAAATTGAGGAAACATATTTAACAGATGGGGCTTGTTGACAAAAATTACCTCATCTTTTTTACCGCAACTTGCCGAAATCCGCAACAGGTAGGGATTTTGACGAGGTTGTCACCCCGTCAGCTCGCGAACGCCTGAAGGGTTGCATCAATTTTGATGGACTGCTCAGGCGCTACTTGGAGCTTGCAAGGGGCGGGTAAACCTGCCAATATCTGCCAATAATTGACAATCTCAAAAACCCGCGCCGGCCGGGATATTATGGTCAATCGATCGGACATGATATCAGTTAAACCCGCAACTACCCAACCAAAGTCCGCCTATCCCGACGAAACAAAATCCAGAACCTGCGGAGGCAGGTTTTGTCCCTGTAGCTGCGACTTAAGTCGCCCAGACTTTTCAAACATCTTCTAACCAACGCCCGCCAATTCGGTTAATAATATGTTTAGTAAAGTTTAAACGACCAACAACGATGATTCGCTCAGTTTTCACATTTTTTACAGTATTAATTGTAACCGGATTAGTATGGTTGGGAAATATCGCCCCCGTTGCCGCACAAGTACAACCAACAGATATCGCCGATCCCCAACAGGAATTGGGAGAACTCGTTCAAAAAGCTTTTGAAGCTACAAATGAAGGCAAATTTCCCGCCGCTGAAACTTTTTGGACTCAAATCATTGAAAAATTTCCCTCACAAGCGGCAGCTTGGAGCAACCGAGGCAATTCTAGAGTCAGCCAAAACAAACTACAAGCCGCTATTACCGACTACGAAAGAGCGATCGAACTAGCACCCGACGCCCCCGATCCCTACCTAAACCGCGGCACCGCCTTAGAGGGTTTAGGACGCTGGGAAGAGGCGATCGCCGACTACAATCATGTACTAGAATTAGACTCCCAAGATCCAGCCGCCTATAACAACCGAGGCAACGCCGAAGCAGGTTTAGGACAATGGGAACAAGCAATTGCCGACTACAGCAAAGCCTTTGAACTAGCCCCCGAATACGCCTTTGCCCGCGCCAACCACGCCCTGGCACTTTATCAAAACGGGCAAACCAAAGAAGCAATTCGCAACATGAAAAACATCGTCCGCAGATACCCCCAATTTGCCGACATGAGAGCCGCCCTCAGCGCCTGTCTTTGGGAAGCTGGAAATCGCGGCGAAGCTGAGAGCAATTGGGTAGCAGCCATCGGCCTCGACTCCCGCTACAAAGACCTCGATTGGGTTGCCAATACCCGCCGCTGGCCACCACTTGCAGTCAGTGCATTAGACAAATTCTTGCACTTGAAATAATCTCAAAACGCCAATGAAAAATTGTGAGCATCCCATAATTGTGGCGTATAATTCCTAAAAGGGATGCTCCAAAAAATTGCCAAATTTCATCCTAAGCTAGCAGTAAATAAACTCTTGAAGAACCATTTAACTGGTTCCCAAGCTCTGCCTGGGAACCGATGTAAGCGAGGCTCTGCCTCGGCCCAGACTAGGGAGGCTCTTCCTCCGGGTCTGCGTTACCAGGCTCTTCCTGGTAACGAGTATAATCATTTAGGATTGCTAAGCTGTTCGGCATTTAAAGGGCTTGCGTAAGGTGCGTCAGCATCTAAGGTTTTCCGTTTCAGCGTAAGGGTTCTAGCTGACGCACCCTACTAGCCTCGTTACTGGTTTAAATGCTCCACAGCTTAGAGCAGTAAATAAACTATTGAAGAACCATTAAAACTCTTCTTCCTGGTTTCTTATTTCCTCAATATTCATCCCTAAAATCCGTTCCCTCCGTTGAATTCTCTTCTCAAAAATCGTATTCTACTTCTCCAGCAACAATCCTATCTGTCACCAATATTCTGTACAGTTCCAGTTCTTCAACAGTAACTTTTCCGTCAGCACAAATCGCTCTTCTGATGTCTTCCATTTCTTGCTTAGATATCTTGCCGTTAGCAACAGCTCGCTCGATTTGGGCTTGGAGCTTTTCTAGTTGCCGAGTTTCTTCCAGCGTAGGTTGTTTATCAGTCGATCGCGAAACTAACATAGTGGCACTCTCCTAGAGCTTAACCTCTACTCTGTACTAAGCCGCCGCCGCAGATATTGTCAACTCAAAGATGCAAAAATTGACAAACAAATGTAACAAAACTACATTTACTTGTCAATAGGATAAGGTGCAAAATTATTTAACAAAATTACCTTTGTTTGTCAATAATATCCGGTTCGCTGCACCCTACAGACATTGTTTATCAAAAAAATAAGGTGCGGAATGCGTAGCCTACAGACTGACTGGCCTACTGAACTAATTCCCAAATCCGCGCAGCCGTCAACTCCTCGACATTCCTGAAAACCGCTGCTGCACCCGCATTTTCCAGCCCAGCAGCATAAGCCTCGCAGCGCACAGCATCATCCAAAACATGAGGTGGCAAAATTCCAGCCCCCAGCCAAACCCGATTTGGTTGCACTTCCCGCGCCTTCACAACCGTGTAAATATCCGCAACAGTATCTCCCGCGTAAATCACGGGCAAATTTTTTGCTAAACCATGCAGAGTTTCCAACTGTTCAATTGCCGCGAAAAGTCCAGCCGGATCGGGTTTTCCCGGTGCATCTTCCATCGCCACCAACACCGGGGAATTTAAACTCAGTTTCCCTGACAAAACATAAGCAGCTTCATCCCGCATCGCCCCGCTAAAAAAGCCCCAAACAATGCCCCCAACCGTTAAACTTTCCAGGTAAGCCGGACTTAACAGCAGCGGTTCGTCGCAAATGTAACCAGTCCAATTTTTCTCATCGGGCCCGCGATAGCGACTTTGGAAAAAAGCCACTAATTCGTCATAGTTGAGAGCGAGTTGGTTTCTCGATCGCCCAATTCCCTCAAAATAACGGCAAACTAACTCGAAAGACGCCTGCCAGTCATTATTCCACACTCCCTCAGACTTCAGAGAGTCGATATCGAGAGAATTCGGGCGAAAAGCACCCGCCGTGAAATGTTCCACCGCATCCGCGATCGCCCGCCGATAGGAACCCGACACATCCCGCACCACACCATCAATGTCAAAAACTACAATAACTCTGTTCACAATTTAACCATCCTTGTACCTAGGGCGGGTGAGAACCCAAATTTTATCGGTTTCCAGCCCCTGAGTGGCGCTAAAAGCAGTCGCGCCACAAAACTTTTTATGGCCGATGACCAATTATCGAACAGAGTGTGCTACGCTTAGCGATTGTAGAAATTTTTAACAAGTTCGATCGGAACCCTGGAGGTTTGCTTGTCCAAGTTCATCTTAAAAGTTCTCTGGCTAGAAGAGAATGTTGCCCTCGCCGTTGACCAAGTTGTCGGCAAAGGAACTAGCCCGCTGACATCCTACTTTTTCTGGCCACGCAAAGATGCGTGGGAAGACCTCAAAAACGAACTCGAAGCCAAACACTGGATTGCTGATAACGATCGCGTCGAAATCCTCAACCAAGCCACAGAAGTAATCAACTACTGGCAAGAGGAAGGCAGACGGCGCCCGATGACTGAAGCTCAGTCAAAGTTCCCCCTAGTGACTTTTACCGGCAGCAACTAAGCCCCGCTTTTAGTTGCTACCCATATACATTGCCTGTTATGGCTAACGAGGGGAAGGAGAGAGGGGAGAAGGCGAGAGGATTTGACGCTTTTTCCACCTCGCCGTGAAACATAAAATTTGAATTCGCTACAGCTTATATTGATATTAAATCCGATTTTCATACCTACTCTGGTTGTGGGCTTGGTCGATTCGAGATTTATTGAAAATAAAGCTCTAAAATCGGCGTTGTTTTGATAATTAATACTTAAGCGAAAAGTGGTTTGACGCGCTGCTTATAGATTTTTATGAACGGGCAAGATGCCCGTTCCACAAGAAAATTCCCTCTTTGTGGAACAGGCATCTTGCCTGTTATTGAAAAGGGTGCAAAATGTGAGTTATAACTGAAATGTACCATTGTCAATAAGCTTTATGAAC
Organism: Microcoleus sp. AT8-A3; assembly: GCF_036705675.1. Taxonomy (NCBI): domain Bacteria; kingdom Bacillati; phylum Cyanobacteriota; class Cyanophyceae; order Oscillatoriales; family Microcoleaceae; genus Microcoleus; species Microcoleus sp. AT8-A3. Next base: position 46,447 of record NZ_JAUBVD010000040.1, read on the forward strand.
GG
>NZ_JAUBVD010000040.1:46548-62477 GCF_036705675.1 Microcoleus sp. AT8-A3
GCAAGATGCCCGTTCCACAAGAAGAAAATCTACTCTTTGTGGAACAGGCATCTTGCCTGTTATTGAAAAGGGTGCAAGATGTGAGTTATAACTGAAATGTACCATTGTCAATAAGCTTTATGAACGGGCAAGATGCCCGTTCCACAAGAAGAAAATCTACTCTTTGTGGAACAGGCATCTTGCCTGTTATTGAAAAGGGTGCAAAATGTGAGTTATAACAAATAACTAATAACTAACAGCTAACAACTAACAGCTAACAACTAACAGCTAATCACCTCTTCGCGGAATTTATGGGCGCCGAAAGTACAATCAACCAGACCGAACAGCTACCGCTGGTAGTAAATCCCGACATTCTCCAGCAAGCTATCCTATACAAAATTAATACTCGCATAAACGCTCGCGGAGAATTAATTTTCCCCTGCGTACCGGGAATGCTAAGCCACTATCTCAAGTCGATAGAAAAGCTATTTAGCACTCTCGACAGACCCCTGCCCGAAGACCGCAGAGACGAACTCAGCAAGCTTTTAGCCACCAAGTTAGAACAAGGCTACCGCACCTCCACAGCATCGATGCTGATCCTGCAATACGAATCAGTGCAGCCGCCGCAAACCGGTTTAGCCTGCAAAGTGATTGTTACTACCTCAAGTGTTGGAGAACAGTACAAAAGCTGGGTAGACACCAGAGAACCTCCGCTTTTCGGTTCTCATCCAGATGCAAAATTGATGGCAACGGCTGCTAAATTGGGCACGCCCGATCGAGTGCGGATTTTGGACGTGGGGGCTGGTACCGGCCGCAATACCTTGCCCCTGGCGAGATTGGGCTATTCTGTAGATGCGATCGAACTAGCCCCAGCTTTTGCAGAACAATTGAAAGCAGCAGTAACAGCCGAAAACCTTCCCGTGACAGTGACTGAAGGCGATGTGCTCGACCCCTTAATGCGGATGAAACCGGCCCGCTACCAGTTGGCAGTTGCCGCCGAAGTCATCTCACATTTTCGAGACAGCGATCAAGTACGGCTTTTCCTCGCTAAAATGTGCGATTCCCTGTCTCCTGGAGGTCTGTTGCTGTTCAGCACGTTTTTAACCGTCGGTGACTACCAGCCTGATGCCCTCGTGCGACAAGTTGCCCAACTCTCCTGGTCTACTTTATTTACGCCCCAAGAACTCGCCACTGCAATGGAAGGGTTGCCCTTAGTCCAAATATCCGACGAATTGGTGTTTGAATATGAACGCCACCACCTGCCGGAAGCAGCCTGGCCCCCGACGCCCTGGTTTCCCAGTTGGGCCACGGGTCGAGATGTCTTCCCGATGGCAAACGCACGCCCGCCAATGGAATTGCGCTGGATTTTGTGCCGCCGAAGTTAAAAAAAATCGGTCATTTATAGACGGACACAGCAATCAAAAGCTTTGCTCGGCGGTCAATTTTTTCTCATATATTTTTATTTCAACAGCTTAAACCCTGCTCGCTGTTAATATTGTGCTGCCAGTACAGAAAAATTCACAAAAATATATATTAAAATGTAAAGAGAGCGAAGTTCGATCGCCCCTGGGTAAGAAACCCAGTGTCTGATTAGATCCCGCGCTTGCCAACCTTTTATTTTTGGCGAAAAATTGGGTTGCTAATGGCAATCCGGCTGGAATAAAAGTCGATCCCCATCTCAATGGGTGCAACTAAAGTTAAGATGAATTCAACCAACCTATTCCTCCCGATAGATGACTTTTTAGGGAATAGGATTAGCCAAAAGATTAGCTCGCTAGTCAGAGATGCTGCACAGAAACAAATATGCTTTTAACACATCCACTACAAGCGTTTGGAGCAATCTTCGGCCACAAACCTTCCACAAATAGATCGTCGATCGACCACAAAACCAGTAAAAATTATTGGGAGGGGAATATTGAGTCCGCTGTAAACGAACAAATTGACTGGTACATCCAAGTGGAAATGCTAATGAGTAACGCTAAATCTTCCTGCACCAATGAAGAGATTACTGCTTGGCTGCGGGGATTGCTGACAATTGCTTGGGCAGACGGCAACTTTGACGAAGACGAGCAAAAAATGATTGCAAATCTAACTCAGGATGAACTACACCCGGTATCTTTTGAGGAGGGTTTTGAACCTATTGCCCCAGAGGAATTAGCCGCTGTGTTAGGGAAAGACACCGCCAAAGGCGAGGATTTTTTGAGGACAGCAGTCATGGTAGCTTTGGCAGACGGTACCTACTCGCTCAGCGAAGACGAGGTAATCTCTAAGTTTTGCACAGCTTTGGGGCACAATGTAGAGGCGCTGGAAGCTCTGCGACACACCATCGAAGACAGCAAGTGCGATGATCCGCAGGGGCCCAGCAGCCAAATAGTCTTTGATGCCAATGTCGCCCCCGTCGCCGGAACACCCCTTTCATCTCGGCTACCTAAACCTCACCACAAAGATGTCCTGCAACCCGTCAAAGACTGGCTTGACGGCTGGGAAATTCACGACCCCAAAGTGGCACACTTTGTCTGTAAAATTATTCCGCCCCAGTGTCCGTTTGAGCGAGATGTCGTGTTATTTGGTCGCAAAATCGTCCACATTCCGGCGATGTGCCAGATTAACCCGCTTTACGAACAGTTAGTCGGGATGCGCTTTCGAGCTCTCTGCTATTTGGCAGATGAATGTAAGGAAGATGTATCGTCCTATTGTTAGTAGTCATTAGTCATTAGCCATTAGCCATTCTGGTAAAATCTTGGATTAATGACTGTAACTATTAACCAATGACTACTAATTAGTCCTGAACGCAAAAACCTGGTTTTTCTACGAAAAAACATCATTACACCCATCCGCCCCAGTAGAAAAACCGGGTTTATGCAGTTTTTGTGCGTGAGTCCTGCTAATATCAAATCTGCTTTGATAATACTAATTCAACCCCAGTTTTGGTACAATCCTCAAGCTTATACAAATTATTAAAAATCGCCAATTTAGGAGCCGGACACGGCATTGCCGTTTCCCTACAAATGCTCACGTACAATCTCTGGTTCTGAACTACTTTTAAAAATTGGTAAAATTATAATTTTCCGGCAACTGTAAATCGCGACTAAACTTGGCTGTCGTCCGCCGACGCGGACTATAGGAAAAGGGGAATATTGTACTTGCATCTGGTATAATAACTAATGACTAATCACAACTAACAATTGACAATTGACCAATGACAAGTGATATCATGTCCGGTCGATTACCCCTAATAAGGTAGGGGCGGGTTCACGAAAAATATTTGCCAATAATTGACAATCTCAAAAACCCGCCCTCTTAATCGCTCGATTGGACATGATATGACAACTGACAACTGACAACTGACAACTGACTAAATTATGCAATTTATCGATCGAGCAGATATTCAAGTCGCAGCCGGCAAAGGTGGCGACGGTATGGTAGCTTTTCGCAGAGAAAAGTATGTACCGGCGGGCGGGCCCAGTGGCGGGACAGGCGGCAAAGGCGGTTCCGTGTATATGGTGGCGGTGGAAAGCCTGCAAACGCTGCTAGATTTTCAGTACAACCGGATTTTTAAAGCCGATGACGGGAAGCGGGGCGCGCCGAAAAATATGACTGGTGCAGGTGGGGACGATCGCACGATCGAAGTTCCCTGCGGTACAGTAGTTTACGACGCGGAAACTCAGGCAATCTTAGCAGATTTAGTAACGCCCGGACAGACTTTTTGCGTAGCCAAAGGTGGCAAAGGCGGTTTGGGAAACAAGTGTTTTCTGACCAATTCTAACCGTGCTCCAGATTATGCGATGCCGGGAAAAGAAGGAGAACACAAATTTTTGCGTTTGGAATTGAAGCTATTAGCTGAAGTGGGAATTCTGGGGATGCCCAATGCTGGCAAATCCACCTTAATTTCAGCTTTATCTGCGGCCCGCCCCAAGATAGCAGATTATCCGTTTACAACTTTAGTCCCGAATTTGGGCGTAGTCAGAAAACCCAGCGGCGACGGTACTGTTTTTGCTGATATTCCGGGATTAATTGAAGGGGCTCACGAAGGTGCTGGTTTGGGTTACGAGTTTTTGCGGCACATCGAACGGACTCGGTTGTTGCTGCATTTGATCGATATTACCGATGAAGATCCGATCGCCAATTATGTCACAATTCAGGAAGAATTGAAGGCTTACAGGCGTGGTTTAGCCGATCGACCGCAGATTTTGGCTTTTAATAAGGTAGATGCGATCGACCTCGAAAGCGAAGAAATCGGTAATTTAATCAGCCGACTTAAAGAAATTAGCGGCGCTCCTGTTTTGTTGATTTCCGCCGTTAGTAGACTTGGATTGGATGAATTGATGCAGCAAGTTTGGCAAAAACTCGACGAGATGAACGAGAAAGAGGCGGCAGAACAGTTAGCAGTCGCGAGTGTTTAATCGCTTTCCGGTTCCTGGAATTTCCGTGAATCGGTAGGTGTTTTTTTGAGGGGTCAATCGATTTTAGATTTTAGATTTTAGATTTTAGATTGAAGCATTGACCCCACGGATAAATTCGGGGGCTGGTTGATCGGATACAGGTTTTTTATTTCTGGACGGATGAATCACGTGGCGGTTATCCTGGATGCGGGAATTGTCAAATCTTTCGGCTGTATGCCTGGTGCGGCAAGGGTTTGAGCCTAAATGGTATCATAAAATATCTTGGACATCTATCTACGAAGTCAGTTTTTACTAAGTAAATCTTTAATTTCTTCAATAGTAAATGGAGGATATTTCCTATGAATCATTGCATGACAGTTAGGACATAGTGGACGTAAATCTTGAATAGGATTAACTTCATATTCTTGATTAATTTCAGCTAAAGGTATTATATGGTGAACATGAATAAAACCTTTACCTATTTCTCCAAAAACTTTTTCAAAGTTAAACTTGCAAACATAACAATTTAGCCCATAATATTCAATACATTTTTTGCGAGCTGGATTATTTCGTTCATAAGCATTAACTTGTATTTGACGAATAGAACCTTCTTTAAAAGTTTGAGTTTCCTCTACTTCTCCGACTTCATCAGGAAATATTAGCGTATCATCTGAGACACTAAAAGAATCGAAAAGCTGTTCAAAATCAAGCTTGGGTGTGGTTAAAATTTTGCAAACTAAAACATAGAGTTCTTCTTCAGAATATTCTTGAAATCCTTCATAAATTTCTTTCTCACAACGCCATAACTCTCTCTGCCACCAGCCTTTACGCCTATTTTCATGATAAGGATCAAAGGCATCTCTCAAATTTTTGATTGTATTAGCGGAAATTCCAAGTAGAGAGCCTATTTTTTCATGGGTATCAGTCATATTACCAAATCCCAATTTCTGATAAGCATCTCTATCAAATCTTGAAAGATAATAAGCTACTATATAAGCATACGGGGAATTACAATCACCCAATGAGTCTATAAGACTATTCCAGTTAGACGGTTTTTTCACAATTAAAATTATTCATTTGTTTTGTAATACCACTTATCTAAATTATTGCTACAATCTGCATCGTTGGGTTGATTTTATAATCACCTACTGTTTATGTGGTTTGTGGGCTGGGTGCTGGATATTCCCCAATACTGATAAGTTGCTCGCGTTCGAGGATGCGTTCTAGGAGGTTAAATTGCAGAATTTTAGCGGTTACGCGCCCTTCTGGTGTCCGTGGGACGATTGCTCCTCCTTCTAGCCGAAAATGGTCTGACCATTCCTGGAGACGGGGATTAAAAAAGGGAGTTAGCTGTCCAGTCTCAGGGTCGATAGAACCTAGGTCAGTTCCTTTGAAACGGTTGCAGCAAGGACAGGATAACGCTAGGTTTTCCACGACGGTGACCCCATCATGTTTTTCAGCAATGATGTGTTCCATTTCAAAGGCAAAGAGTGAAGCCGTTTGGGGAAATCGACAATACTCGCATTGGTCTCCGGCGCGTTGGGTGACGACGCGACGCACAGTGGCTGGTACATAACTCATGCTTCTGTCTGTAAGCGTTTGTAGGCGTGAGCTTTGGCTAAACGCACCCAATGTTCTAACAGCAAATAGCGATCGAGTTCGACTTCCTCTCTGGCCGAAATAGTGCCGGATTTATTGCGATCGAGCAGTTCGCTCATGCGGGCTTGCAACGCAGGTGTGGGGCGGATTGCGAGGATTTCTTCTGGGCTGGGTTGACTGGCTAGCAGTTCCACTATTTGGCGATCGTCTTGGTAGGGAATGGTTTCTGCGGGGGCGAGTTCCCGAAGTGCGCGATCCAGGGCTTCCGGGAGACGATCGCCCAATTGTTGCAGTTTTTCGCCGAGGATATCGGGAACTTCTAGGATAATTTGCATTAGTGCTGATGTGAGGAGGGGAATTCCCTTGATTGTAACAAAGGGAAAAAATGCCGTTAGCTTAAATCCCGATCGAGGATTGAAACTGCATAGCCCGATATTTCCACAGTTATTCACAATGGAGATAACTCGCGAATTTGCCCGTTGTAATCGACTCTCACCCTTCCATCTTGAGAAACCGTAACAACCGTTTCTACAGTAAAGACAGACGAACCAGGCTTGGAACCCTTAAAAGTAAAAGTCCAAGTTCCATCGCCATTGTCTACAAACGGCGATTCCCTAGAAATACCGTGCATAGAAGCTTCAGCTCGATAGTTGCCTAAACCCCCATTAGCCCTTTCTGCTGCTTGACGGGCTAAGTTTTTCGCCCGATTGAGTTCGATATTATTGTTGATCAGTCTCACGCCGTCCGTCTCAGATTCAGGAGCAGGATTAGCATTACTCAAGGTAGGGAAGACTCCCACAGCTAAAATTGAGAGCGCTACTAGACAAGCAAGTCGAATGTTTAGTTTCATAATACCAACTGGTTTATAGTTTGATAAAGTCTACAACAATAGCCGGAAAAAACCCGGTTGAATTTTCAATTTTTAATTTTAACTTTTGAATCGGCTGGCGTTTCCCCACCGTACAAATAGCGGTAACTCATCCGAGAAATCTCCCGAATCAATGTTTGAGCTGGCTTCTCTGTTTCCGGCGAATGCTTCACCATCACCGCCACCAAATAACGCTTACCGTTCGGCAAATCCACCATACCGGCATCCGCAAGAATTGTATCAATGTTGCCGGTTTTGTGAGCAATAATTGAACCTTCGCCTAAACCTTTCGGCAGCAAAGAATCATTTCTAGTTTGTCGCATGATTTGCAAAATACGATCGCGCGATTTCACCGATACCAAATTACCCCGATCGATCTGGGCGATGATATTAATCAAATCCTTCGGACTGGTAGTATTAGTACCCTCCAAATCTGGCAAATTATTACGCAGAACCGTGGTACTCAAACCCCAATTTGCAAAATGCTGATTCAAAACCTCAGCACCTCCCAACAACTCAATCATCATATTTGTCGCCGTATTGTCACTGACAACAATCATCTTTTGGGCAACTTCCAAAGCCGAATACTTCTTACCCGGAGACTCGTCTTGCATATCCCCAGAACCGCCGACAATGTGTTCGGACTTCAGCGTCAGCACCTGATCTAACTGCACTTTGCCCTCATCTACTGCTTGGAAAAAAGCTACTAAAATTGGTACTTTAATTGTGCTAGCTGAAGCAAAAGCAGTATCGCCATTAAAATTTAGGTAGCTTCCAGTATCTAAATCGACTAGAAATATTCCGGCTGTTAAACTAGGATTTTCTGTTGCTAAAACTTGAACTTTGGTTTTCAAAGCCGCTAATTCTTGATTCAGTTGCAGCACTTCTGGGGCTGCTGGTGCCGCAGATGCGCTATCGGCTGGGTTGTTCTGCCCTGTGGTGGTTTGTTCTTCTGTCGCTACAGTCGATGCTCGACTCACAGCATTTACCACCGACAGCAGCGTACCGCAAATTACCGCTATCCCAACTCCCAGAATCAGCAAGCGAGTAGCATACACCAACGGCGGCACGCTCCGAGGTGCAGAGCGTTTGCCCGGTTTCTGGCTCGCTTGCGGACGCGGTTTAGGCACGGGGGGTTTTTTGACATCTGGGGGGATTACCGTGTCTGGAATGCGAACTGGGGGCGAAGTGGGACGACTTCCACGGGTGGTAGGGGGAGTGGCTGTTGGGATCTGGGTGTTGGGATTGCTGGCGATCGAACTCACATTTTCCCGCTCCAGAGTCGGATCTGGAAACTGGAACATATCGACAGCAGCGAGGCCTTTTTTGCGTGGTTGGCGAGTCTTCGACTGCGGAGTTTTGCTGGTTCTGGGTTTTCTGGGGTTAATTGCCGATCGAGGATCGGATAAAAAGTCTTGTGTAGTAAATTCTTCCGAAGATGTGGGAGAATTGGCTCCAATTCTGCTGCCCCGGCCCTGTTGCGGTGGCAAAGTTGCAGGTTCGGGCGATCGAATTTCTGGATTGCCGTTTTGCGGTTGGGGAGGGCGGCGGCGGCCCGAGTTGCCAGACTGACTTGCTTTGCCGGACTTAGGCTGCTTTGAGCCGGAGTTGGGAGAGGATATCGACGAGGATATCACCGATAATATCGATCCTTTGGGAAACCGCTCTGCCACGTCTTACTCCTTCATCACTAATGTAAAGTTCAAGTTTAAGATTTTTCCGCTTGTCAGCCAATCAATTTTAGATTTTAGATTTTAGATTTTAGATTTACCCCAGACGCTGCATGGTATCAGCAACCGGGTTTATTGCCCGCAAATTATCGCAAAGCTTAGGTTTTTAGTCAAGAAACCCTGTTTTGAAGGTGACAAGTGGGTACAGGAAAGTTCTCCTAGCTATCTGTTGGATTTTCCGGCAACGCCCCATCCAGAGTATCAGAATTTGCCTCTCGTGGGTAACTTTTGATTGCCCATTCTGTTTGGCGGAGGACGCCCCGCAGCATGGCGACTTCATCCACTGTCGGATAAGCCCTGTTGTACAAACGCCGAAATTTTTCCATCCGGCTTGCTGCTGTGTGCTGCTGCAAATATCCTATTTTGAGTAAAAGCGTTTCTAGTTGCTGGTAATATCCCTCTAAATTTTCCAAGGGAGCACTGGCGAGGGGAATTGAGAGATTTTCTGTCTGGCGGGTGGCAAGTTGTTCTTGGTAACAAGTTGATAAATTATCTGTGGCATGGGGTATTGAAGAGGCAGAGCCTCTGGATATGCGTTCCCCGGCTGAGCCGGGGAACGAGGCATCTTCTTCTTCCTTCCCTGTTCCTTCTTCCCTCTTCCCTCTTCCTTCTTCCTTCTTCCTTCTTCCTTCTTCCCGGTATAGTTCGTAACAGCAGATAGCGACGGCTTGGGCGAGATTTAGAGATGTGTAGGCATCGCTGCTGGGAATGCGGATCAGGCGTTGAGCGCGGTTTAATTCGGCATTGGTCAAGCCGCAGTCTTCTCGGCCGAAAATGAGGGCGCTGGGGGCTTCTAGGAGCCAAGGCAAGGCCTCTGCGGGTTCTTCTAGTTGTGTTGGCAACGATCGACTATCATCCCCTGTAGTTGCGATCGCTCTGACACACCCAACCAAAGCAGCGGGCAAACTCTCGACTACTTTCGCCGTTTCCAATATGTCGGCGGCGCGAACTGCCATCAGTCGGGCTTCTTCCCCTAAATGATCGCATTGGGGATTTACCAAAACTAATTGGTGCAAACCCATATTTTTCATGACGCGGGCAACAGAACCGACATTCAATGGGCCTGCCGGTTCGACTAAAACTATTCGGATGTTGGCGTCGGCCGTTTCGAGCATTTTTATTTGGGGAGGTGTTTGGTAGAAATTAGGTTGTTTCCTTAGCAACAGGCAAGATGCCTGTTCCACAATCAAATTTAACTCTTGTGGAACAGGCATCTTGCCTGTTCATAAAAATGGTACAAGATGGGAATTAGTTAATCTATTGTCAAAATTAGCATGGCTAAGCAACGATCGAAATCTGATTTACCGACAAAAATGTGCCCGGTATGCGATCGACCTTTTACTTGGCGCAAAAAATGGGCCGACTGCTGGGATGAGGTCAAATACTGCTCCGAACGATGTCGTCGCCGCCGTTTGGCGGCTCAAGATTAAGAAGTTAGGGCAAGTTGCTCGAACAAAGCTAAGATTGCAAAGGAAAAATTTTAGGTTATTAGGTTATAAATTATGGCATCGCAACAAGTGCAACCAAAGCTAGTTATTCACGGCGGTGCCGGCAGTTCTCTACACAGTAAAGGCGGAATTGAGGCGGTGCGGAAATCGCTTTACGATGTTTTGGAGGAAGTTTATCCGCTGCTGAAAGACGGTGCAAGTGCCGTAGATGCAGTGGTGCGGGGGTGCCAATTGTTGGAAGATGACCCGCGATTCAATGCCGGTACTGGTTCTGTGGTGCAGTCGGACGGTCAAATTCGGATGAGTGCTTCGCTGATGGACGGTTTGATGCAGCGTTTCAGCGGGGCGATAAATGTTTCTCGCGTTCAAAATCCGATCGAACTTGCTAAATTTTTGCAGACTTCGGACGATCGGGTTCTCTCTGATTTTGGTTCGGCAGAATTGCTGCGAGAACTTCACTTGCCGATTTACGATCCGATGACGGATTTGCGTTTGCACGAGTGGATGCAGGAACGCCAAGGCAATTTTAGCAAAGCAATGGCTGACGTGGTTGCCGAACCGGCCGGTGTGGGTACGATCGGAGTCGTAGCTTTGGATGTGCATGGACGCTTGGCTGCTGGGACTTCGACTGGTGGCAAGGGTTTTGAGCGGATTGGGCGGGTTAGTGACTCGGCGATGCCGGCGGGAAATTACGCGGCAGGGAGTGCGGCGGTAAGCTGTACGGGGATTGGCGAGCACATTATGGACGAGTGTTTGGCCGCGCGAATTGTAATTCGGGTAACGGATGGTTTGAGTTTGAAAGCTGCTTTTGAGCGTTCTTTTGCTGAAGCTGACGAACGTCAACGGGATTTTGGCGCAATTGGAATTGATGCTAGCGGGGCGATCGCTTTCGGCAAAACTAGCGAGGTGATTTTGGGTGCTTTTCACAATGGTATGCAAATGGGCGATACTTTGGAAATGAGCAAGGGAACGCTGATTTTCATTGCTTAAAAATGGTTCTTAATCGGTGATTCCGATCCTCGACTTCTCCAAGAAGTCGGGGAGTTCGATCTGCGTTAGGAATGAGAATTAAATAACTTCCACAAGTTTGTGGGATGGGCGTCCCACAATAACAATTAAAATTGTAAGTTATTTAATTCGCGATCCTTAGTTTTACTCATTCCTTTCTCACTTCTAGCAATATGGCGACATTTTATGCAATGAGTTCTGAAAATGCGCTCGTCCTATCCTTCATCCGAATCTGAAAAAAGAGATTCCAAGTCGCGGTATCCATTCACTACGCGAACTACATCAATTCCATCTTCTCAGGGGTAATAAAAAACGATGTAATCATCGACAATAAATCCTCGCAAGCTGGGAGATAGCTGGCTATAATTTTTACCCATATTAGGAAAATCCGCCGTGACTTTACATCGTTCTCGAATCCTATCAAAAAGCTTACTGGCCGAACTGTAATTATTACCAGCAATAGAAGGAGCAAATGTCATCTAAATCTTGAATTGCATCATCTGAGAAAGAATAGCTGCTCATAATCCAGACTCAGAAATTGAGCGAATTTTTTCCTGCAATCTGGCAAAAACTACTTCACCATCAGTCACTTTTCCTTGAGCAATTTGCTCAGTGCCGCTAGCAATTTTTTGTCTGAGTTCTGCCAGACGCTGCTGTTTCAGTGGACGATTTCTTTCTTCTAGCAGTTGCAATGCTTCGCTAATTAATTCCTGAACGCTGTCATAGTTGCCACCTTTTAATTGCGAGAGCACGTATTTTTCCTGTTCTGGTGTTAGGGTAACATTCATTGTCTGGGCCCCTCTCAAAAACCTTAAATCAATTATACTCCAATAATTTAATCATGGCCCGTCACCTCTCTAATCTTCAATCCGCAGTTGCCAAAGTTTAACAGTACCATTCTCTCCGCCGCTGACGAGAGTTTCGCCCAAAAGCCCGATCGCCACCGCAGACACAGGGCTAGAATGTCCATCTAAAGTGTGCAGCAATTCGCCGCGAAAATTCCAAAGTCTAACAGTACCGTCAAAACACCCCACTGCAAAGTATTTCCCGTCGGGGCTAATTGCGGCGGCGGAAGTGATGCGAATTGCTGTTTGCAGCGAATGCAATAATTCGCCTGTTTGCAAATTCCAGAGTTTGATAGTTTGGCCACCATGATTGACAAGAATTTGGCTATCGGAAGAAATCGCTACATAATTTTCGCTGCCAAATGTTCGTCTCACTTCGCCTCCCGGCAATTCCCACAAAGTGACTGTGGCGCGACAGAAACCGCTGGCTGCATTGAGGCCGCTGGCTACTAGCATTTTTCCGTTGGGACTCAGGGCGATCGCACTTATGTCATCCCCTTGATAGCCTGCCAAAACTTGCAGCAGTTGGCCGCTGTTGAGGTGCTGAAGCTTGACAGTGCTGCGGGTGGTGCCGATCGCCAAAATTTGCCAGTCGGGGCTTACGGCGACGGATTCGTGGCGGTGTACCTCTGCCAAACGCTTCAGCAGTTGGCCGTTTTGCAGGTTCCAGAGTTTGACTGTACCCGCGCGCGATCGTGTCAGCAGCGTTTTGCTGGCGGGACTGAAAGCCACTAGCAATACGGCTGTTGAATGTCCGAAAATTGTCTGCTGCAGTTCCCCGCTGTGCAAACTCCAAATTTTCACTGTACTATCCTCTGATCCCGTTGCGAGGAATTGTCCGTCGGGACTGATAGCTGCAGACAAAATCCTGTCTGAATGGTGGAGAGTAGCTTTTAATATGGCGCCGGTTGAGGTTTTTGGCTGCGTTTTATATCCGGCTATTTCCAGCCAGTCGATCGCATCTCTCCAATTTTTAAGAGCATTTCGGGGCCGATTTGTCAATAATTCTATGTATCTGTACAAAGTTTTTGACAAGTCAACTTCTACACCTTTGATTTGTTTGTTGAGAAATACCGCAATTTCGGCTGGGCTGTAGCCGCACAACAAGCCGCAGAGGTGCCGCTTTTCTACAGGTGTCAGCCCTCTTCTGGTGTGGGGGGCGAATTGTTGTTTGGCATTTGCCAAGTCGGTGTAAAGCTTTTGGATGTCCCAGCCTTTGCTGGCGCGTGCAAATGGTTCTTCGGGTCGATCGAGGGTTGAGAGTATCATTTGCGGCAGTCGCGATCGAGTTCCTAGTCAAATTCCTAACCTAAATCCTAACATTCGCTGTGCGCGATCGAACTGTTGTCACCGCTAATCTATTTTTAACACAGCAAACAGGGGAAAGAGTTTCAGGTTGAAAATCCGCTCTTTTACAGTTGTCAAAATAAGTATACATCTACTGGAGAAATAGAAAATGCCGGGAATTGCGATCGCCTTATTTTTTATCCTAGGTTTAGTTTTAAGTCTTGTTGGCTATTTTTGGGGATTAGTTCAAGCTTTTGGAGAGGAAACTATTTGGGGAGTGCTTTACTTGCTTGTCCCATTGGCATCATTGGTTTTTTATATCAAAAATTGGAGCAATGAAAAAATTAGAAAAACCTTCTTAATTCAATGTGCTGGATTGTTGATGTTTGTATTGGGAGGCATTACTACTTCAGTATTTTATGGCAAAAATTTTGTAAAAATCTCTGGCTCTGGATCTAATGTAGAGCAGGGGTATAACGAGCAATCGCCCTCTTCTTTTCCTTCTGGTTTCAACACTTCTCCATCACCCAATCAAGAGTTATCTCCTGCTTTAGAGCCATCTCCTACTTCTGCTGCATCTGTAAATAATCCTAATTCTGCACGTGTTGCTGCTCAAAATTCTGACTTCAAACAATTGATGAAAGTCGGCTATATTTACTACGATCGGGGAGACTATCAAACCGCTTTAATCAATTTTAACAGAGCTTTACATATACGTCCCGGCGAGGCTTATGCTGTCAAGGCTGTTTACAACACCAAAAGTGCGATCGTCCAAAGCAGTGTCAAATAATAATCGGTGCAGTAAAAATTGCATACAGCGAATAGATAAGTGATTCACAGGGTTGTTAAAAATCTCACCTTAAATCATGAAAATCATCAAGCAAACGCCAAATAGATTAATAATTAAAACAGCCATCTTTTGGGATGGTTTGCTATTAATTTCTCCATTTATCGTTATGGGATTATTGCAGATTATTTTAGTATCAAATTGGATAGGTGGAGGTATCTTTCTGTTGTTTTCGCTGTCTTTGTTGGACGGGGCGATAGATGAAACATATATTTTTGATAAAACTCTTAGCAAAATGACCATTAAACGACGGGGTGTATGGCTTCATGATGTTACCGAATGCTCAACTCGCGATATTTCTGCGGTGGAATTAGAGGAAATAGGAGATAGCGAGGGAAATCGTAGTTATTATGTTGATTTGTGGATGTTCGGGGGCGATATCATCTGTTTAAGAAGCTATTCACTAACAGAACAATACAAAATGGCTGACTTGATTCGCAGCTATATCTCGATTAAGGATAATCGCACGGTTAGCAATGTATTTGCCCTACAAATCAGTGAACCCTAGCTATAGCAATCCTAAATATTCAGATAAATTGGTAGGGGTAGTGCTAAGAGTGCCTACCCCCTATCTATCGGGCAACCGGGCGTGGGATTGCCCCTACAATAATTATGCAAATGATGCGAGGATTGCTATATCGCGTAGGCAATCGCCCAAGTCCATCACCAGGGAGAAATGACGGAAAGCTATCTCAAAGCCACCCGCACCTATACTCGCTACAGTTATTGTGCGCGAGACATTTTAGTGCTAATATCTTAGCAAGATCAAAAGGCTCAGGTCATAGGACAAACTTCAAATAACATATAAGTTAACAATAGGGCGCATCCCAGCAAAGATAGGGCCTCTAATATCCTTTGTTTAATCTCAGGGTAAAATAAATGAAAATAATCGAGCAAACAGCGACTGAATTAAAAATTCAGACTCGTGGCGTATTTGATTTTTGGCTACCTAGCTGTTTGTTAATGGTATTTGGACTGAAATTGGCGGCGTTTGATTACAATTTGGCAAGCCTGTATTGTCACAGAGTGCAAGGAACACAAGGGAATTGTCAGTTGGTGCGATCGAGCTTGCTGGGATCGAAGATTCAAGAAATTCAGCTTGCTTCTTTGCAGGGAGCAAAAGTTGTCAGAGCGGCCTACACCAGCAAAGTTGTACTTCGGACTGATGCTGGCTATGTTCCTTTCACTGCTAACTCCCCTAATTGGGGAACCCAAGACGCTATTGCTTCGGACATCAATTCTTTTGTTAAAAATGCGGAGCGCAGATTGCTGGAATTAAAGCTACTCGACAGTTGGTTTCTAGGGATAGGAGCCATATTTGTGACAGCAGGGATAGCAGTAATAGCCTTCGGAAAAAAGGAAATTTATAGCTTTGATACAACTTTAAATGCCCTGACTGTTAAACAGCAGGGTTTGTTGGGAACTAAGCTAATTCAATACTCTCTGTGCGAGATTTATGGCGTGGAAGTCGAGCGAACAAAAGATCGGGAGCATGACATTTGGTACGAAGTTAGACTGTTAGTTTGTGGAGGCTCTCGCATCTCCCTACCCCGCACTATGAACCCATACCAGCAAGCAAAAATCGCCAAAGCGATTAACAACTATCTGCACCAGCAAAATAACCAAAAATAGCTGCTCGCGATCGACCCGATTTCTCAAGGTTGGAGACTTACGCAGAAACCGGGTTTTTTAGCAAAATCTCTCCTAGAGTGCGATCGCTTCCGTTATAAAAACCCGGTTTCTTTGGTATCGAGTGCGAAACTCGCAATTGGGTGGAAACTGATCATCTAAAAAGTGAACAATCGTTCACTTTTTAGGTTCTTTCGGAGCGCGAATTAAATAACTGACAATTTTAATTTTTATTGTGGGATGGGCGTCCCGCCCGTCCACTCATGACGGGCGGGACGCCCATCCCACTTTCAAGAGTGGAAGTTAT
>NZ_JAUBVD010000041.1:0-60714 GCF_036705675.1 Microcoleus sp. AT8-A3
TTGCTGGGCATAGACTTGGCTGAAGATAATTTAAGTGAGGCGATTAATGCGGAAATGGCGACAGCTACAGCCTACTTAGCCAACCAAGAAATTGCTTCATTAATTCATGCCGAAAAGATGAAAGACCCAGCTCAACTAATGGCTATGAAATTATTGGGCAACATGGGCCCACTAACGTTCTTTTCATCTCAAGAACTGTGGAAGTTGACTGTGATTAAAGCGATTAATCTTTCTCTCAAGTACGGTTTTGTAGCGGAAGGGTCTTACTGCTATTCGTGTTATGGAATTATCCTAAATTCAATTTTAGGGGATTACCAATCTGCTTATGAGTTTGGCAGGCTGGCTCTGACTCTGAGCGAAAATTCAAATAATTTGTCTCAAAATTGCCAAGATAGTGTGATTTTTGCTAATTACTTAAACTGCTGGGTGAGACCTCTCAAAACTACGGCCCAAATTAATAATGAAGGTTATAAAGTTGGCTTGCAATCGGGCAATTTGCAATGGACGGGTTATAACCGGATGTTTCAAACTATTACTTATTTCTTCCAGGGCATGAATTTGAATAGCCTCTGGGAAGATATTGACAAGTCGCTCCATTTCTGCAATCACACTAAAAATTTCTGGGCGATTGATATTATTGTTGCTAATAAGATAGCAATTTTGAATTTGATGGGGGAAGAGGATGAAGTTAGCGAAGAACAGCATTTAGAAAATTTTCATAACCGTAAAAGTATGGCAGCGCTGTGCGAGTTTTATGTTTTAAAGGCGCAGACTTTCTATCTTTACGAACAGTACAGTGAGGCGCTAGAAGCATCTGAACGGGCGGCAGGGCTGATCGATTATTTGATGGGTCATATTTCTAGTGCTCACCATTATTTTTACCGTTGTCTGATTTTAACGGCTCTGTATTCCGAGGTTTCAGAATCGGAGCGACAAGATTACTGGCTGCAATTAGAAGCTAATCAGAAGCAAATTAAAGTTTGGGCGGATAATTGCTCGGAAAGTTTTGCACATAAGTTCTCGCTGGTGGCGGCAGAAATGGCGAGAATTTCAGGTTTTGATTTGTCGGCGATGGATTTGTACGATCGCGCGATTGCTGAGGCTAGAGAGCATGATTTTATTCAGAATGAAGCGCTGGCGGCGGAATTGGCTGCTAAGTTCTGGTTGGGGAAGGAGAAAGAAGAATTTGCCCACATCTACCTGACTAAAGCCCACTATGGCTATCAATACTGGGGGGCTAAACGTAAAGTTGAGAGTTTGGAGGAAAAATATCCCCAATTAATAGTGAGAACTTCAGGGAAGACAACTACTCAAACAAAAAACCGAACAACGACGGCGACTACTAGCAGCAATTTGGGTGAGACGCTAGATTTAACTACGGTGATGAAAGCTTCTTTCGCGATTTCGGGTGAAATTGTTTTGAGTAGGTTGCTGGAAAGATTGATGAAAATTGCGATCGAGAATGCGGGGGCGCAAAAGGGTTTTTTGATTTTAGAAAAAGCGGGAAACTGGGCGATTGAGGCGGAAGGTTCGGTGCAGGAGGATGAGGTTAGTGTGCTGCAATCGCTTCCTCTCAATCCGATAGCAGCTTCTGGGGGAACTCCTTTGCTGGCTTGTGCGATCGCTAATTATGTGATTCGCACTCAGGAAAATGTGGTGTTAAATAATGCGGCTCAAGAGGGACAATTTACTCGCGATCCTTATATTGCAGCTACTCAACCGAAGTCTATTCTTTGCACTCCTCTGCTGCACCAAGGTAAGTTGACTGGCCTTCTTTATTTGGAAAATAATCTGACTGAAGGGGCTTTTACTACGGATCGGCTTGAGTTGTTAAAACTTTTATCTTCCCAAATTGCTATTTCCATTGAGAATGCTCAGCTTTACGATCGATTAGGGGACTACTCGCGAACGCTGGAACGTAAGGTTATAGAAAGAACCCAAGAACTGCAACAGGAAATTGCTGTCAGAATGCAGACAGAAGTAGCCTTGGGCAAGTCTGAGGAAAAGTTTTCTAAAGCCTTTCGTTCCAGTCCTAACCCGATCGCGATCGCCCGATTTGCAGATGGACGCTACATCGAAGTGAACGACAGTTTCCTCCGCACTTTTAGCTACTCTCGCGAACAGGTAATTGGTTTTACAGCAATTGATTTGAATTTTTGGGGTAATTTAGAAGAATGTGACAGATACAGACAGCTCTTGCAAGAATCAGGAGTGGTTCGCAATCAGGAATTCGATTGTCGTACTTCATCAGGCGAGGTGAGAAAGATGCTGGTATCAGCAGATATTATTGAGCTGGGTGGAGAAGCGTGTATTCTGTTAGTCACTAACGACATTACCGAGCGTCAAAGGGTAGAAGAAGCGCTCAAAGAAAGCGAGGCTAAATACCGTGACTTAGTTGAAACATCGCAGGATATGATTTGGTCACTTGATATCGAAGGGCGTTATACCTTCGTCAACGCTGCTGTAAAACATATATTTGGCTACTTGCCTAAAGAAATGATAGGGCGAAAATTTAGTGATTTTCAGCTACCTGAACAACTTCCAAAAGATAAAAAGATATTCCAACGTATGCTGAATGGAGAGTCTGTATTTCAGTATGAAACTATACAATTAGCTAAAGATAGTAGACCTATCAATCTCCGGTTTAATTCACTTGTATTGCGGGATTCCGAGGGAAAAATTCTCGGAATAACTGGCACAGCTAGCGATATTACGGAAAGTAAAAAAGCAGAGGCAGCCTTACAAAAATCCAAAGAAGTTGCAGATGCGGCTAACAAGGCTAAAAGCGAATTTTTATCAAAAATGAGTCACGAATTGCGAACTCCCCTCAATGCAATTCTCGGCTTTACCCAAGTGCTGGCGCGCGACTCATCCCTTTCTCAGATACAGCAGGGACAGATAGGCATCATTAGTCGTTCTGGCGAGCATTTGCTGACGCTGATTAATGACGTGCTGGAAATGTCTAAAATAGAGGCAGGTCGGATTACCTTAAATCCTACTAGCTTTGACCTGTATCATTTGCTCCATTCTCTCGAAGAAATGCTCAAAATTAAAGCGGATTCTAAAGATTTACAGCTCAGTTGGCACATCGATTCTAACATTCCTCAGTATGTAAAAACTGACGAAAGTAAATTGCGTCAAGTATTGATTAATCTGCTAGGAAATGCGATAAAGTTTACGAGCAAGGGAAGTGTGACGCTTAGGGTAGCAGCAATTAGTGCGAAACAAAAGTCCCCAACAGACAACGAACCACGGACTATTACGTTTGAAGTGGAAGACACTGGTTACGGCATTGCTCCTACTGAGCTAGATTCTTTATTTAAGGCTTTTGTGCAAACTGACGCAGGTCGGAAATCTCAAGAAGGAACAGGCTTGGGTTTACCAATCAGCCGACAATTCGTACAACTGATGGGAGGAGACATTACCGTCAGCAGTACCTTGCATCGAGGAACAATTTTTAGTTTTGATATCCAAATTAGTTCCCCAGAGATGGCTGAAGTTCAACCTCGACAATCAAGAAGGCGGGTAATTGGTTTACAACCCAACCAACCCTCATATCGCATCTTGGTGGTTGATGATAAATGGGAGAGCCGTTTGCTATTGGTTGATCTTCTCGAACCGCTTGGCTTGGAGGTGCGCGAAGCAGTAAATGGTCAAGAAGCTATTAGAATCTGGGAGACTTGGAAACCTCACCTAATTTGGATGGATATGCAAATGCCTGTGATAGACGGGTATGAGGCTACCAGACAAATTAAAGCCAAGATTCAAGATGAGGCTACCCCAATTGTTGCGTTGACCGCTAGCGCTTTTGAGGAAGAGCGAGCCATTGTTTTATCATCAGGCTGTGACGATTTTGTGAGCAAGCCTTTTCAAGAAGAAGTGATTTTTGCCAAAATGGCTGAACATTTAGGGGTACAGTATATTTATGAAGATTTACCGAACTTTACATTATCTCAGCTTGAGGGTCAAGACCTGAGTGTAAAAGCAGAGGAAAAAACTGAAAATTTAAGGACAACTTTGGCGAAAATGCCTGCTGAGTGGGTGATACAGTTACATCAAGCAGCTATCGATGCTGATGCCGACCTGATTTTAAGTTTAGTCGCCACAATCCCCGAATATAATAAGTCTTTCCCGGAGACCATCGCTGATTGGGCTAACAACTTTCGATTTGATAAAATTACTGACTTAACCGAACAAATTATCCCATGAACAGCCAGCCATTAGCATCTCATGTTGCCAATCTTTTAGTGGTTGACGATACCCCCGACAACCTGCGTCTTTTATCGACTATGCTGAGGGACAAAGGATATAAAGTTAGGGGCGTAATAAACGGGGAAATGGCATTAAAAGCAGCGCGTTCTACCCCACCAGATTTGATTTTGCTCGACATCTCTATGCCCCAGATGAACGGCTACGAAGTTTGCCAACATTTAAAAGCGGATGCCAGAACTTCGGGTATTCCAGTTATTTTCTTGAGCGCCCTAGATCGAGTGTTGGATAAAGTCAAAGCATTTGCTGTAGGAGGAGTAGACTACATCACCAAGCCATTTCATTTAGAAGAAGTTTTAGCTCGTGTCGAAAATCAACTAACTATTCAGCGTTTGCAAAAAAAAATGCACGAGCAAAATGCGCGATTGCAGGAGTCTGAGGCTAAAGAGCGGAATAAATCCCAACAACTAGAGCTGGCTCTACAACAGTTACAAAATGCACAAGCTCAGCTCATCCAAAGCGAGAAAATGTCAAGTTTAGGGAATGTCGTAGCGGGGGTAGCTCACGAAATTAACAATCCGATTAGTTTCATTAAAGGGAACCTCTCGCCCGTAAGGGAGTACACTGAAGATTTGCTGAGGCTGGTGCAACTTTACACAGAAGATTTCCCCAATCCCACAGCAGCTATCCAGGAACAACTGGAGGCAATCGATTTCGCTTTTCTCAGGAATGACTTGCCGAAGCTAATTGCTTCTATGAGCATAGGAGCTGATCGAATTGGAGAAATAGTGCAATCGCTGCGGAATTTTTCCCGACTCGATGAAGCTGAGTTAAAAGCGGTGGATATCCATGAAGGAATTGAGAGTACGCTGATGATTTTGCAGCATCGGCTGAAAGATGAAGCACAGCAAACGATAATTAAAGTGGTAAAAGAGTATGATAATCTGCCAAAGATAGAATGCTACGCGGGGCAAATGAATCAGGTTTTTATGAATGTTCTGACTAATGCGATTGAAGCGTTGCAATCCCCAAAACGTTGGGCAAATGATGTAGATGATAGCAGCTCGATCCCTACTATTACTATTTGCACGAAGTTACTCTCCGACTTTCAAGTGGGTATTTATATTACTGATAATGGCCCCGGCATAACCGAAGAGATTCAACAACGCATATTTGAGCCATTTTTTACAACGAAGACAGTGGGAACAGGGAAGGGTTTGGGGTTATCGATTAGCTATACTATTGTAGTGGACGACCACGGGGGACAACTGAGTTGTTTTTCGATACCGGATCAAGGGGCGACATTGGCAATCGAAATTCCGATTTACCACTCTAGAAAAGGTTTTTATAAAGAGGATTTGGTCGGGCTATAAGCCACACTAAACTTCAAGTATTCAAAAATGGTGTAAGATCGGGAATCGTGTTTATTTAGGAGTCATATCATGTTCGATCGATTAACCATACTATCCCGGTCGGGGCGGGTTTTTGAGATTGTCAATTATTGGCAGGTATTGTGGGTGAACCCGCCCCTACACAAATTGCGATCGAGGGGACATGATATCATTTGATTGGCAATTTTTACACAAATTTCCCTTAATGGCAAGTCGCCAACTTGCTTTTTTTTAGTAGCTGATGCACGCACTCTCAAACCCAAAATAATGATGAATTTAAACCATGATTTTTTTTCAGTAAAAACTCTAGCAATTATTTGTGTAATTGCTGCGTTTGTTGTCATTGGTGGCAAAGTTTTTGCGACAATAATCGATGATAGACCGCCATTTAAAGAGACTAGCTTTTACAGTACGACTATATCGGGTAATAACGATTTAGTTGATATTTATTATCCTAAACCATCCGATCTTAATTCTGGTAATTACTCTTTTCCCATTGTGCTTTTATTGCAAGGTGCGCTTGTAGATAAATCATTTTATTCAGATTACGCTAGCCATGTGGCACGGTACGGCTTTGTGGTGGTTGTTCCGAACCATTTGCGGCCTTCGCCCTTCAATCCCACTTCACCGCCTAATTTGGCGTCGGAAACTTCCCAAATTGGGGCGGTTTTGTCTCAAATGGCGATCGAAAATACAAAGCCCACATCTCCGATCGCGTCTGTTATCGATACGCAGCGCCTTGGTTTATTGGGTCATTCTTTTGGTGGTGCAGTGGGGTTATCGGTGATTGCTAACAAATGTCTCCCAGAATTGTATTTGTGTCAAGAGCCATTTACGCGCCCGAAAGAACTATTAGCTGCTGCATTTTTTGGAGCTAACTTGCGGAATCCTATTGCTAATGAATTTGTACCCATCGCTAATGATGGCATTGCAGTGGCGTTGATTCAAGGATCTATCGATGGTGTCGCCCTGCCCGATCGAGCTCACAGCACTTTTGACCAAATTCAAACACCACCCAAAGCTTTGATTACTGTTATGGGTGCAAATCACTTCGGCATTACCGATGTTAATAACCCCGCTGGTGCGATGCCCGATCGCAATACTGCTACCTTAGAGCGAGCCGTGGGTATTGAAACGATCGCCCGTTGGAGCGCCCTGTTTTTGCGGGCACATATGCTTAAAGATCGATCGGCATTTGATTATATTTACTCTCAAGGTGACGCCCTCGATCCGAATGTCCGTGTTACCACCGTTGCAGTTCCCAAACCATCTTCTAAGTAGCTACCTAAAAAACGTAAGATAGATTAAGGCTAATACATAGTGTGCCTAACTTTTTATTATTTGGGATCGCCGATCTGACAGACCGCGAGCACTATATTGTTTTAAGCATCTATGTACAGTAATTCTATGTACACCTAAACGTTCAGCTACATCTGTAAGGCTTTTAATCGCTCCAGTCTTTAACCAATAAAGTGCCTGAATTTTTTATTTATTAGGTAGAGTTCCCTGCTCTGACTAAATTATTTTTAACTCGTATGCTATTAAATCCATTCTTTCTTAGTAGTTTACTTTCATAAATTATTCCTCAAACTAGGTTCTTCATTTTAGGATTTTATTGGGTATAGCAAAACCATTTGATTTGTAAACAATTGATTCAATCATCACAAGCGTTTCAGGTTGTTCTACATTCACGACTCAAATAGACGTGCTATATAATATTATTATTAACTAAATTTCCATTTTCAGTAACCTCAGCCTGCCGCTTAAAGACTAGCAACGTAATATCATCAAACACTTTCTGCTTACCAATATGTTGCCGCACATCTACAATCACCGCATCCTTAACTCCTGCTGCAGACTTGTGCCAATTTTGACTAATTACTTGACACAATTGCTTTAGTCCATACTGCTTTTTGCGGATGTTATAGGCTTCTGGAATCCCATCAGTATAAAGCACCACGCCATCTCCAGGTTCTAGCTCAATCAGGACGTGACTGATGAAGTCTGCGATATCATCATCTAAAGCGATCGGGAAGCCTAACTCCATCGTGTCGATGCGCTCAACATCTCCATTTTTTCGCACCACTAGCGTTTCTTCATGCTGACCGCTGATGCTGATCCGTCCTTCGGAGTAGTTCAAAATCGCCAGCGTCAGACTTTTCTCAGAATTCATGCGCTGCACGTTTTTGTAGAGGGTACGGTTGAGTACATCCAGGAATCGAACTGGATCTAGTCCACGAATCTCTTGCAGGGTGCGAACTGAGGTTTGCGCCATCAGCATTAGAATGCCACTTTCCAGGCCATGTCCGGTGACATCACCGATCGCCAGTGTGACAACACCATCGATCTGTAGCACGTCGTAGTAGTCCCCTCCTACTTCATCGGCGGGTTCCATGTATCCGGCGATATCTAGTCCCTCAATTTCCAGTTCATGAGGGTTAGGCAAAATCATTTGCTGGATCTGACGCGCCACATTCACTTCTGCACCTAAACGGAGGTTGTCTACTTTGAGTTTTTCGTTGAGGGTCATGATTTCCTGATTAGCATTAGCGAGTTCTGATGTTCGTTCTTTAACTTTGTCTTCGAGGGTTTCAAATGATTCTTGAATTTGCCTCGCCATGCTGTTGAAGGATCGTGCTAGCAGACCAATTTCGTCTCGCGATCCCATCTTCACACGCATATCTAAGTGACCCGCCGTAAACTGGGCAACCGCTTGGGTGAGGTAAATCAGAGGCTTGGTTAATAGTTGTGCGATCGCCAAAGCGATGATAGTTACAATTGTGGCGATGATTGCTAATAAAAGAAGTGCATCCTGTATTTGTTTTTCTACAGGTGCTAGGGCAACGGCAATGGGTTGTGCGAAAAGAACTGACCAAGGTTGATATTGCAGGCGGGCGATCGCTAAGAGGCTTAACTCATTATTACCCGTAGCTGTCAATCGTGTGATTAGATAAGGCTGTTTAGTGTCTAAAGCCTGCTTGATGTCGGGCAAATTGATTGCAAGTTCTTCCGTTATATTTTTAGGCAAACGCCCTTCGCGTTGCAGTTTCACTACAACATTGGGTGACAAAGGTACAATTGATTTGAAAAGGAGTTCCGGTGTAGTGCTATGTGCCAGATGGATATAGTTCTCATCTAAAAGAACGGCTAACGATTTCGCACCTGCACGTTCAGTTTTCCGACTCACCAACTGCTGGACAGATGTGGCATTGTATGTCACCCGCAATACACCCAATATATTTCCCTTCGCATCGCGAACAGGACTGCTAAAGAAGAGCGTAACGAGGTTGGGAATTGTCGGCGATTGCCTAATGCTAGAAACAAAAGATAGTTGAGTTTTGAGCGGTTCTTGGAAGTAATCTTGACCGGATTCATCTCGTCCCACATCCAGTGTATTCGTATCGAGTACATTCCGTCCCTTTAAGTTGAGCAAGGCATAGGAGATAATATTAAGCGTATCTTTGCGACTGAGCCTGGTTAAGGTTTCAGTCGCTAACATCTCTTGGGGACTACCATTTCGCCGTTCTGGAGGTATGCCCAGATAGGCAGCCAAACCTGGTAAAATCGCTTCTACGCGCACGGCATTGAGATTCCCATCGATAAACCCATCTATTCTGTAAGCGGTTTCGTTAGCCGCCGCAGATAGCGCTTGTCGTGCGTTGTCGGTCAATGCCTTTTCAGTTGTCTGCTTGTTGACAAATGCTAGCAACAGCAACGGAATCAGAGCAACGACGAGAAACGACACGATTAACTTTGTACGAATGCTGTTGAAAAACAATCGCTTCATGGTTTGAGACTAGGAGGGGGGGGTTAAGAAAGAAGAATTGAACAAGGTTTCTAGATTGGGAAGGCGCGTCACATTGCCAGCGCGAATAAAAAAGTCCGTATATTTTTTGGCAGTTTTGTAGATATAATTATGACTGTTTGATTGAAATAAATTTTGATTGTCTGCAAAGTCAGTAAAGTCTATTCCGTCGAAAGAAATGGTATTGATGGGCATATTCAATGCTTTGCTGACGATCTCCTTTCCTTCGGTAATATTTGCTTCCCAATATGACAAGCCTTGAAGCCAGCCTCGCACAAAGGCGCGAATATCTTCGGGGCGATCGCGTATCACCTCACCCCGAAACGCGATTAAATCCAAAATTAAGCCTGGGGTTTGTTTGCTTGTAAACAGGATATGCGCCCCTAATTTTAATGCTTCAGAAAGATAGGGTTCCCAAGTGTGTCCTGCTTGGATAGCATTGTTTTGTAAGCGATTGGGAACTTCAAAAGTCTCGACTTTAACCAGTCTAACATCATCGCTTGTCAGCTTAGAGGTTTTCAACATCTCAGTAACGAAAACCTCGCTAAAGTCGCCTAGAGTTGCACCAAGCTTTTTTCCTTTCAAGTTAGGGATTGTTTTAATATCCGATTGCGCGACTACCACATCTGCCCCTGTCGATTCATCCACAACCATCACAGCTTGCATATCAGGATATGTGGCACTCAAAATCACAAAATCGCCCAAGGTCAATGCGATCGCATCATACTTCCCTGCACTGAAATCCGCGAAAAGCAATTGTGAGTGCTTTATATAGCTGAGTTCCACGTCTACCCCTTGCGCTTTGAAGAATCCTTTCTCTTGAGCAATGATCAGAGGTGTAT
The DNA here is from genome assembly GCF_036705675.1 of Microcoleus sp. AT8-A3. Taxonomy (NCBI): domain Bacteria; kingdom Bacillati; phylum Cyanobacteriota; class Cyanophyceae; order Oscillatoriales; family Microcoleaceae; genus Microcoleus; species Microcoleus sp. AT8-A3. Next base: position 10,248 of record NZ_JAUBVD010000041.1, read on the forward strand.
AGCCAACAAAAGGAACACAAGATACTTTTAGGGCAGGAGGTTTTACTTTTAGAGGTGCCGAAGACTGACAAGCAAACAGCAGCCAGCAGGTAATAAATATACAGATGTAATTGAGTAATTTAGACATACTAGCTAGAGGATTCTTGGTGTAAAAAAGCCGACTCATATTTTCTTGATCCCGATCGACCTAAGTGCATCTTCCGCAATAGCCACTAAACTTGTTCCGGCGGCGATATCTAGAACAAGCTTGCCCGATCGCACTTTGACCAATTCTACTAACCGAGTTGCAGCTTGTTTGTGAAATTCATTTTCCTAGTCGGGGCGGTTGTTGAAGTCATTGATAATCTGCGGTTTGTAGGCACTTAGCGAGTCAGTCAATCGATTTTCGATTTTCGATTTTCGATTTTAGAATTGAAGCATTGACTTGTGCGAGATAAATTCGGGGGATCCTTTATCGGATACAGGTTTTTTATTTCTGGACGGATGAATCACGTGGCGGGTATCCTCGATGCTTTCAGTCATGGCGAATTATTGGTTTAACTTTCTACATTGTGGCAGTTATGGTCGATCGCGACTCTAGTCGCAGGTGACATCACTCAGCAATCTCTACAATGCCCGCCCATGTATGCAAAACCGCTACCGAGTATCAACTCTCCGGCAACAAACACCCGCCCAATTGGGATCGCGAAGCTGTAATCCGCTACAATCTGTGTTTGGTAAAGAATTTTTACAAGTTCACAGCCCATTACAGCCTTTGCGGCTTGTACTACCCAACCTGCCTGAAAATATGGATTTTGCTACTCTTGCTGCCCAGCTAAATGCTGGAACTATCTTGCCAGAGGGAATTGTCATCATCACCCTCTTGGTGGTTCTCGTCGGCGATTTAATCGTAGGCCGCAGTTCATCTGGTTGGACTCCCTACGTTGCCGTTGCGGGTTTGCTAGCCGCCGTCGCTGCCTTGTGTTTGCAGTGGGATAACGTTGATACCATCTCGTTTCTAGGCGGTTTTAACAGCGATGCCTTGAGTTTAGTGTTTCGCGGAATTATCGCTTTGACTGCGGCTGTCACTATTTTGATATCCGTCCGCTATGTACTGCAAACTGGTACTGCTTTAGCGGAATTCATCGGCATTTTACTCACCGCTACTTTGGGGGGAATGTTCCTCAGCGGCGCTGATGAATTGGTGATGATTTTTATTTCGTTGGAAACTCTGAGTATCTCGTCTTATTTGCTGACGGGTTACACAAAACGCGACCCGCGTTCCAATGAAGCTGCTTTGAAATATTTGTTAATTGGGGCTTCTTCTTCGGCGGTGTTTCTCTACGGGATTTCGCTGCTGTACGGATTGTCGGGGGGCGAAACTCAGTTAAGTGCGATCGCTGCTAACCTTTCTACTGTGAACGAAGGTCAATCTCTCGGTTTGGTGATTGCTTTAGTTTTTGCGATCGCCGGCATCGCCTTCAAAATCTCTGCGGTTCCCTTCCACCAATGGACTCCAGACGTTTACGAAGGTTCTCCTACACCCGTTGTTGCCTTTCTTTCTGTCGGTTCCAAAGCAGCCGGTTTTGCCCTAGCAATCCGCTTGTTAACAACTGCTTTCCCCGCACTTATCGAACAGTGGCACTTCGTGTTCACGGCCTTAGCCATTCTCAGCATGGTGTTAGGAAATGTGGTTGCCCTCGCCCAGACTAGCATGAAGCGGCTTTTGGCTTATTCGTCGATCGCCCAAGCCGGTTTTGTGATGCTGGGTTTGATTGCAGGAACAGAAGCCGGTTACTCCAGCATGATATTTTATCTGTTGGTTTACCTGTTTATGAACTTGGGCGCTTTCGCCTGCATCATCCTGTTCTCGCTGCGGACTGGAACCGACCAAATTAGCGAATACTCCGGTTTGTACCAAAAAGACCCGCTGTTAACTTTAGCCTTAAGTATTTGCCTGCTTTCTCTCGGTGGAATTCCGCCCCTGGCTGGATTTTTCGGCAAAATCTATCTGTTCTGGGCCGGCTGGCAAGCAGGACTTTACGGCTTAGTTATTCTGGGATTAATTACCAGCGTAGTTTCGATTTACTACTACATCCGCGTGGTCAAGATGATGGTAGTAAAAGAACCTCAAGAAATGTCAGACGCGGTGAAAAATTATCCCGAAGTTCGCTGGAACCTTCAGGGAATGCGGCCTTTGCAAGTCAGCGTTGTACTCACTTTGGTGGCGACAACATTGGCGGGAATTTTGTCGAATCCTTTGTTTAATTTGGCCAATGATGCTATTACCAAAACTCCCATGTTGCAGTCGGCTTTGAGTCAGGTGCAACCTGTTGTGGGTGCGAAAATTGACTCTAATTTGGTGTCTAGCCGGGATTAATTTTTCCTGTTTTTGAAATAGTGGAAAACGCCTGACTCTTTGCAGTTGGGCGTTTCTTTTTTGTTGTGATATACTGTTAATTATGATTTTTAACCGCAGATGTAGGCAGATTAACGCAGATAAAAGTTAGTACAGAGGCAACAATGTTAGTACAAAGTAAGGCAAAGTTTTATACTCCAGATGAGTACCGGGAGTTAGAGGAAACTGCTGAGTTTAGAAATGAATACCGCGATGGAGAAATTGTACAAATGAGTGGTGGTAGTATTAATCACAGCCGGATTATCCGAAATTTGAGTAGAGTCTTGGGAAATTTGCTTGAGGGGCAGCCCTATGAGCTTTTTCACAACGATTTGCGGTTGTGGATTCCTCGGTATCGACGGGGAACTTACCCGGATGTGATGGTGATTGAAGGGGAGCCAGTTTTTACCGAGGGACGCAGTGATGAGATCCTCAATCCGATGCTCATCGTGGAAGTGCTTTCTAAGTCTACCAAGGATTTCGATCGAGAGGATAAGTTTCGGTTTTATCGATCTATCCCTGAATTCTGTGAATATGTGTTAGTCAATCAATCTGAGTTTTTAGTCGCACAATATATTAAAACCGAACCAAATGAATGGTTATTTCGGGAATATGAGGGAGAGACAGCAACAGTTTCTTTTGCTTCCTTGGGAGTGCAAATGTCGATGAGCGAGATTTATGCAAAAGTGGTATTTGAAAGCCCGGAAACGGAAGTGCAGCAGTAAACTTCATGCTATGGGGTGAAGCAATGTCTAGCTTGGTAACAGTAAAACAATAATAACTTGGTGGGTGGTGAGGACTTTAGTCTTCTAATTTTTATGAGGGAAGATATGGATAACTACCGAATTGTCGAAACTTTGACCGAAAGCCAGGTTTCCGACTTGATGGATTTGTACAAAAACGAGTTTTGGAGCGACAAGCGGACGCGGGAGGATGTTGTGAAAATGCTGGAGGCAACTGATGTTACCATTGGTTTTGTCGATGAGACCGATCGACTAATTGGCATTACCCGCGTCATTACCGATTTTGTCTACAGAGCCATGATTTTTGATGTCATCATCAAGCCGACACACAGAAAGATGGGACTGGGTGCGAAGTTAATGGATGCAGTTTTAACTCATCCCAAATTGCAAGCTGTCGAGCATTTTTATCTTAATTGTTTGCCGAACATGATGCCGTTTTACGAGCGTTGGGGTTTCTCGGATGATGTGGGCGAACTTAAGTTTTTGCGGCGAACAACTGGCTGAACTTAGCCCCTTGAAAGCTCCAATTTTTCTCGAATTACGTCTTCTTTGAAACCTACTAAAACAGCCGTTCCATCTTTAACGAAAAGAGGACGTTTCAGCAGCATCGCATCCTTAGCAAAAGCATCTACCCACTGTTCGCTAGTCCAATTTTTCTTGTCATCGCCCAAAGCGCGGTAAGATTGACCGGAAGTATTTCGCATGGGTTCAAAACCTAAAGCAGCTACCCAGCTTTGGATTGTTTCGCGAGTCGGCGGCTGTTCTTTTGTGTTAATGAACTCGTAATTAACATCGCTATCTTTGAGCCACTGGAAAGCTTTTTTGCAGGTTCCGCAGTTGGGGATTCCGTAAACTTGAATTGACATAATAATGACTACTAACTAATGACTAATGACTAATGACTACTGACTAATCTAGCTTGTTGAACCCATTTTTGCACGCGATCGACTGAAGGAGTCAAGTCATTGCGCTGCATTGTCGCTACGTGCAGCCTTAAAACTTGTTGGTGCAATCTCTCCACGGGCATTTGAGCCAATTGAGCCGGAGAAGCAACGCCGGCGTGCAGTAACAGCCCGCAATACTGACACCCTACACTTGGAATTCCAGCCAAATTTGCCATCGCTACCCATTTATTAACATATTGAATGTTAATCTGTAATTGATTGGCTAGCAACACTTTCGCCGCTTGCGTTTTCGTCAGGCGAATTAGTTGTCCGGTTGTGGTGATACTGCACTCTTCCAGTTGAGATTGGTTTTCCTTGCTCAATCCCGGTAAATGTGCGATCGGCCAATCGCGTAGTTGCACAGAAGTTTGAGGAGCTTTATGAGAAATTTTCATGTTTTTTCAGTGAATTTTACTTATACTTTAAAGTCTAAATTATAAAACAGTCAATAGAGGATATCGCTCACGTCACCCTATCAACAAAAACCAGACCAAGGAATTTGACTCATTGCGGGTGTTGTGATAATTATGCTAATTTCCTACAAAGTAGCACTTTCAGCCGGTTTTCCTGCCTGTGGCTCAGGCTTACTGCTTAACCACATCATCCGGGCGATGACGACAAAGACTATAAAAAAGACAGCCTATAAATGCTAGCAAAAAATAAGTGACAGATGAGAATTTTCTCAAAAATGGCTGCCAAATTGATCGTCAGAATTTTAGGGCTTTAATGCTGAGAATGCAAAAACTTGTGGCTGACTGTAAACCCAACTCAAAATTATAGGTTTTTACCCATGACAATTACACAAGGTGATGATTTGTTAACTAATATTCTACACCAACGGCGGCAAAAACTGGCCAGTTTAATTAATTTTCCGGTAATTTTATGGTCGGGGCGCAGCATTCCTCGCAATTATCCGGCACTTACTTATCCCTTTCGTGCCAGCAGTCACTTTCTATATTTTGCTGGTTTGCCCTTAGAAAATGCTGCCATTCGCTTAGAATCGGGCAAATTAGAATTGTTCTTAGATGACGCACCTGCTAGCAGCACCCTTTGGCACGGAGAAATGCCGAAAAGAGCAGAAATTGCCGCACTAATTGGCGCTGATGCTGCTTTCCCAATGGCCGAATTGAAAGCGCGATCTACAAATGCAGCAACGATCGCAATTCAGGATTCTTGGACTCAGTTGCAACAGCGTGAAATTCTCGATCGCCCTCTCGCACCGCCCAAATCGCCAACCGGAATTGACCTAGAATTAACCAAGGCAATTATATCTCTGCGCCTGAGCCACGATGCAGCCAGTTTGGCAGAATTGCGTCAAGCTGCCGCTGTCACTGTAGAAGCTCACAAAGCGGGAATGGCGGCAACCCGAAATGCTCAAATTGAAGCGGGGGTGCGCGCTGCAATGGAAAGTGTCATCATCTCCAAAAACATGACCTATGCCTATCCCAGTATCGTGACTGTGCATGGAGAAGTGCTGCACAGCGAACATTATCACAATCCCCTACAAACCGGAGATTTGTTGTTAGCAGATGTCGGTGCGGAAACATCAACGGGATGGGCGGCTGATGTGACTCGCACTTGGCCGGTTTCTGGCAAGTTTTCTCCGACTCAAAGAGCGATTTATGATGTGGTTTTGGCAGCGCACGATGCTTGTATTGATAAAATTAGTCCGGGGGTGGAATATCAAGACATTCATCTGTTAGCTGCTCGGATTATGGCGGAAGGATTAGTTGATTTAGGTATTTTGCGGGGTAATGTTGAAGATTTGGTAGACATGGATGCTCATGCGCTATTTTTTGTGCACGGTATCGGACATTTAATCGGTTTGGATGTTCACGATATGGAAGATTTAGGCGATTTGGCTGGCTATGAAGAAGGAAGAACCAGAAGCAGTCGGTTTGGGTTGGGGTTTTTGCGGTTGAATCGAGTTTTGCGTCCGGGAATGCTAGTATCGATCGAACCGGGATTTTATCAAGTTCCGGCAATCTTAAATCACCCAGAAAATCGCGCTAAATATGAAGATTTTGTGAACTGGGAGGAGTTGGAAAAATTTGCCGATGTGCGCGGAATACGCATAGAAGATGATATACTTGTCCTCGATGAGGGTAGAGAAGTATTGACAGGGAAATTGCCCACAACAGCTCCAGAGATTGAGGAGTTAGTTGCGGTAAATACGTAAGTTGAGCCGAGTTTCGATCGCACATACGCAGTTTTATCAGGTGTGAAAAAAGATAAAAATGAATAAAGGTTGGCCAAGAAATCTTTCGATATTAGTTAAAAAACTGGTTTCGCAAGTCAGAAAAATCGTAGCACTAATACTTCCACGCATTGTTCGCCAACCTATAACCTCGCGGCCTCCGATGCAAGCTGCACCTTTGCCCAGCAACGAAGAAGAGAGGCTAAAAGCACTGCACGGCTACAACATTCTCGACACAGAAGCCGAAGCAGCTTTTGACGATCTAACAGCTTTAGCATCTTATATTTGCGGCACTCCGATTGCTTTAGTTAGCTTAATAGATTCTAACCGACAGTGGTTTAAATCCAAAGTCGGTCTGGAAGCGCCAGAAACTCCGAGAGAGTTAGCTTTTTGCGCCCACGCTATTTTAAATCCCAACGAATTGCTAGTTGTACCCAATACTCTAGATGACAATCGCTTTGTCGGCAATCCGCTAGTAACTTCCGATCCAAATATTCGGTTTTATGCTGGAGCCCCGCTAGTAACTCCTGACGGTTATCCGATCGGCACTTTGTGCGCGATAGATACAGTTCCTCGTAATCTCACCCCAGAACAGCTAGAAGCGCTGCGGACTTTAGGAAGGCAAATTATTAGTCAAATGGAGTTGCGAATTAATCTGGCTAAATTAGAGCGCGCGCAGGTGAGGCAAAAACAAGTAGAAGCAAAACTCCGCTCTACTGACGAGCAAATTGTCAATTGTTTAGAAGCAATGAGCGATGCTTTTTTTGCTTTCGATCCCCAGTGGCGATTTACTTACGTCAATTACAAAGCAGCGCAATTTTTGAATCGATCGCCGGAAGAACTTTACGGTAAAAATTTTTGGGAAGAGTTTCCCGAATTCACGAATTCGGATTTTTATAAAGAGTATCATGAAGCTGTAGCCAAACAAATTGGGGTGGCTTTTGAAAAATATTATCGTCCTTTAAAAGTGTGGTTGGAAGTGCGGGTTTTTCCTTCTCACGACGGCATTTCTGTGTTTTTTCACGACATAACTCAGCGCAGGCAGATGGAATATGCACTCAGGAAAGAACAGAAAAAAACTGAAAGTTTACTGCTAAATATTTTGCCAGAACCGATTGTCACTCGGTTGAAGCACGAACCGGGGGTAATTGCAGACAAGTTTGAAAAAGCAACAATTCTTTTTGCTGACTTGGTGAATTTCACCCAAATTTCTACTACCATGTCTGCCACTAAATTAGTGTACTTGCTGAATGAAATTTTCTCAGCTTTTGACGGACTGAGTGAGAAGCACGGCTTAGAAAAAATTAAGACGATCGGGGATGCTTACATGGTAGCAGCAGGTATTCCCATTGAACGTCCAGACCACGCAGAGGCGATCGCCGAAATGGCGCTGGATATGCTAGTAGCAATTGAGAAATTAAATGTGAAGCTAGACGCGAAATTTGACCTCCGCATCGGGATTAATAGCGGCCCGGTGGTAGCGGGGGTAATCGGCACTAAAAAATTCATTTACGATTTGTGGGGAAATGCGGTAAATACAGCCAGCCGCATGGAATCTCACGGCATAACAGGCCGCATTCAAGTCAGCCACTATACTTATGACTTACTGCAGGATAAATATGAATTTGAAGATCGTGGCGAGATCGAGATTAAAGGTAAAGGGCAAATGCAAACTTATTTGCTGACGGGTAGAAAAACAGTAAGCGATCTCAAAATTCTAGAGTAAATAAAGCTAAGAGTTGAAAGTACCTGATTGTTGAGGAAACTCTGCAGGCTGCGATCGATCGCCTCTTCGGGGCGATCGCCCGCTCGGCAGAACGGCTGCAGCAGAGCAGCCAAATAAGATTATGCTATAGACAGAGATATCGCAGCAATCCTAGGCGCGGTACTCGACGTTATAAAAATACTAAGTTGAAGTCGTCGGAGCCTTTAATAATGGTTCAATTTCATATTCAAACCGATAGCGATATTCCAGCATCCACCCAACTATTCAATCAAATCAGGTTTGCGATCGCCTCGCGACAATTTCCGCCCGGACACCGCTTGCCCAGCACCAGACAGCTAGCCATGCAGACGGGTTTGCACCGCAACACCATCAGCAAAGTATACCGCCAGCTCGAAAATACCGGACTCGTAGAAGCCCAAGCAGGATCGGGCATTTACGTCCGCGCTCAAGGCAACGAAGTTGTAGGCAACAAACTCAAATCTCCGATCCTCGAAGAATATCCCCTGGCTAACAAAATAGTACAAGGAAGTATCGATCAACTGCTGGAACAGGGCTGTACGCTCAACCAAGCGAGGGAATTATTTTTGACCGAAATTGACTGGCGGCTCAGGTGCAGCGCCCGCGTGGTCGTCACAGCCCCCACAGAAGACATCGGCGTGGGTGAACTGATGGCGAAAGAACTCGAACAAGCTCTCCGTATTCCCATACAGTTAGTGCCGATGGAACAGCTAGGTACTTTTTTGGATCAAATCTCTTCGGGAACTGTGATCACGAGTCGATATTTTATCGGAGAAGCAGAATCGATTTCGGCACCGCGTTCAGTGCGAGTTATTCCTGTAGACATCTATGACTACAGCCAGGAAATCCAGCTAGTCGGGGGTTTGCCGAAAGACAGTTATTTGGGTCTCGTTAGCCTGAGTCCGGGAATGCTACGATCGACCGAAGTCATCATCCACAGCATCCGGGGAGAGGATTTGCTGGTGATGACGGCCTTGGTTTCAGACGAGTACAAGATTAACTCGATCGTGCGATCGGCCAGAACAATTTTTTGCGACCAACCGAGTTTTGCTACAGTTAAAGCTGCCATCAATGCGGCTAGAGAAGATATTATTCGTCCCCCGCAACTGATCTGCTCCGAAAATTACATCGGATCTAAGTCGATTAATTTGCTCAAGCGCGAGTTGGGCTTGGGATGATACCATTTTCGATTTTCGATTTTCGATTTTCGATTAAAAAATTGGGAATGACTGCATAATGGTTGGGATATTCTTTAGAGTTGCATCCTTTTGGGAACTGGTATAATTCCCAATTCCTAATGGGCGTAAGCTGCCCACGGCGCACCCTAAATAATTAGGTTATTCGTCCAGGACTGAACTTGTAACTTTCAACTTCCAGTACCCGATACCGGATACCCAATTCCCAACTACCAATTACCAATTACCAATTACCAATTATCCATGACAATTGAAATCCAACCTTCAATTAATGTTAAAACGGCGATCGAAAGCCGGCGGGCCGCGCGCAGCTTCCAACCCGATCCGATTCCCCCAGCAATCTTGGCAGAGATTTTGCGATTGGGAGTGCGATCGCCCTCTGGTTACAACTTGCAGCCTTGGCGGTTTATCGTACTTCAAAACGCAGCCAGCAAAGAAAAATTAAAAACTTGCGCCTTCGATCAGCGCCAAGTGGTAGAAGCCCCAGTAGTATTAATCTGTTGTGGCGATCGGCGCGCCGGCAGCCCCGAAAACACCGAAGCCGTCATCGAATTGGGCAAAACCACAGGCGCAATGAATGACAATTTAGCAGGTTATATGCGACAAGCAATCCCGCAATTGTTCGAGAACCGTCCCTGCTTCGACTCCCTAGAAGCTTGGACAAACAGACATACAATGCTTGCAGTAGCCCACTTAATGATTGTGGCTAAAAGTTTTGGGGTAGACAGTTGTCCGATGGAAGGTTTTGTCAGCGCTAAGGTGAAAGAAGCCTTTCAAATCCCCGAAGAAGTAGATGTTTGCTGTTTGCTGCCGCTTGGTTATGCAGCCGCACCTTTCAAACAATATGGCGGGCGTTTTGACGTGACTCAAGTTTATTACAGCGAAAGTTATGGACAGGCTTTGCAAGCTGAGATTTGAGAGTTAAGATTTTGTGGCAACTTGAATTTTCCGAGTTAAGATTTGGAATGAATCGATGCCCAAGTTCAACCTAATCAAAAAACCCGACTGTTCTGCAATCTAAAATCTAAAATTCAAAATCTAAAATCGAAACTTGTGAGATAAGACAGAGGAGAAAATATGACAGCAGCAACGATCCAAAGCAACGCCCAACTTCTAGAAGTAAAATTGCAGCAACACTTGCAAGCAGCCGGATTTAAAAACTTACCGCTTTATATTAGTTGCGATTTTCGAGATGAATCTTTAACGGTTGTGGGAGAACACCCGCGCAGTTTAGTTCTCAAAGCCAAACCGACTTTTGCGGTGCTAGAAGCAGCAATTCTCGAAATAAAACCAGAATCTATTCAACAGATTGGACTTTGCCTAAAAATTACCGGGCAAAAACAGCCTTATGCTTTCCATTCTTTTACCATGCACAACCCTGTTTTGTCAAAACCAAAAACAGTGCTGTTGTTCAAAAAAACCGAGAATCCCCCTGCTGAAGAAACGGGGATAGTCTTAACAGAAAATGTGGTACAGACGGCGGATGTAGAGGAGGAGATACCGTTAGAAACAGATGAGAAAGATGCGTGGGATGAAGAATATTTCCCCAATTTTTCTGAGAGTTCCAGCAATTCCGATCCGATCGCCTTCAGCGTGCAAGCAATCCCGGCAGATATTGCAGACAATCCCTTCAATCCGCTGGATATGGAAGCGGTAACAGTTGCCCAAAAACCCAAGCAGTCACCGTTTGCGATGCTGGCTGCAGTAGGAATCATCAGTGTCGCCGCGCTAGTTTTGGCAGGCGGTTATTATATGCTGAGCCGCCCCTGCGTCATCGGAGAATGTAGTGCTTTAGCTAAGGCCAAACAGTTGAGCGAGAATTCGACGAAGACGCTGAAAACCTCAAAAGTTGCCAACAGCCCCCAAGAAGCGCAGAAACAGTTAAAACAGGCGATCGCCCTTTTGGAACCGATTCCCTCCTGGTCAATTCATCGCGGTGAAGCTCAAAGCGCCTTGGAAAGCTATCGTTCGCAAAATCAGAATTTAAACTCTGCGATCGATGCAGCGCGGCTCGCACAGTCAGCAGCCCAGAAAACCCAAAATCCGCCTTATTCTGCCGAGAAGGGGCAGGAAGCGCAAGCTCTGTGGCAAAGTGCGATCGCCGAACTCGGAGAAATCCCCGCAGACAGTCCAGTTTATCCGTTTGCTCAGAAAAAAAAGCAGGAGTACCGGAAGAATGTAGCAACTGGAAATCGGCAGTTAAGCACAGAGAAAACAGCGGAAAAAACGCTGCTCGCCGCCAAAAATACAGCCCAAATAGCAGAAGCTCGCGAAGCCGTAGCTCAGACAGCCGAGACTTGGGATCAAGTGCAATCAGGTTGGGAAGAAGCCCTCGTAATCCTATCAGAAATTCCCACGAACACGACATCTTACCAACAAGCTAAACTGTTAGTTCCCAAATACGAAACCAAACTTTCCGAAGCTCGCGAGCGCAAAAATGTCGAAGGAATTTCGGAAAATGCCTATACTCAAGCTGTGACTTTAGCAGCGGAAGCTCAAATTTTTGAGGGCAAAAACGCCTGGTTTAAAGCATCAGAATCCTGGCGAAGAGCTTTGAGTTACGCGGAGCAAGTGCCGGCGGCAACTGCCTATTCTCAGAAAGCCCAACCGCTGATCGCTTCCTACACAACTTCATTGCAGCAAGCAGAAGTAAAGTTGCAGGAAGAAAGGAACATGCAAAAAGCCCGTACTGATTTAGATAGAACTTGCAAAGGCAACCCCAAGATTTGCGACTATACTGTTAGCAAAGATTTGATTGCGGTGCAGATGACTCCAGGTTACGTGCAGAAACTCCAACAAACTTTCATTCAAGCAAACAACAACAATGCTGTGAAGACTCGCCAAGCTGTAGAAAACCACGTTCAAACGTTGCAAAAAGCTTTGGAGGCGATCGCCGAAAACGCCAAAATCCCGATGCAGGTGTACGATGGCGAAGGCAAGCGGATTGGGAGCCACGAACCGAAGTAGCCGGGATTTGAACATATTGTAGGGTTGGTTGACCGCGGCAATTCAATTAAGCCACCAATAGGTAAATATTTAACCGCGGCTAACCCAACAAATAGATTTTGGCAAGGGTATTGAGTTACTCCGCAATCAATCCAGCTTGAAAAACTTGTTGTGCCGTCAAATTCAACTCTGGAAAAGTTGACGACTCAATTTTATCATTTCCCCGAAACAAACTCACCTCATACTCGCCATCAACCAACTGATAAACCGATATCGTTGGTTGCTTGGGATTCCCGATAAACCTGCGGCCGCCCAAACCGAGATAATCCACAATCCAGTATTCAGGAATCCCGATTAGTTCGTATTCGCCTACTTTTTTGATGTAGTCATTTTGCCAATTCGTGCTAACGACTTCAACAACGAGCGGAATTGATGCGCCTTGAGTCACAGTTGAGAACTTTTGCCACAGATGTTCTGATGCTAAATTTGGGCGGTTTAATATCAAAATATCTGGAGAATAGGCTGATTCGTTTTCCCGCGGCTTAACTAATGCTTGTTTGGGGATGAAGTACGGCAGGTTTAGCCTGACAAATTCAAGAGTTAATTTCGAGGCTAAGAAACCGATAACTTCTTCATGTTTTCCCGGTGGCTGGGCTATTTCAATAATCCCTCCCTTGTGCAGTTCGTAACGTCGGTTTTCGGGTTTCCATTCCGCAAATTCTTCAAAAGTTACTGGTTGATTTGGAGTTTTAATCATGGTAAATTATCCCGATATCTTGTCCTATAAATCAATCATAATTATTGTAGGGGCGGGTTCACCGACAATCTTTAATGTCAGTCCTAGATTCCCTAAACCCGCCCCGACTAGATATTTATGTACAGATTATATGAGTTGTCAGTTATCAGTCATTTGGGCGGGGCGGGTTTATGAGATTTATCATTTTTATCGGAGATGTTGGTGAACCCGCCCCTACGATAATTCGGGTTAATTTATATTCTATCTGGTGTTCCCAATGCCCAATGCCCAATTCCCAATTACCATTTGATCAATTGTGCATCTTGATTAAAAAACTTCCGGGACAATCCCTCAGTCAACAGCAGAGTTGCGATTACAGTTGCCAGCGCTAACACAAACATAATCAAAATCTGGTAAGATGCTGCATCGAGAGGACTGACACCGCTCAGCATTTGACCTGTCATCATTCCCGGTAAAGTTACGATTCCTACCACCGTCATTGTATTTAAAAGCGGGATTAATCCAGCTTTTATCGCATCTTTGCGGTACTGCTTTACTGCTTGCTGCGGCGTCGAACCTAAACTTAAATGGGTTTCTATTTCTAACTGGCTGCTATTAACTGTACTGACAAGTCTTTCGCCCGCGATCGCCCCGGAGTTCATGGCATTGCCCAAAATCATACCCGCTAAGGGAATCAGGTATTGCGGTTCGTACCAAGGGTCAGGTTGCAAAATTAGCAAGTTTGTATAGGCAAGAGTCAAGGCCGTACTTATCAAAATTGAACCCCAAACTAAGGGCAGTAAGTTCTTGATTTTTTTGCTGATGCGGTTGCTGGCAACCATGCTAGCAGTTGTCAGCATGATTGCTAAAACTGCTAAAACCAGCCAAGGATTTTTCCCCTCCGGGTCAAATATAACTTCGAGCACGTACCCGACTAAGATTAGCTGGATCAGGGTGCGCCCCGCGGCGATCGCGATCGCCCCCTCCAATCCCAATTGCTGCCACGCCGAAAGCCCGATCGCGATCGCCACCATCCCCAAAGCCCAACCCAAATCAGTAAAATCTAGCAGAATTAACACCGGCCCACCCTTTCGATAATGTGATTGTTTGCCTGTCCAAATATAAGATATTTGAATAAAGGTTTCTGAGAAACAGTTTTGCTGCAAGAATTTGCTTTGATAATGCTTGAAATTTGTGGTGTCAAAAGTGAATAATGTTCCCCCCCTCGACTTAACCCGCCAATACGCGCTCCTTGGCGACGAAATAACCGCTGCGGTGCAAAAAGTGCTTGCCTCTGGCGGCTACGTAGGCGGCCCGGCCGTCAAGAGTTTTGAACGAGAGTTCGCCGACTACATCGGCGTTTCCGAGTGCGTTGGCTGCAACTCCGGCACCGATGCCTTGATTTTGGCCTTGCGAGCTCTCAAAATTGGCCCTGGCGATGAAGTGATTACCACTCCTTTTACCTTTTTTGCTTCGGCTGAGACAATTAGCGCCGTCGGCGCCACTCCAGTATTTGTCGATATTGACAGCGAGACTTTTAATCTGGATGTCGAGCTCCTCGAAGCGGCAATTACCGACAAAACCAAGGCAATTATGCCCGTCCACATCTTCGGCCAACCGGTAGACATGACTCGGCTGATGGAAATTGCGACTCGGCACAATTTAGCCGTAATTGAAGATTGCGCCCAGTCTGTCGGGGCCCAGTGGCAGTCTCGAAAAGTCGGCAGCATTGGCCATGTCGGCTGCTTCAGTTTTTATCCGACCAAAAACTTAGGCGCTTGCGGTGACGGTGGCGCGGTGACGACAAACGATCCAGCCCTCGCAGCTTCGATGCGAGTGCTCAAAGAACACGGACAGTCTTCTAGGTATTTCTACGAAGAAATCGGCTACAACAGCCGTTTAGATGCCCTGCAAGCGGTGATTCTCAGCATTAAATTGCGATATCTCGACAGTTGGAACGCGCAGCGACAGGAGAAAGCGGCACTTTACAGCGAATTTCTCTCCCGCGTGCCCGGAGTTGCCATCCCCAAAGAATTGCCCGAAGCAAAAGGAGTTTGGAATCAATACACGATCCGGCTGACAACTCCAGAAGACGCCCAAAATCCCTCTGGCAATTTTCGAGATTGGATGCGGGCTCAGTTGCAGGAAGCTGGCATCGGTTCGATGGTTTACTATCCGTTACCTTTGCACCTGCAACCTGTTTACAAATCTTTGGGTTATCAAGCAGGTCAGTTGTCAAAGGCTGAGCAAGTTTGTCGCGAAGTCTTGTCTTTGCCGATGTTCCCGGAACTGTCGAGGGATCAACAAGAGCGGACGATTTATGGGCTGAAAGATTGCTTGGCAAAGGCCGATCGCATCCGGTAGCTTTGGCGCGATGGCATCAGCGAGGGAAATGCAGGAGGAGAAAAGAATTGCAGGGTTGCAGTGGTGTGAGAATGTGCAGCGGTCAGTCGATTTTAGATTTTAGATTTTAGATTTTAGATTTACCCCACAGATAAATCTGGGATCTTGAACTAGGGTCTAAAATTTTTATCTCTCCACGACTTAAGTACGTAGCACGGTATCCGTTGTTGGGCTGGGTCAGGGAGAGCTGTTAAGTATTTTGACCGATCACTTGTACTTTTATGTACTATATTTAATGAAAAGAAACAAATTTAGGCTAGCAATCCGCCTCGAACGGGTGCATTTTCCGCTCGCCTAAAACTTGCAGTGCGATCGGTCAATGATGAAGAAGGAAGTTCGGCAACGGATTCGCTCGACGGATGTAACGGATTTCAGGAAGAGGGAAGAGGGAAGAAGGAAGAGGGAAGAAGGAAGAATAAAGAATAAAGAATGTTGGAACTTTCGACTTCTAATCCCCGATACCCGATGCCCGATGCCCGATGCCCGATGCCCGATGCCCGATGCCCGATGCCTGATGCCTGATGCCCGATGCCCGATGGCCGATGCCCAATTCTCAATTTAACCTGTAATTTTCAGAAGATAAGAGGAAAATAAACGAGTGCCTCAGTATCAATTCACTCAGGCTAGACGCTACGATCCACAAGCGATCGCTCAGTATTACCGCAAACGTCCTTGGAAAGCAATTTGGCGCGCAATTACCGTTATTTGGTCTTTTGCAGGCTTCGTTCTGGGGATGCTGTGGGACAGTTGGCAGCATGAAGTCGCAGCACACCAGCCGGAACGGGCCACCCACCTACGACAAATACTTACTCGCTTGGGCCCCACTTTCATTAAAGTCGGCCAAGCCCTTTCTACCAGACCGGATTTGATCCGCAAAGACTTTCTCGAAGAATTGATCAAACTTCAGGATCAATTGCCGCCGTTTGACTCGGTGCGCGCTTTCGAGATTATTGAAGCGGAACTCGATCGCAAAATTAGCGAAACCTACAGCGAAATCTCCCCCGAACCTGTCGCCGCGGCAAGTCTTGGTCAAGTCTACCGAGCTCGCCTCCTCACCGGGGAAGCAGTAGCAGTCAAGGTTCAGCGACCGAATTTGCTGCCCGTATTGAGCCTTGACCTTTACTTAATGCGCTGGGCCGCTGGATGGTTGGGCCCGTTGCTGCCGCTGAATCTCGGTCACGACCTTTGTTTGATCGTCGATGAATTCGGTATCAAATTGTTCGAGGAAATTGATTATATCAATGAAGGCCGCAACGCCGAGAAATTTGCGACAAATTTTGCCGACGACCCGACAGTAAAAGTTCCGAGCATTTACTGGCGCTATACTTCAAATTGCGTTCTGACTCTTGAATGGATTGACGGCATCAAGCTGACAGATATGGAAAGTGTTAAAGCCGCAGGTTTGGATACCGATAGTTTAATTGAAGTCGGAGTCCGCAGCGGTTTGCGGCAGTTGCTGGAACACGGATTTTTTCACGCTGACCCGCATCCGGGAAATCTGTTTGCCTTAGCGGACGGCCGCATGGCTTACATTGATTTTGGGATGATGGATCAGATGGAAGAAACAACTAAAGAAACTTTGGTTGATTCTGTCGTTCATTTGATCAACAAAGATTACTTAGAGTTAGCCAAGGATTTTGTCAAACTTGGCTTTTTGACTCCAGATACAGATATTATGCCGATCGTCCCGGCGCTGGAATCTGTGCTCGGCGATATCGTCGGCGAAAAGGTGTCAGATTTTAACTTCAAGACGATTACAGACCAGTTTTCGGAGTTGATGTACGATTATCCTTTCCGGGTGCCGGCGAAATTTGCCTTAATTATTCGCTCTCTGGTGACAGAAGAAGGTTTGGCCCTGACGCTGAATCCGAATTTCAAGATAGTCGAGGTGGCGTATCCTTATGTAGCGCGGCGTTTGTTGAACGGAGAATCTCCGGCTCTGCGGCGGCGTCTGATTGAGGTATTATTCAAAGATGGCAAATTCCAGTGGAACAGGTTAGAGGACATGATCGCGATCGCCCGATCGGATCGCAGTTTCGACTTGCTCCCCACCGCCCAACTAGGCTTGCAATTTTTGCTGTCCGAGGAAGGCTCGTTTTTGAGACGCCAGCTAATGTTAGCTTTGATTGAGGACGATCGAATCCACACCGAAGAAGTTCGCAGCCTGTGGAACTTAGTCAAGGAAGATTTGCAGCCCAGTCGCCTGTTCAACGTTGCTCTAGGCGCTTTGACGGAGTTTTCCACAGCAGGGGCAGCCGCGCTAACTCGATTTTAATTAGAAGGAAGTTCGGCAACGGATTCGCTCGACGGATGTAACGGATGTCAGGAAGAAGGAAGAGGGAAGAAGGAAGAGGGAAGAAGGAAGAAAAATAATTCTACTCTTGCCAATTCCCAATTCCCAATTCCCAATTCCCAATTCCCAATTCCCAATTCCCCATTCCCCATTTCCAATTACCCAAATTAAGGAATTATTCGTGTATTATTTTCCAGAACCTCCCTATTTTTTAATGTCGGCTGGATTACTAGCAGGTATGGCTTCCGGCGTAGCATTTGAAGCAACTCTCAAACAATCCGTACAACAATGGTCTAAAAATCGTTCTACTCGCACCTTGGCTAACCTGCCAAGGCTGCAATTGGTCATACCTTTTCTGGGAATGGCGGGCGGTATTTGTGTATTTTTAGCTTCGGGGATGGAGATTTTTGGCTTCCCCAAACTACTTTGTTATGCCCTAGCTTTGCCACTGACGGTACTCACTGGCTGGCTAGTTTGGACTCAGCTAGGTAAGCTTTTGATCGAGTTAGAACGCGGAGGTTCCCAAGCGCTGGATTTAGATTCTTTTGAACAATGAAAGTTAACTATCAACCTCTTTTTATCAGAAGGAAGGGGGTTGATAGTTATCTAGGATTATCCTATTTGATGCTTTTTGAACCGCAGAGAACGCAGAGAACGCAGAGGAAGACAAAGAAGAAGATGACAAGTTAGGCAATAATTTGTGTAAAATTTTTAAAATCTAAAATCTAAAATCTAAAATCGAATGAGTATTTTAATTGTTACAGGTGCGGCGGGATTTATTGGCTCTAACTTAGTAGAAACTCTTTTAAATCGAGGGGAGACGGTAATTGGTGTTGATGAGTTCAACGATTATTACGATCCGGATCTCAAGCGCAAGAATATTGCACGATTTGAAAAGTATCCGGGTTTTGAATTGGTGGAAGGCGATATTTTGTCTCTAAATTGGCGTGGTCTTTTATCTGATGCTAAGGTGATATTTCATCAGGCGGCGCAAGCAGGAGTTCGTGCTAGCTGGGGCGACGGTTTTCGCAGCTATACGGAACGCAATATTAACAGCACTCAAGTATTGTTAGAAGCGGCAAAAGATGCGCCAAGATTGCAAAAGTTTGTCTATGCTTCTTCTTCTTCAATTTACGGCAATGCTGAATCTTTTCCCACGAATGAAAACGCTTGTCCGCAGCCGGTTTCTCCCTACGGAATTACGAAGTTAGCCGGTGAACGTTTGTGTGGGCTTTATTACAAAAATTTTGGTCTTCCGACTACTTCCCTGCGCTATTTTACTGTTTACGGGCCGAGACAGCGCCCCGATATGGCTTTTCACAAGTTTTTTAAGTCGATTTTGTTTGATGAGGCGATTTCTATTTTCGGCGACGGATTGCAAACGCGGGATTTTACGTTTATCAGCGATTGCGTTGCGGCGAATTTAGCGGCGGCTGAGGTTCCTGAAGCTGCGGGGGAAGTTTTTAATATTGGTGGGGGAAGTCGGGTGGTTTTGAAGGAAGTTATTGATACAATACAAAGGATTGTCGATCGACCTATTCGCATAGATTTTACCGAAGCTGCGAGGGGAGACGCGCGGCACACTAGCGCAGATGTGTCTAAAGCCAAGAAAATCTTAGGTTATCAGCCGCAGGTTTCTCTAGAAGAAGGATTGAGGCGCGAATGGGAGTGGATTCAGTCTTTGTACAGTTAGATACTATTTATCCCCAAAATTCCGCAACTTAAATTGAACATTATTAAGTTTTCTCATTCCCCAACTTTTGAGATTTCTCCCCAAGCGAACCAACACATTTGGAGGCACGAGTTTTGGCTGTGTTTCCGACGAATTCAAATAGCGGTAATGCAGAAATACATCTCGGTAAGGAATCTCCACATCTTCACCAGCACACAAGCGAGTAAACTTTGCAGCCGAAATACTCATGTAATGCAAATAAGTAAGCCGCCGTCCTTTATCATATAAAACATCATCTATCACATCAAATTGAGAAGACCAATGATTTCCCGTTACCTGTTCGGGTTCAGCATATGCAAAGTTGTAAAAAGATATTTTGCTGCGGGCGACTAAATAGTTAAGTAAAGATTGGTCAGCCCCCCGCAAAGACATAATTTCCGCCTCTCCTGATGTTAATTTTTCTAAAAATTGAGAGCAATTATTTCGATTTAAAACCCCCGCTTTTGACGCAAACCAACCCGCACAAAAAGTATGAGATTGCAGTCCGTCAATATTTAAAATTTGAGGTAATTTGGGGGAGGACAAATCAAATATATAATTGAGGTCGGATTTGTATTGAAAATCGTTTGCTACCCAATCAAAATCATCAAGTTTTTGATAAATATAATCTAGAGAACCCATTAACAGAGTGTCTGCATCAAAATAGATAAATTTATCAAAAGGGCCGTCGAAACAACATAATTTTCGGTGCATTTCCAAACATTGAACTGGTTCCCAACCTTGAGATTTCCATACTTTTTGAGCTTTTGCATGAGTTTTCCAAACTTGAGTCGCAAAGTCTTCCCATAAAATGATGGAATCGGTATTTTCAAACAGGGTGACATGAGGACGAGTTGCAATTTCTACTTGCACTTTTTTCATTCTGTCATCATAGGGAATGATGCAAACAGGAATATTTTTTGCCCCGTTGACTTCGAGACTGTTCAATAAAGCGACTAAGTGGTCGAAAACAACATCGTTTGCCAGAATATAAATGCCATCAGTCATCGGATTTTAGATTTTAGATTTTAGATTTTAGATTGAAGAATTATACTCATTCAAACCTTGTTTGGCATCAAAAACACCACCAAATTTAGGAATTGTGGAACAGGCATCTTGCCTGTTCTTCCAAGCTTGTTTGGTGTCAAAAACACCACCAAATTTAGGAATTGTGGAACAGGCATCTTGCCTGTTCTTCCAAGCTTGTTTGGTGTCAAAAACACCACCAAATTTATGAATTGTGGAACAGGCATCTTGCCTGTTCTTCCAAGCTTGTTGATAATGATACAACATATGAGTTTATCCTCACCTACTGAAAGCCAGAAATATTTTTTGCACTAAATTTGGTTTTTCCTCATTGAGATAACGATAATGTTTCCAAAGTTGCCAATAAGGACTACCCGATTTAATCGGTATTCCAGCCCAGTGAATATATTTTAACCTTTTGCCTTTGTCATAAAGAACATAATCTATTTCTTGAAAATGTTTAGAACCAGCCCAGCTTCCAGGTTCGGTTGCTGAATCTTTAACCAGGTTGCAGCGTTTGGGAATCAGTTTAAGAATGATATAATTTAGTATAGGTTGATCGGTGACATTTTGAGTAAAGTCAAAATATTCTCGATGCTGCGAACATTCTTGCAAAATTTCATACATTTGCGATTCTGTAATCGTTCCTTTTCTCGAAGCCCAAAAGCCGCTGTTGAATACATCTTGAAGCTGTGAGTCTGTAAAGATATTTTGTTCTTTTACAGCGGGTGAAAATACATTTCGCAGTTTTTCGCTGAGGTGGTGATAGTCGCAGCAAAAAAAGTCTACTTCTGATAGTTTGTTTAAGTTGGCTGCGATATCTTCAAAGACGATGATATCGGTATCGATGTACAGAAATTCGTCAAGGGGGCCAAACCAGGCGGCGAGTTTTCGCATTTTGTTGGGGAGGGCTAAAAAGTTGCGATCGAACATTTGGCCAATTTCTCTGGTAAACTGTTCCACAAACTCCAGATTTGGGAACAATTGCACACCGTGGAGACTGCTGAGTGCGGCTGCGACTTGCTGATAATTGTCGTCGAAGGGAATCAGAAAAACAGGTACTTGACAATTGTACAGACGTATGCTGTTTAGAAGGGCGATCGCACTTTCGATCACCTTATCATTCGCAACAATATAAATACCGCGATTCATACATTTATCCTCAACCTTCTCAATACCCTGGTTAACAAATTCGCCCCAGAAACCTCAGTATAAGACTTGGGCGCTTGGGCAAAAATCGGACGCTTTGACGGTTCGCGGAGATAGCGGTAATGCAGGAACAAATCGCGATAGGGAAACTCAATATTTTCCCCCGCACAAACTCTCCGAATTAAATCCGGCGGCACACCAATATAATGAATGTAAGTAAGTCGGTTTCCCTTGTCGTACAAAATCTGATCTTGCTCTTCAAAATGTTTAGAAGTGACACTGCACCCAGTTTTTTCGCCATCCGGGAGGCTATAAGCAAAATTATAGCTATTCATCCCCGTTTTCATCACCATATAATTGAGCAACGGCTGTTCTCCCGCACCTTTATAGAGAATTTCCGCCTCGCCCGATTGCAGTTGAGCTAACAGCCATTCCCTAGTATCTTGCTCAAACAATCCTTGCTTGCTGGCGTAAAATCCCGAACAAAATATTTCCGAGTCTATCCGATTTTGCTCAAAAACTTCGAGCAGTTTTGGCGACTGAATATTGTATACTTTAGTTGGATCGCGAAATTGAAAATCATAAACCACAAAATCCGATTCCTCTAACTTCAGAAAAACCGCATCAAGGGAATTCATCACCAAAGTATCGGCATCCATATAGATAAACTTGTCAAAGGGGCCGTCGAAAGCGCAAAAGCGCCGGTGTGCGCCGTAAAGCCGGAATTTTTTGCGGTTCAAACGCTCTGGTGCGGCTGCTTGCATGAATTTGTCCCATCGCTGAATAGATGCGCTATCTTCATAAATAAAGACGTTGGGACGGTTAACAATTTCAGCTTTGATTTGCTCTATTTGGTCGTCGAAAGGATAAATGCAGACGGGAGTATTTGAGCCTAAGATAACTTCAATACTGTTGAGCAAGGCAATTAGTTGGTCGTAAACTGTATCGTTGGCAAGCGTGCAAATTCCATTCATATCTATAGTCTCGCGAAGGCGGAATTTGTTTGTATAGTTGCGGTTTCAACCGCCGAATCAGTTAGTAAAATGGTAGAGGAGGGCGATCGGGGGAAAATTAGGAGGAGGGAGAAAGCGATGTCGCCGCAACGCGAAAACCCCTACCGGGCTTCCAAAGAAGATCCGTCGCTCCCGACCTGCGATTGGCACTGCGGCAATCGACCGCATAGTTGTAACAAGAACCGCCACGCTGCACGCGGCAATCATCTTTACCAGTTTCCCAGGAACTTCCGTCAGTGGGTGCGCCATTATAGTTCCTATGACACCTATCGCTGCACCACTCCCAAACATTGCCGTGCATATCGTACAGTCCAAAGGCATTGGGGGGAAAACTCCCGACATCGGTTGTTGGTTGGCGGTAAAGTCCTGTGGGGACTTTTGCGTAGGGGTTTCCCTTATAGTTGACTAAATCCGGGGTAACGGTTTTCCCAAAATGAAATGGGGTTGTTGTACCGGCACGACATGCGTATTCCCATTCTGCTTCACTCAGAAGGCGATATTTTTTCCCGGTTTGTTGCGAGAGTCTGCCACAGAATGCGACGGCATGATACCACGGTACATTGTTTATAGGACGTTTTTCACATTGGAACTTCGAGGGGTTATTTCCCATCACTGCTTGCCACTGTCCTTGGGTGATAAGATATTTGGCTGCATAAAAAGCGGGTACTGTTACTTGATGCTGCGGACTTTCATCATATATACCTGATTCTGTTGCTGGGGAACCCATCATAAAAGTTCCTCCGGGAATATAAACCATTTCCAGTACAATTGCGTTCCCTAAGTCTTCGGGAAAAAAGCGAGCATAATGACGGCTGCGACTATTTTCTTTTCCTTCAGCATCGACTGTGATGACATCAAAGTCAAATGTAGGGAGATAGTCTTGAGGGAAAAGGGGTTTAAGCTTTAAGTCATCTCTATCTTTCAGCAGTGAATAGGCAGCTAATTTTACTTGCATCGATTCATCTTGCAGTGCCGCAATTATTAAATCTAAGCCAGCCTTTCCATATTTCAGCGCTTCAGACAGCGCAGCAATTTTCACCTCGACAATCGGTGAAGCCAAACGACTCTTAACACCGCGAATGCCACCTAAGACGGCTGCACCCAATGGCACTTGAGATTGACCGCCGAGTACGGCATCATATTCTCTGGGTTGATTTGGGTTTTCTGCCATTGCGCTATTTCCTAAGATACAAAGTTAGACAGCCAATTGAGCAAGTTCAATTCGTGGAGAATGATTTGTCTGGCTTCGGCAATTTTATCCCTGGCTTCATGCCAATAATCCGGCGTAGCCACAACCTCTTTAATAAATTCTACTCCTTTCTCATCCAAACTCGGCAGCCGCAGAAAACTCCCCGCCGGCAACAACTTATCCGCCGCCGAACCGCCGTAATAAATTGGCAAACACCAAGCTAATAAGGCATCCCAAAGCTTCTCGCTGACATACCAATCGTTTTCTGCATAATTTTCTATAGCTAAGTTGTAATAGTAGGGTGCAACGGCGTGCCATTTATTGTTTACAGTGCCGTTACCGCGCGCCCAAGTTGGCAAGTTTCGCCCGTAAAGGTCAAAATCTAATTCTTGTGATTGCAGCAATTTGATAAAGTCTAATCTGTGGCGGTGATTGGCGCTGCGGCTAACACCTGAAGTAATCCAAGAACAGGATTTAGTTTTAGCTGGTGGCGGCATTTCATCCAGTTCTCGAAACGAGTTAGAGTGATACCAAATCGCGGGCATATAATCGGGTTTTGGTGCGAAATTGTCTGGCCCGGAAACGTAACCGCAATAAAGTTTGGCTTGTTCGTAGTTGGCTTTGGTAATTTCAATAACTTCTGGTAATGGCGGCTCCCGGATCAGGTAAATTATGCGTTCCTTGGGGACACCGCGCAATTTGTCTCGAATGTCATTTTCTGGGTTTTGAGGGCTTGGACGGCGGATTTTATCGAGCCAGGATTGCTGTTTTGGCGATCGGGGAAAGTCGAATTGATACATGAGTAAAAAGTCTGGTTCGGGGTGGTTGGCGAGCATTTGAATGTTTCCCCATTTGCCGAAGTTTTGGGGGGTTTGTTGCCACAGCCAGTCGCTTTGACTCATGCCTGGATAGGTGGTGATTGTGCCGATAATTTTTGGGTTCATTTTTAATAATAAATATGGTTTTCTGATGTGGGCAGGGCGGGTTTATGAGATTGTTTATTTTAGGCAATTATGGTTGGTAAAACCCGCCCCTACGGGATTTTAAAATTATCGGATGAGGATTAATGAATAATTTGCGATCGCACTGACTCTTCTACATAACCCATAATTTTCTCTATCCTATTTTCCCACGAAAATTGCTTGACAAAATCCATTGTTTCTGCATAGCCTTCGCTTTTCCTCGGATATTTAGTTAAACAATCTCGAATGCTTTGCGCGAAATGGTGCGGGTTATCCGGTTCGCACCAAGTGGCTGCTATATTTCCCGATTTAAATTCCATTAAAGATGCAATCTCCGTCGCTACAATCGGAGTTCCCGATGCCATGTAATCAAAGAATTTTAAAGGAGATGTGAACGTCGCGGCCTCTGTCAAACAGTGCGGGTGAGTCAAAACATCGGCTGCTTGCAGCAAGCTAGCTAGTTGATTTTGAGGCAGGTAGCCGAGAAATTTAATGTTGTTAACTTGCTGGGATTTGGCTAATTGCTGGTAGGCTGTTACTTGGGATGAATCACCGCCTGCGATCGCAAATTGAACCAGCGGCAATTCCTTAGCCACATCCACCAACATATCAACACCTTTAAATGGGTAAAGTCCGCCTGCATAAACTGCTAAATGCTGTCTGTCATCTTCTAATAATTGCTGTCGCCAATTCTGGGCTGCTTCTGTTTGTCTGGCGAGAAACAAAAGGTTAAAACCGTTGTGCAGCGTAATTACTTTTTCCGGCGGCATCCCATTCTTAATCATGCTGTCTCGCACTGTATCGGCAACAGTTACAGCAATTTGAAACAGAGGATTGCGGACAATTTCTGATTCAAATTGCTTGTCTTCATGGTGGTGCTGTTCGTAGATAGCGGGAATTCCGTTTTTAACTGCTGCTTTGACAAAGTTCCAGTCGCGGGTGTGGACAATTTTAGTTGATTTAAGCAGGTGAATTGGTAAGTAGTATTTTGATACTATTGTACTCGAACTCGTCCACTTGCTGTCCCAAAAATCGATCGGCCACGGCATCGGTAAATCTGCTACTTTTAATTTTTCCTGAATATTGTAAATTTGGGCAAGTTTTTCATCGGGTTTCCTGGGTTGAAAAGGAAAAAGCAAATCAACCGGATTCAATGCACTCCAGCCTTGGCGGAGGTATACCAAAACTGCTGGTAAACCGAGATTTGCTGCGGCATTGGCAGAGTGGGCAACTTGAACTAAGCTCGCTACATTGGGTTGCGGCAAGATATTTCTGGTAAAAAATACATAATATTTGGACATGGTAATTGGTAGTTAGTAATTGGTAATTGGTAATTGGTAATTAGTAATTGTTGACTGTTGACTGTTGACTAATGACTACTGACTACTGACTAATGACTAATGACTACTGACTACTGCCAACTGACTACTTTTTAACTGCCTGACGCTTAATAGTATTTTCTATAAATTCTAAAGTCGTGAAAATATTAGCAGCAGAGTGAAATGATTCTCGGATTAACTCGTCTCTTTCTTCGGGAGAGTCTACCATTTCATCTACTAGCATTTTGAGGTAAGCTATCATGGGAGTCAGGCGAGTGCGAATTTCGTAAGAACCTCTAATTAGAGCTTCATCGCGAGCGGTTTCTTCGGCAAATTGCACTGAATACAAGCGAGTGTAGTATCCTCCTTTTGCTAGCAATTCTTCGTGGGAACCCATTTCTACTACTTGCCCGCGATCGATCACGGCGATTTTGTTGGCTTTTTGGACTGTGGAGAGGCGGTGGGCGATGACTAAGGTGGTGCGATCGCAACTCAATTTCTCGATCGCCGCTTGTACGTACCTTTCCGAAACCGTATCCAGCGAACTCGTTGCCTCATCTAAAATTAAGATTTCCGGGTTTTGCAGCAGGGCTCTAGCAATTGAAATTCTCTGACGCTGCCCTCCCGATAAAATCACGCCCCGATCGCCAATTTGAGTATCCAACCCCTCCGGCAACAGTTGGATAAACTCGTAAGCATTAGCTCCCTTCGCCGCTTCCACAATTTCTTCCTCAGTCGCTTGAGGCCTAGCGTAAGCAATATTTTCGCGCACTGAAGCATTAAACAAAAACGTATCTTGGCTAACAATACCCATCGCTTGTCTGAGACTTTTCAGCTCAAATTCGCGCAAATCTCTACCATCGATCGAGATATGACCTTCAGTTGGATCGTAAAATCTCGGCAGTAAATCTGCCAAAGTTGATTTGCCAGAACCCGAAGTTCCTACCAAAGCTAAAGTAGTGCCGTGAGGTAGAAATAAATCAATTCCTTGCAGAACTAAATTCTTGTGATTGGGATAACTAAAAGATATTTTATTAAAATGAATTCCCGATCGCAAATGAGTGTAAGGCACAGAACCGTTCAGCATAAATGGCTTGTCCTCGCAGCTCAAAAAATCATTAACCACCTCTACACTAGCCGACGTATTAGCAAATTGACTGCGCCCGCTATTCAACTGTGAAATTAAAGGAATTAACCTAAAAAGTACCAATAAGTAGGTTAATAAAATTGTAGCAATAGACTCTATCTCATTCGCAAATATGGTGCGGCCTATAAATACAATCAGAATTATAACTATCAAATTAACAACTTCGTTAATTGGGGCGATCGCCGCATAATTTACCTGAGCCTGAAAATCCGCTTGTTCTCGCCTTTGAATTAAATACTTGATCCGCTGATACTCCCTTTCCTCGTTCCCAGTTGACTTGACGAGCCGAATCCCCGTAATGGTTTCCAGCACCCTAACCGAATAATCTTTCGACATTTCAGAAAGCAGGTGGCCAAAATGCTTGGAACGGTTAATAATATATTGATTTGCCCAAGCAACTAACGCCAGCAAAACTGTAGCTGTCACCGTCAGTTTCCACGAGATAGAAAGTAGCAGGCCCAGAAACACCAAAACCGTGATTGACGTAGTAAACATTCCGATGGCCGTACCAACTGCACTAGCAGTCCGACCAATCTCTCCGCCCAATCTATTAATTAAATCCCCGACTTTTGTTTTAGAGTAAAAATCTAAATCTACTTCTAACAACAACCGCAAACCTGCTTCTCGCAAATCAAAAGTCAGAGAGCGCGTCAGAGAAGTAGCTACTAAAGTATTGATATAACTCGCAACATTTTTTAAAAAAATTGCCAGCACAACCGCCCCGGTCATCAACATTAAACGCTGATTTCCGGGCATTCCCTCAAAGGGATACATCAAAGTTTTAATTAGAGGTGGAGCACCCCGCAGCTCGATAGTTTCCTCTAAAAAACTTAAAAGCACTGGTACAATCAGAGTAGTGCTGATACCGTTGAATAAAGCGCCAGAAAAGCCCAGCATCACAGTTAAGAGAATCCTGCCGGGATATCGTCTGGCAAATTTTAGGAGTAGCTTATTGGCAGACATGAAGCATTCCCAGCTAAACAGTACGGCATCTTAAAATATTCTTTAATAACAGCCAGCTTTTCTTCCTCCATTGAGTCGTTTTAAAATAACATTTACATACCTGCGATTATCTCTGAAAGTATCGGTTTCATTGCTTGAATACTATATTTTTTCACACATCTTTCCCTAGCTTTCATTCCTTGTAAATTAGCCGCTGTCAAATTTTGAAATATCCATTGAATTTTTTGTGAAATTTGAGCGAGAGAACTCGGATCGACTAAATAACCCGTTCCTCCTAAAATTGATGGAATATCCCCCACTCGCGTAGATAAAACAGGCTTAGCCATTGCCATACCATCTGTCAGCTTGAGCGGAAACTGAGCCACGGCTGTGAGAGTTTCTCGCTGAGGAACAACGACAACATGAGCCGCCGCTACAACCGACGGCATCGTCTCCACTGGAAACCTTGGCAGTTTAATAATCCAACGTCCCCATTGTTTCACAAGTTTATCATCATAATCATCATAAGGACTCCCGCCGACGATCGCTAATTTTAAATCGGGTTCATTTAACTGTTCGAGGGCCATCAAAACATCCTCAACACCTTTGTGAGGTCGCGGCGCACCGGGAAACATTAAGATTCTATACCCGGACAAGCCGTAACGCTGTCTGCTCAATTCAGGATTGTATTTAGCAGGGTCGAACATTGCAGTATCCTTACCATTAGGCAAATATACACCACCAAAACGCTGTTGTAAAAACTCAGTATCAACGGTGACTGCATCCGCACGGTGAATGAGACCTTCCATCCACTTGAGATAGAGGGGATGATCTGGTTCTCTCAATTGACCGTTATGTTTAAAAATATCTCGATAAAGTTGTTTGAAAGAGGGACGGTATTGCCATTCATCTCCCCCGTACCAGCTCAGTTCCCAGTCGTCTATATCTAAAATTATAGAGTGGCGAGTCGCCAGTTTTTTTAGCAGTGATAATCCAAAGCTTGTAGGTTTAGGTTTAACTGCATAAATAATATCCCCATCTATTTTTTTCCAAAGTTTTTGAGCATCCATTAAAAACCCCGGATAATTTTTCCCCGGTATCGCACATACCGGGATGTCTCTGGGAGGAGTAGCGTACAATTCCTTGCCAAACTGAAATCCAACAACTTCTACATCACATTTAAGCTCTATCAAGACTTGAGCTAATAAAAAAGCACGAATTGCACCTCCTCCTGACAAATCGCTCACTACTAATGAAACTTTCACTGAGTATTTTGTTTAAAACATTTGTTTAATTTTCCTGCTTAACCGAGCTTTTGTCAAGGCGATGGGGACTCACGCACTCCCGACCAAAGCAACCAGGTTTTTAACCACGGGAAAGGGCAGCAACGCGTCTTTTGGTAAAAAAACACAATAATGAACCCAAGACTGTTATTCAAGCCAGCAATAATTCTTCTAGGTAAATTTTCGGATATGTTGAGGCTAATTTTTTTGTGTTTGGGCAAAACTTTGTTGCTTTTGATGCAGTTTGCCAACAAACTTTAATTATTTTAAACGCCAGGGATTGTTAAGTTGATTTGGTAAAAATATTTTAGCCGTGCGATCGACTATTCTAGTAAAGAGCGATCGCGTCACGTTCTTCGCGTACTGAGGGCGGTAAGGATAAGTGCAGTGCATTACTTTAATCGGTTTGTCGATCGTATAAACATCTTTCCACTTATCCAAGTAGTTGTAAACCGGGGACAAAGTTGTCATTTTCGGTTTCACTGATTCAACAGCCGCCGCAAAAGCTCCCTGGTCTTTCAACAGTAGCACATTTTGATGCGCCACTACCATCTCGAAATATTTCTTAAAGTTTATAAACAATTCCTGAGTTTTACTGCTTTTCGTAAAACCGATAAATCCGCCATTGTATTGAACGCTATTTTCATTTAGCGGCAACCCGACAGACTGCAAAGTTGACAGAATATCCTGCTTGACTCTTAATAAATTTGCAGCTTTAGCAATCGCAGGCTGCACATCTTCTGTTATCAGCAAATCTACTTCATCAAGATAGTCAAAAACTTCATATATTGGCGATAGCAAACAAATATCGCAGTCCAGATAAATAGTTTTCTCAAAAGGAGATTGTTGATACAAAGCCAGCTTAGCTAGCCGCGACGCTAAAACAGGATTTTCGTGAGACGGTGCAGGTTTCAATATGACATTTCCAAACACCTGAAGTAAAGGATATAAAATTAGAGGGACTCTATCTATTAAAATAATAATTGGTTCGCGGTGAAACTTCCTGACTGAAGCTAGAAAATGTATGCAGTCTTGAAATGAGTACAATCCAATTAAAATGGTGATAAATCCTCTATACATCTCTTTTCTCTAGCGATAGTAAAAATTGAAATTTAATAAGGCAATTAACTGTGTTTTTAATAACCTATAGAGATATTGCCAATGCTCAAACTGCAATTTATCCCAAACTTTATCCCAAAAGGTTCTTACTTGATTTTTTTGCCAGTCCCAATGAGCAAAAGAATGCTCCATACTTTGAGCGAGTTCCTGCCACCCGTCATTACGAATATTCCACCCAACTTTAGCAGTTGCTAACCCAATGGGATTACCGTCTTTTGTTTTGACTTTTTGCACTTCAAAAAATCTTCCAATCTTTCCCCATTCTTGAATAAACTGAATTTCTTTCCCATTGTCTCTCGCAATTACGAACAAATTTTCTTGAACAAAACTTACAGGTTCCAATGGTATTTCTAGCTTTTTTGCTAATTTATCAATTGCCTCTTTTCTACCTGGCAAAGATTGATTAGGTGGATGTTCTAGAATGGGAATAAACCCTTTACAAGTAATTCCTGACATCCATTCTCTCTCCGGCACTTTTCCTATGATTCTTGTATCTGCATCCACAAAGATTGCCACTCGGAATAATTCTAAGGCTTTTTTTAGTGCAAATCGTTTATCATTATAACAATAATCTACACCTTCGCGACTTTTTTTAAAAGCAAAAACATTCGTCAAATTCTGAAAGTCATTTGGGTAGTCAGTACAAACAACTAGCATCGTCCCTAGAGAATGAGTTTCTAAGTCTGCTGCTAGTTGTTTGGCTAATTCGCAATACTTTTTCCCAAAAGCTAAGGTGCAAAAACAAAAATCTTTGTGACTGTTTAACATTATTTTAGACTCAATTTTTGCACTTTTTTTATTTGAGTTTATGCTAAGTGTGACGCTTTTGATGCCACTGCCAAGCATGGGAGATAATATCCTTAATGTCGGGATATTCTGGAGACCAACCCAAGATTTCGATCGCCTTTTTGCTGCTGCCAACTAAAGCAGGCGGGTCTCCTGGACGCCGATCGCACTCAACAGCCTTAATCTCTTTTCCAGTCACTTGGCGAGCCGTTTCTATCACCTCTTTCACCGAAAACCCGCCCCCATTGCCCAAATTAAAAAAATCTGATTTGCCACCATTTAGCAAATATTCTAATCCCAAAATGTGAGCAGATGCCAAATCGTTAACGTGAATGTAATCCCGAATGCAAGTACCGTCAGGAGTATCGTAATCCGTGCCAAAAATCGCGATCGAATCTCGTTTACCCAAAGCCGCGAACAACACCAGCGGGATCAGGTGAGTTTCTGGATTGTGATCCTCTCCTAACAACCCGTTCGGGTCAGCCCCAGCCGCGTTAAAATAGCGGAAACAAACAGACTTGAAATCATACGCAGCGTCAAAATCCGACAAAATCCGTTCTACCATTAACTTAGTAGCACCGTAGGGATTGATCGGGTTTTGCGGGTGGTCTTCTGTGAGCGGGATTTTCTGCGGTACACCGTAAGTCGCGCAAGTAGAAGAAAACACAAATTTCTTCACGTCAGCAGCGATCATTGCTTCCAAAAGCGTAATAGTGCCGATGACATTGTTGCGATAATATTTAGCTGGGTCGGTAACAGATTCGCCCACGTAAGCGTAAGCCGAAAAGTGCATTACCGCATCAATCTTGTGCGTAGCAAACAAGTTATCGAGAAGAGTGCGATCGTTCGTGTCGCCAACTACCAACTCCACCTGCAAAGCCCGATCTACTAAATCTCTGTGACCGTAAACTAAATTATCCAAAATCACCACACCGTAACCGGCGTTTTTCAGCGCTAATACTGCGTGAGAGCCAATATATCCAGCTCCGCCCGTCACCAAAATAGTTGGTTTGTCTGCACTCATTTTATTCTGCCTGTTTTTGTAGCTGGGATTGCTAAGAGCCTTGTTAATTTGAGACTGCCACAACTGACGCCTTCACACTCCGCGTGAGCCGGAGAATTCAAGCGAAATATATAGGCTTTGCTGTGCCCGACGGGACGATCGCACTCCTAAAAAACGCTTTTTATACTCCAGATAGATGCTGACTGTGCAAGTCTTTGTTTTCAATCGATAAACTTGAGGCGACCAATTTGGATATAATCAAATATCCGATTGATTTGATGTCGATCCTCTTCTGAAATTTTATCATCTGACAGGATAGCCGAAGTCAAAACTAAGTGTTCCCTGCGAGTTATCTTACCAGACGCTACAATCCGATCGACTTTTTGAGAAATTGTTAAGTTTGATTTGTTGTGAGATGTTCGCATTTATTCGATCGCTTTTATGCCAAAATAGTTAAAGCCGATTGTAGTTATTGACTCAAAAATGGTGCGTACTCGACCGCAAATCAATTTGCTGGCACAGCAGAAATAACGTATCCGAGTTTTACATCCCAAGTTTTACATCCCAAGTTTTACATCCCAAGATAGATATGCGGACTTAATAAATCTGCAATCAGCCTTCGGATAGCGTTCAGAGTAACTTAATTATATAATATTTTTCCGAGAGAGGCACTTTTCTATGCAGGTTTATCGGCTTCCGGTACTGTCCGACAATTACATTTTTTTACTGCACGACCCCGATCGCCACACCGCAGCAGTCGTCGATCCAGCACGATCGCAGCCAGTATTAGAGCAACTGCGATCGCTCGGAGCCGAATTAACCGCAATTTTCATTACCCACCACCACAGCGACCACGTAGGCGGCAATCAGGAACTGATCGATCGCTTTCCCCAAATTAAAGTTTATGGTGGCGCAGAAGATAGAGGCAGAATACCCGGACAGCAAGTGTTTTTACAAGCGGGCGATCGAGTTTCTTTCGCCAACAGAACCGCCGAAGTCTTCTTCCTACCCGGCCACACAAAAGCTCACATCGCCTACTATTTCCCCCCCAGCAACCCCAGCGAAACCGGCGAATTGTTTTGCGGCGACACCTTATTTGCCGGCGGCTGCGGCAGGCTCAAAGAAGGCACTCCCGCCCAAATGTTAGCCTCTCTGCGGCAACTCCGAAACCTGCCCGATAGTACGAGAGTCTGGTGCGCCCACGAATACACGCTGAACAACCTGCAATTTGCCTTGAGTGTGGATGGCGACAATCCCGATTTACAGCAGCGCTTCGCCGAAGTCAAGGAAGCGCGCAGTCGATCGCAACCTACAATACCATCATCGATCGGCATCGAAAAAAGCACAAACCCATTTTTGCGCTGGGATTTTCCCAACCTCCAATCAGCCACCAACACCTCCGATCCAGTGCAAACCTTCGCTCGATTGCGCGGCATGAAAGACCAATTTTGACCCCCTCGCATCCAGGATACCCGCCACGTGATTCATCTCGCGCAAGTCAATGCTTCAATTCTAAAATCTAAAATCTAAAATCTAAAATTGATTGACCTTAACGTTTTTGTTTCTTCAGGTAACTCTTAAACTTGGTTGTCGGTTCCCTCAACCACTGGCCAAATGCTCTGTATTTTATCTTAAATCTCGACAACCAATTAAAATTCTTGGGAATTTTTTCCACTTCGTCCTTAAACGGTGTCTGAGACAACATATCGAGCCATAATTGATTGGGGGTTGAGCTTTCCCACGGTTTCGGTCTTGACATAAAGTGCATCACTTTACTTGACATATCATCAGTCTTGTGGTTGTTCCAGATTTGGTCTAATTGCTTCCACCTTCCCGCTAAAACAGAATTTAATGCACCCTGATCGTGATCCCCCCAAAGGTTTAATCGAGCGTTTTCCATCAACTTTTCGGACAGTTGCTCTTCCTCCCAAAGCTTCATGTTGTAAACTAAAACACCCGTATTGAAATAAGGGTTTCGATCTTGAGAATTGTTCGTATTTCCCCAGACATTGGGTGCGGCTGCTATCGGCATTGTTTGAAGATCGAGGTTCCACAGTGGATCTAAACTTCCCAGAACGATCGTGTCGCTGTCGAGCCAAATCAGCCTTTCTGTTTCCTTGGTATATTTTTCAGGCTGCAATTTAACGTAAGCAAGTTTAGAACCTGACAGAGAAAGAAGTTGGTCGTAACTAGATTGCAATTCTTGCCATTCAATCTGGTATTTGCAGCAATTCTGTAACTGTTCCTTTTGCTGTGGAGCTATGCCGGTAGATACAATGGTAATTTTTACCTGCTCCTGTCCCGATTTACTAACATTCAAATCTATAGACTTAAGAAGTGCTGCCAACCCCAGAATATAGTTGCGATCGCCGGCGGTGAATATGTGCATAGGATTAAGTTTGTGAAATTAACAAAGGTAAAAGGCGCGCGGTCAAACTTGACACAAACGTCGGCACGGGAGGAAGCAGGCTGCCCTGTATTGGGTAAATACGATCGCCCGTTTACCGTTGAGACGAACAGAACCTTGCCTAAATTTACCATCTGGTTAACGCAAAGAAACCGGGTTTTTAAGTAGGTAGGCGCAAATAAAGTTTACCACAATGTAACAGAAGGTAACGCGGGCGTAACCAGAGCGATTGCTTCGTTTCACTCGCTGCAAGAGAGGGCTTATTTATTTTCCAGCTTAATCTACTTATTTATCTGTGTGCAAGTGCCATCTGTTCGCGCGAAAACCAGCAACAGCAATGGGTAATATGCAGCAACACGGAAAACTGATGAGACGGACTAACCTGGTATTTGAAACAGCCAGAAAATTCCCCGTCGCCTCTGCCGAATCCCGCAAATGGTTCAGACGTGGGACTCTACGATAAAATAAATTGTCTAGATATCGATATTATTACCGCAGAACGATCGACATCCATCTTAGGTTTGAAGTGTCACCCTGCTCAAGTCAAAAGTTCCTCTGGTTATTTCCCTATTATTGCTCGCGATTTGCTTTTCCAAAAGTAAAATAAGCGTTGTTAGAAACCGATGCAAAACCCACGCAATACTGAACCCCAAGCAAAAATCGACCCCTCTGTTTCAACGGATTCTAACAAAGCGTTCTACCCAGCCCCGCCTTTGCCAACTGATGTAGGGATGGTTCTGCAATTGGCAGATGGTAGCATTCAGGGGTGCAATTGTCACGCCCAGGAGCTGTTGGGGATGACAGCAGAACAGATGCTCTTATGCACTTCAATCAACAGTCGCTGGCAGACTCTGCGTGAAGATGGCTCGGATTTTCCCGGCGAGACGCATCCGGCGATGGTGGCGCTGCAAACCGGGCAACCATGTTTAAATGTCATCATGGGCTTTTATCGGCCACAGGGAGAATTGATTTGGTTGACGCTCAATTCTCAACCTTTATTTCAGGGAGATCGATCGACTCCCTATGCGGTAGTAACAACCTTCACTCCTATCGCTCAGCCTCAACCCGAACCAGTCTGTAACGCGCCCGCGGCCCAACTGTCAGACACCCTCGAAAGTATTTCGGACGGGTTCTTTGCTTTGGATCGAGACTGGCGATTTACCTACCTCAATTCGCAAGCGGCGCGGTGGCTGAATCGACCCTCGAAAGATTTGATTGGCAACAGCATTTGGGAAGAGTTTCCCGAATCAGTGGGCAGTTTGTTTGAGATCGCATCTTGCACCATTCTCAAGAACGGGCAAGATGCCCGTTTCACAAAAGATGAATTTTCTTCTTGTGGAACAGGCATCTTGCCTGTTCGGGAACAAATTACGGTGAGTTTTGAATTTTTTGATCCGCCACTCAATGCTTGGTATGCGGTACGAGCTTATCTCATCCCATCGGGACTTGCCGTTTATTTTCAAGATGTCACCGAGCAGAAAGCGGATCGGGCTGATTCAATTAAACAAGCACAAACTTCGCAGCAACAACTAACAGAAATCGAGGCGATTTATGCTAGTGCGCCGATCGGACTTTGCTTCCTCGATACCGAGTTGCGGTTTGTCCGCATCAACGATCGGCTAGCAGAAATAAACGGAGTTCCAGCCGCCGCCCACATCGGCAAAACATTGCGCGAAATCTTGCCAGAAATGGCAGATGATTTAGAGCCACTTTACCGACAAGTTATTGAAACTAAAGTTCCACTTCAACAGCTCGAACTTAGCAGGACGAACTCAGCACAGCCGGGAGTCGATCGCGATTGGCTGTTGAGTGTCTATCCACTCAGGGCCGAGGACGATCGCGTCCTGGGAGTGAATGTGACGGTGCTAGAAATTACCGATCGCAAAGCTACCAAAAAAGAAATTGAACGGCTCAACCAAGAACTAGAGCGACGAGTCAATGAACTGGAATCGATACTTGATGCTGTACCCGTTGGCATTACGATCGCCCGCGACCCACAGTGTAAAGTAATTCGCGCTAACCGATTTGCCCAGTCGATGTTGAAAGTGCCGCCGGATACCAATGTTTCTGGAACCGGAGAGCAAGCCGCAACCCTTCCCTTTAGACGATTCCGCAACGGAGAAGAAATTCCAGGAGAACAACTCCCAATGCAACTAGCTGCGGCTTCCGGCGTCCAAGTGCGAGATGTGGAAATTCAAATGGTGCGCGAGGACGGGGTAGCCTTTGATTGGTTGGTGAATGCGGTGCCGTTATTTGACGAAGAGGGCGCAGTTCGCGGCTGTGTGGCGGCGTTTATGGATATTAGCGATCGCAAACAAGCTCTTGCTGCTTTGGGTCGTTCCGAGGAACGCTATCGCACTTTGTTTGAGTCCCTAGACGAAGGTTTTTGCGTCATCGAAATGCTGTTTGACGCCAACGAAAAGCCGATCGATTACCGCTTTTTGGAAGTCAATCCTGCTTTTGTGAAACAAACCGGACTCGAACAAGCTACAGGTAAAACGGTGCGACAGCTCCTTCCAAATCACGAAAATTATTGGTTTGAGATGTACGGCAAAGTCGCGCTCACGGGGGAACCATTGCGCTTTGAACACGGCTCGGAAGCCATGAACCGCTGGTTTGAGGTTTCGGCGTTCCGCACTCCTGAGCCGGACAGCCGCAAAGTTGCCATACTTTTCAAAGACATCAGCGATCGCAAACAATCGGAGAATCTGCTGCAGCAACAGTCCGAGCAACTGCGACTGTTCGTCAAACATTCGCCTGCGGGGGTGGCGATGTTTGACTGCCAGATGCGGTATATGCTGGTGAGCGACCGCTGGCTGGCAAGTTACGGGCTCGGCACTCAAAACATTGTGGGCCGATCGCACTACGACATCTTTCCCAATTTGCCCGATCATTTCAAACAAATCCACCAGCGCTGTCTGGCGGGAGCAGTCGAAACCTGCCCTGAAGAGCAGTTTCCCCGCCCTGATGGCTCGATCGACTGGGTGCGCTGGGAAATTCACCCTTGGCGAACCAACACTAATGAGATTGGCGGCATCATGATTTTTTGCGAAATCATCACCGAACGCAAAAACGCTGAACTCGCGCTCTCTGGGGCCAACCAACAAGTCAGCAATATTATAGAAAGTATTACCGATGCCTTTATCGCGATCGATTCACAATGGCGCTTTACCTACGTTAATGCCACAGCAGAAAAACTGCTTTCTCGATCGAGAAACGACTTGCTAGGTCGATCTATCTGGGAGGTATTCCCCGCCGAAAAAGAATCCTATTCAAGGGCATATCAAGAATTTCATCGAGTCGTTAACGAGCAAGTTTCTGTCAAGTTTGAAGAGTTCTCGCCCTCGCTCCAAATGTATATAGAAGTGAGCGCCTATCCTGCGGCCGAAGGACTTACGGCTTATTGGAGCGATATTAGCGATCGCAAACGCACGGAAGAAGAACTGCGACAAAAAAATGCGATTTTGAACGTAATTAACGAGTCAGCACCCACGCCCATTTTTGTCAAAGATCGAGAAGGACGGATTATTTATGCCAATCCAGCCACGCTGGAAATAATGGGCAAATCTGCTTCTGAAGTAATTGGTGGTCGCGATATCGATTTATACCCAGTAACAGAACTTGCAGTCGCAGTCACGGAAAACGATCGGCGGATTATGGAGTCGGGACAAACAGAAGTCCTCGAAGAATCTCACGATGGCATTCGCACATTTCTGGTAATGAAAGCTCCCTACCGCAATCAGGCGGGAGAAGTCATCGGCCTGATTGGCATCTCCAGCGAAATCACAAATCGCAAACGAGCCGAAGTCGCCCGGGAAGAACAAACTAAGTTACTGCAAGTCATCATTGACAGCATTGGCGATGGTTTAATTTTGGCAAACCAACAAGGGGAGTTTGTGTTGTTTAACCAAGCCGCAGTCGGGGTATTCGGTCAGCTATCGAATGAAAAATCTTGTGAGGAATGGTCGAACACCTACGGACTATTTTTGGCAGACCAAAAAACCCTTTTCCCCGCCGCTGAACTACCTCTAGCCAGAGCAATAAAAGGTGAATATGTCAATGATGTAGAGGTATTTGTCCGTCGCCAAGATGCTGAAGGTCGCTGGATCAGTATCAGCGGTTATCCGGTAGTTGATACTAGCAACCAAATCAAAGGCGGAGTGATTGTCTGTCGGGATATCACAGAACGCAAACAAGCTTTATCAGCGCTGCAAGAAAGCGAAGAACGATTCCGCACTATGGCTAACAATGCTCCTTTTATGGTATGGGTAACAGACTCCACAGGCTATTGCACTTTCTTGAGCGAAACCTGGTATGAATTCACAGGTCAAACTGAGGAAACAGGTTTAGGATTTGGTTGGATAAACGCGCTGCATCCAGAAGACCGCGAACAGGTCAAGAACGCATTTTTTACCGCCAAGGAACGCCAGGAACGGTACAGCGTTGAATATCGCGTCGGGCGCAAGGATGGCGGATATTCTTGGGCGATCGATGCGGCGGCTCCCAGATTTTCCGAAAGCGGACAATTTGAGGGTTATATCGGCTCTGTAATCGACATTACAGAACGCAAACAAGTGGAAACCGACCGTGATATAGTTCTCCAATTAGAACAAACTGCCCGCACGGAAGCCGAGCGAGCTAACCGCATTAAAGATGAGTTTCTGGCTGTGCTTTCTCACGAGTTGCGATCGCCCCTGAATCCGATTTTAGGCTGGTCGCAACTGCTCGTCGGCGGCAAGCTGAACGCCAGTCAAAGTGCCAAAGCTTTTGAGACTATTGAGCGCAACGCCAGACTGCAATCTCAATTAATCGAAGACTTGCTTGACGTATCTCGGATTCTGCAAGGAAAACTCAGATTGAATGTTGCTCCAATGAATCTGGCAACCATTATTCCATCTGCTGTGGAAACCGTGCAATTAGCAGCGGAAGCTAAAAAAATTCAAATCCAAACAATCTTAAATCCCGATGTCGGGCAAGTTCTCGGTGATACAAGTCGCTTGCAACAAATTGTGTGGAATTTGTTATCAAATGCTGTGAAATTCACGCCAGAAGGCGGTCGAGTAGAAGTTCGATTAGGGCAAATCGAACACCAAGCTCAAATTAAAGTTACGGACACGGGTAAAGGTATTCTTCCCGATTTCTTGCCTTATGTTTTTGACCATTTCCGACAAGAAGATGGCGCAACAACTCGCAAATTTGGCGGCTTGGGACTGGGATTGGCGATCGTTCGCCAACTGATCGAACTTCACGGCGGAACGGTGTTTGCAGAAAGCGCAGGAGAAGGTCAAGGAGCGACGTTTACGGTGAGATTACCGCTATTAAATGATGATTCTAGAAGGCAGGAGGATGAAGCCCTCAATTGGTCTGCTTGTCCCGCTCTCTCATCCTTGCCCCTAGCTGGATTGAGAATTTTGGTGGTAGATGATGAACTCGACTCGCGAGATTTTGTGGCTTTCGTGCTTGAGGAAGCGGGTGCAGAGGTGATTTCCCTGTCATCTGCTGCTGAGGCGCTAGAGTCGATCGAACAAACTGCACCGGATTTGCTCGTCAGCGACATCGGAATGCCCCAGATGGACGGATATATGTTGATCCATCGCATCCGCACTCAGCTTGCGCCTGAGTATCGGCAGTTGTTGGCGATCGCCTTAACGGCCTATGCTGGAGAAGCCAACGAGCGCCAAATTTTGCAAGCCGGATTTGACAAACACTTAGCCAAGCCGATCAATTCGACCCAGTTAGTTGCTACTGTAGCGCGATCGATCGCCCGTGAGCGCCTTGAAAATAAAGCCTGAGCGATCGGTAAGACATGGCACTGTAGTTGATTTAGCTCATTACAGCACCCGCGTTTTGCGTAATTTCAAACTGAATTTGCCCCTTAAAAATATTATCCCTGTTTCTTCCCTCGAACGTCGAATCTCGAACCTCGAATCTCAACATCCATCCATTAAATCCGTTAAATCCCTTACATCCGCTACATAATCCGTTGCCGAACTCCCTTGCGATCGCCCCTAAAACTTCGCTATTATAAAAAGTTGCAGTTAAAACCCCACAACCCACGATCATGGCCAAGCGCGTTCAATTAGTTTTAAATAAAGATGTCAGCAAACTCGGCAAAGCTGGCGACGTAGTAGAAGTAGCCCCAGGCTACGCCCGCAACTACCTAGTACCCCAAGGCATGGGATTTAAAGCCACTCCAGGCATTCTCAAGCAAGCAGAGCGCCGCCGTGAAGAAGAAAGACTGCGCCAGCTAGAGCTCAAGCAGCAAGCTGAAGTCCGCAAAACCGCCCTCGAATCGGCTGGGCCTTTCATCATTTCCAAGCAAGTTGGCGAAGCTGACGCGATTTTTGGTACTGTTACCAACCAAGAAGTAGCAGAACTGATTTTCAACTCTACCAGTCAAGAAGTCGATCGGCGCGGCATCACTCTGCCCGAAATTCGCCAAACTGGTACATACAAAGCTGAAATCAAACTACATGCAGAAGTTACTGCCGAAGTTGATATTCAAGTTGTTCCGATGTAATTAAGAGTTATCAGTCATTAGTTGTTAGTCATTAGTCATTAGCTAACAACTAAGCACTGCTAAGTAAGGACTCAGTAACGCTAACTTGCAGATTGAGAACCGGAGCATCTCTGCAGAGAGTAAGAAGCATTTTTTCAGGAGTGCGAGATCGAGAGAGCGTGAGTCTGGTATAAACGCGAGCTCGCGACAGATCGCACTCCTACAAAACCTTACACTGATAATAACTAATGACCCCGCCGGAAAAACGGACACAAGCCCCGACGCTCCTGATGGTCGAACCTACAATTTTAGGATATTGTTCAAGC
This sequence comes from Microcoleus sp. AT8-A3, assembly GCF_036705675.1. NCBI lineage: Bacteria > Bacillati > Cyanobacteriota > Cyanophyceae > Oscillatoriales > Microcoleaceae > Microcoleus > Microcoleus sp. AT8-A3. The sequence continues at coordinate 51,708 of NZ_JAUBVD010000041.1, forward strand.
TCCCAGATTCATCTGTAGAGTAAATCTAAAATCGAAAATCGAAAATCGAAAATCTACAACCTAAAACCTAAAATCGAAAATCTACAACCTAAAACCTAAAGCCGAAAATCTAAAACCTAAAACCTAAAACAGAAAATCTAAAATCTAAAATCTAAAATCTAAAATCGACTGACTGAGGACTATTGACTAATGAGCGATTTGATGCCGACAAATATAGAGGCAGAAGAAGCAATTTTGGGCGGGATTTTAATTGACCCCGAAGCTATTTCCCGAATTGCCGAACTGCTGCGCCCGGAGTTTTTTGCCATCACCGCTCATCAAGTCATTTATCGATCGGCATTAGGGCTATTTTTACAGGGCCAACCTACCGATTTAATGACGGTAACAACTGCGCTAACCGACCGCAACCAGTTAGAGCAAGTAGGAGGACTAACTAAATTAGCACAATTAGTCGATCGCACAGTTTCCGCAGTCAACATCGACCAATATGCAGTTTTAGTTGAAGACAAATATCAGCGCCGCAAATTAATCGAAGCTGGCAACAACATAGTACAATTAGGTTACGAGACAGCAGTACCGCTAGAAACAGTCTTAGACCGCGCCGAACAAGAAATTTTCAGCATAACTCAAGAACGCCCGCAACAGGATTTAGTGTCGATCGGCGAAACACTAAACCAAACATTTCAAGACCTAGAAAATCGCAATGAAGGCCTCACACTTCCCGGTATTCCGTGCGGTTTTTATGACTTAGATGCTATGACAGGAGGCTTTCAGCGATCGGATTTAATCATCGTTGCAGCCAGGCCGGCGATGGGCAAGTGCCAAGCAGCCTCTACCGTAATAGTAGAAAGTGATGGAACTGTTTCTAGTATAGAACAAATCTATCAAAAACGTCAAGCTGAATTACTAACATTAGGAGAAGATTGGCAATTTCACCTAACTAGACCATCAGCTTTTATAGATGATGGAATTAAGCCTGTATTTCGGGTTACAACAAGACTGGGACGATTTATAGAAACTACAATTACACACCCATTTTTAACAATTAAGGGCTGGCGGCAGTTGAGGGAAATACAAGTAGGCGATAAGATTGCTGTTCCCCGCAGGATGAATGTTTTTGGTAAAGAAACCATCCGAGACTGTGAAGTTAAATTATTGGCTTATCTAATTGGCGATGGGTGTTTGACACGCAGCGCGCCACACTTCACCAATGGAAATACTGCTATACTACAAGATTTTGCTGAAGCTGCTACTAGCTTCGGAGGTCTTAAGCTGCGATTTAACGATAAAGGGAGACGCGCACCAGAATATTATGTCATGGGCGATCGAGAAAGTTACACAGATAGTATAAAAAACTTTGGTTATAATTTAGAACTAATCCTTTTAAAACGAAATTTTGACTCTAAAAAATTAGCGCTAGAATTGAAAGTTCCACCGCGATTAGTCCGGTCTTGGGTGGAAGGAATAGCATTTCCCAATCAAGAATTATTTAGTGGCATTTGCAGAGTTTTAAGAGTAGATCCAGAACACCTTGCCGATGAGGGAATGGATGTTATTAATACAAGTCATAAAAATCCCCTGAGAAATTGGTTAGAAAAGTTAGGTCTGATGGGAAAAAATGCTCATGAGAAAACCGTACCGGACATAGTGTTTAGATTGCGGCGATCGCAAGTTGCCCTTTTCCTCAACCGCCTCTTTTCAACTGACGGCTGGGCAACCCTACTTACCAGCGGTCAATCTCAACTAGGCTACTGTTCTGTCAGCGAAGGACTAGCCAGACACGTACAGCATCTACTGCTGAGATTTGGCATCATTGCAGCCCTCAAAAAGCGTTCTGTCAAATACAAAAATACTCGTAGACCAGCTTGGCAAATCGATATTACTGATGCAAAATCAATCAAAACATTCATATCAGAAATTGGCATTTTTGGCAAAGAGGTAGCCTTATTCAAAGTAAAAGAAGCATTAGAAAATAAAGAATCTCACAATAACCGCGATTTGATTCCTGTAGAGGCGTGGGAATACCTAGCATTAGCAAAAGGCAACGAATCTTGGGCATCCTTAGCAAAACGCGCAGACATCAAAGGTCACTCAAATATCCACGTTGGTAAACGTGCGCTGTCCAGAGAAAGATTTTTAGTTTTAGCAACGGCTTTAGATAATTTATGGCTGAAAAAACTGGCAGATAGCGAGGTTTACTGGGATGAAATAGTTTCTATCGAACCGATGGGAAACAAGCAAGTTTACGACTTAACTATCCCGGAGACACACAATTTTGTGGCTAACGATATCTGCGTTCACAATACAGCTTTCTGTACCAACATCGCCCATCACATCGCCGCCGGACAGCAAAAATTGCCGGTTGCCGTTTTCAGCTTAGAAATGTCGAAAGAACAGCTAGTGCAGCGTATCCTGTCGAGTGAAGCCAAAATAGAAAGCAACAGGTTGCGATCGGGTAGAATCAGTCAAAACGAATGGGAACCAATCAGTACAGCCATTGGCAATTTATCAGAACTACCACTATTTATTGACGATACTCCCAATATTACCGTCACAGAAATACGATCGAAAGTCCGCCGCCTCCAAGCAGAACAAGGCGGAAGCCTAGGATTAGTCTTGCTAGATTACCTGCAATTAATGGAAGGTACTAGCGACAACCGTGTGCAAGAACTATCTCGAATTACCAGAAGTCTTAAAGGTTTAGCCCGCGAACTCAACGTGCCGATTATTGCCTTATCTCAGTTGAGTCGAGGTGTGGAAGCGAGGACAAACAAGCGGCCCATGATGTCTGATTTGAGAGAAAGCGGCTGCTTAACAGGTGATAGTTTGGTAATGCTAGCAGATACTGGTGTGCGCGTACCAATTCGTGAATTAGTAGGAAAATCGGGCTTCACAGTTTGGGCGCTCAATGAAGCCAGCATGCAGTTAGAAAAAGCCGTTGTTAGCAATGCCTTTGCTACAGGTGTTAAGCCTGTACTAGGGCTGCAAACTCGTTTGGGAAGGGCAATTAGAGCCACTGGCAATCATAAGTTCTTAACCATTCACGGCTGGCGGCGATTGGACGAGTTAAAAATAGGCGATCGCATTGCCCTACCTAGATACATATCAAGTTCCTTCATCCAATCGATGGACAATGCCGAAATAGCCTTGCTAGGACACATGATTGGAGACGGATGTACTCTACCTCGACACGTTATTCAATACACTACTAGAGAGGAAGATTTAGCCAATAAAGTTGCAAATCTTGCAATAGAAGTCTTTGGAGAGCGAATCATACCTCGTATTTGTAAAGAACGTGATTGGTATCAAGTTTATCTTCCTGCCGCCTATCATCTCACACATAATGTGAGGAATCCTGTAACTGAATGGCTAGATGCTTTAGGTGTTTTTGGTCTGCGTTCTCACCAGAAGTTTGTCCCTAATCACATATTTGAGCAGCCTCAAGAAGCAATAGCTTTATTTTTACGCCATCTCTGGTGTACTGATGGTTGCATAAAAACAGGTAGAGATAAATGTCATTACCCTAGTGTTTACTATGCTTCCAGTAGTGAAAAATTGGCAAGAGATGTTCAGTCACTCTTACTCAGACTTGGTATCAATGCCCGCTTATTTTTAAGCCCCCAGCCAGGGAAAGGGCGAGATCAACATCAAGTTTGGGTAACAGGAAGACCTGATTTAGATAAGTTTATTCATTTGATTGGTGCAGTAGGTAACTACAAACAGCAAGCTCTGACAGAAATTGCAGAATACATTGAAATTCGTTCTAGCAATACTAATAGAGATGTCATACCGCGTGATGTGTGGAAAATGTATGCTGTTCCTGCTATGCAGCAATTTGGTTTAACTACACGCCAGATGCAAGCACAGCTTGGCAACTTATATTGTGGTACAACCCTTTACAAACACAACCTTGGTCGGGAACGAGCCTTCAGATTAGCTACAATTGTTAAATCTGATGAACTTGCCATCTTATCTAAGAGCGATATTTACTGGGATGAAATCGCCTCAATAGAAGTTGATGGTGAAGCTGAGGTTTACGATTTAACCGTGCCTGCACTGCATAATTTTGTCGCTAATGACATCATAGTTCATAATAGTATCGAGCAAGACGCAGATTTAGTAATTATGCTCTACCGCGATGAATATTACAACCCTGACTCGCCCGATCGCGGAATTGCAGAAGTAATTATTACCAAACACAGAAACGGGCCCACAGGAATCATCAAACTATTATTTGACGCCCAATTTACCTGCTTTCGCAATCTGGCATCTCCGAAGCGATCGTAAATCAACCAGAACATACACAGAAACCCGGTTTCTTAAAAAAAACCGGGTTTCTAAATACCGTAAAAGTTTTACGTTGAATGAGATTGAGCTACCTAGCCACCGATTCTCAACAATTCCACATCAAAAATCAGCGTAGCATTAGGAGGAATCACCCCGCCCGCACCGCGAGCGCCGTAACCGAGTTCAGGGGGAATAATCAACTTGCGCCGGTCTCCAACTTTCATCGTACCGACACCTTCATCCCAACCCTTAATTACTTGACCCACGCCAATTTTGAACTGAAAAGGTGAATTGCGATCGCGCGAACTGTCAAACTTCGTGCCATCCTCCAAAGTTCCCGTGTAGTGTACGACAACCGTCTGCCCGGTTTTTGGAGTCGCCCCCTTACCCTCTGTCAATTCAACATATTTCAGACCTGAATCTGTGGTGACAGTTTTCTCAGTATTAACAGTTTTCTCAGTATTATCAGTCATGTTATTGCCAGCGATAGTAGCTGGTACCTTCGGTAAAGTAGCATCAGCTACTAGCAAGCTATTTTCATTCAAAGACGGCGCTGACAACTTCTCAATAGCAGTCTCGGGTAAAAGATTGTTCAATTCGGCTGCAACTGCTTGGGACCCAGAACCGCCCATTTGAGCGACTATCAAAAACAAAAAGCAAACCAGCATTACTCCCAAGCTGACTAGAACTCCTCGCAAAATTAATCCTCCTAATACTTTTAACCGCGATATCTCAGATATCTAAGACATCTAGTACAACAAGAACTACCAAATTTTATCTGAACTTTTCCACCAAAAAACGGCAGGTACCAGATAATTTTAAAGGCAAAAGTATGAAGTCAGAATGTTTGTAATTCTACATAAATGGCTTCTACATAAGTGCCTTTTTTAGCCTTCTGCCTTCGGGTGACAATCTTATCACAAGATAGCAGCGAACTTCTCACGGGCGTTAGCGAAGCTTGCAGAAGAGGATCGAACTCAGCGCCAGTTACGGTTTTCTAAATCCCGCATCTGACGTTCCAAACGATCGAGCCTTCCCCGCAACTCATCCATTTCGGACTGTCGGGGGACTCCCATATCTTGCAGCATATTCCGTAGTTGCCGCTGCAACTGCGTCTCCCAATTCCCCTGTTCAGACTTGATGTGCTCGGTCATGTCATCGACAAAGGTTTTGGCTTGCTCAGGATTGATTTTGCCATCTTTGACCCATTGCTCGCTGACTTCCTGCAATTTCTCTGCCACCAGGGAGGTAGTACCAATGCCCAGCATTACCAGTTGTTTGAGTAAGTTGCTATTGTTATCCATAGATTTTTCCTAATGTTTGCCCTTTGATACCCGATCGGCTCAGGTCGCCTGCAGTCGCTGCGAAACCATCTGTAAACTTAAAGTTACATCAGCGCACACCTACCTTTCTATTTTGGAGCATCCAGCCGCCTGATGGCGAGGCGATCGCCCATTCTCGGCGTTCGGAAAACCCGCTAATGAGCCTACCCACCACATTACCCCATCACCCTGCTGTCTATGCCTGATTGCCCCCGCTGTCACCAACCTGTAGACGCCCAAGCGCTCGCCTGTCCACACTGCAAAATCCCCCTCAAAGCTTTCGGTCATCCGGGTATCCCTCTTTATCGATCGAAACCCGAAGAATTTCTGTGCGCTACCTGTATTTATCACGAAGACGATACTTGCAACTACCCGCAGCGTCCTTTTGCCAAAGAATGCACGCTTTATCACGATCGAGCTGAGCCACTTGTGCCACAGACGATTCCTTACAGCAGCGGCGACGGGCTGCAATCAATCAAAAATTGGTGTCAGCGCCATCTGGTTTGGTTAGCATTATTAGGTTTAATTATTATTAGCATTGCTCTGTCGATTTAATCTCACATCTTGCACCATTCTGAAGAACAGGCTTTCCGGTCTGTTCCACAGGAGATTAATTTTCTTGTGGAACAGGCCGGAAAGCCTGTTCATAAAAGGCTTATTGACAATGGTACAACATCTCAGTTTAATCTGATTGTACAAAGCGTAGAATAGAGAGATATCTGTTAATCTGGGTTGCTCTATTATTCTCTAAATTATTCATGAGCTACGTATTCGGCATCGACGGCGGCGGCACTAAAACAATCTGCCTTTTAATGGATGACAACCACCTTGTTTTAGGACGGGGTGAAGCAGGGCCGTCCAATTATCAAACCCTGGGAATTGAGACAGCCAAAGAATCCATCCAATTGGCGATCGAACGAGCAGTTCTGTCCGCTAAAATCGAGACGAATAGCAATCTCAACATAGAAGCAATTGGTCTGGGACTAGCAGGCGTCGGGCGTCCAAAAGATCGTGAAATAGTGCAATTTGTAGTGCAGAACTTGCAGTTGACGAATACTTTACCAGTAACCCGATCGTTCCTGCCCAGGAATATAGTAATTAGCAGCGACTGCGCGATCGCACTTGCTGGCGGTACAGGTTATCCAGTAGGTATCGCCGTTATTTCAGGAACAGGTTCGATTGTTTTCGGGCAAAACCGTCAAGGAAAAACTAAACGAGTCGGCGGTTGGGGATATATTTTAGGCGATGAAGGCAGCGGATATAACATTGCCCTTCAGGGTTTGCAAGCTGCTTTGAAGTTCTATGACGGACGCGAAGATTTTACCGTGCTTGCGGAAAAATTTCAAACGCATTTAGGCCTCAATAACCTAGAAGAATTGGTAGAAGTCGTTTACGGGCGCGGTTGGGGAGTCAAAGAAATTGCTGCTTTAGCGCCGATTGTCCAACAAGCCGCAGCAGAGGGCGATCGCGTCGCTGACTGCATTATCAATAATGCTGTAGCAGAATTAACCTATTCAACCAAAATAGCCATTTCAGCGCTATTTAACCAAACAGAAGAATTTGAAATTGTGATCGTAGGAGGTGTGTGGGGTGGAGAGGCAAATTGCCGAGGTCGGTTTGAAGCAGCCATAAGTGCGATCGCCCCAAAAGCTAAGGTAATTTCGCCCCGATACGAACCAGCTTTCGGTGCTGGATTGCTAGCCTTAAACGCTCTCAACAATTAATTGTTGACTGTTGACTGTTGACAAGCGAAATATTTTACACCTACTTTCCAGCTTCCAGATTCATCTGTGGAGTCAAGTCTAAAATCTAAAATCTAAAATCTAAAATCTAAAATCGACTGGCTGTTGACTATCTTCCTTATCTTCCCGATCGCCCCTGTATTGGGGATTTTCTCGATTTTTCCAAATTTTCAACTTCTTGATTATCAACCTTATCTTCCCAACTGGTAGAATTCCAGCCTGCCATAATCAAAACATCAGATGAATGCGAAACCAGAAACAAATTTAGCAGTAGTGCGTTCCTAAGTAAACAAAAACCGAAGCAAGGAGACAATTTATATGATTACTTCTCAAAAATGGCGTTCAGCAACAGCAGCAATCCTCGCACTGGGCATTACAGTGGGAACCAGCGCGCCGCTGGTGGTAGCTACTCCCGCAGAAGCCCAACAAAGAATTTCCCAATTTGATAGCATCCGAATTCCGTCGGGCAGTGTAATTCCAGTTAGGTATGAAAAAGACAAAATAGTTGTCACCCGCGAAGAAACTTCACCTTTAACTTTAACAGTAGCGCAAGACATCCGCACACCTCAAGGCAGAGTGTTAATCCCCGGAGGCAGCCAGATAGTCGGGGCACTGCAACCTGTCAGAAGAGGCAATCAAATCGGTACTCAATTTGTTGCCAGAGAGTTAATTATCAGCCGCCGCCAACGCTATCGGATTGATGGCTATTCGGGAATTATTACCCGAACCGAAAGAGTCCAAAAAGGTGCTGGCACAGGTTCAGTAGCGCAAGGTGCAGCCTTGGGTGCTGCTGCTGCGGCTGCACTCGCAGGCATTACCGGCGACAAAGCGATCGCGACTGAAGAAGTATTGGGAGGCGTTGGGATCGGCGCTTTAGCTGGAGTATTGTTGGGGCGGCGCAGCGTTGACGTGCTGGTGATTCGCCCGGAACAAGATTTGGCAGTGAGATTGCGATCGGACATCGTGCTCCGCTAATATTGGTATCTTCCGAATCAATTATTTGCAGTAAAACATTGTCGATCGCTAACTTGTGGTCTCCCGATAATTGGCTAGGCATACTTTTAAGGTTGTGCCTAGCCATGTTTGTTGGCGGAATTATTGGATGGGAGCGCCAACTCAGAAATAAACCAGCGGGATTGAGAACTCATATGCTAGTTAGTATGGGTTGTGCGCTGTTTGTTTTAATGCCGCTGGCAATGGGGAAAAATGAAAACGGAGGAGATGCTGTAGCGCGCGTAATTCAAGGCGTTGCTGCCGGGATTGGGTTTTTGGGAGGCGGAGAAATCCTGCGGCAAAATCGACATGAAATAGGCAAAGTTGAAGTTCACGGGCTCACATCTGCCGCCGCTATTTGGGTGTCAGCAGCTTTAGGAACGGCTGCAGGATGCGGGTTGTGGCAACTGGCCTTAATTGGCGCTTTAATGTCGCTCTTTGTTCTGAGAGGAATTAAAGAGTTAGAGCGTCGAAGTCGTAGGAAATAGTCTCAGTGATGATAGAAAATCGGGTATTATAACCGTTATAACGTTTGGAGTGACGACGGAAGTACGAGCTAGTTTTATCCCACATTCCGCAGATATTCAAGCAGATTTAATTTCAAAGGAATTCATAATTGCCAAAACCTCAAATGATTGCTATGCAATCATTTGAGGTTTTTTT
>NZ_JAUBVD010000042.1:0-59387 GCF_036705675.1 Microcoleus sp. AT8-A3
TTAATGAACCCTAAACATTTAAGAAATTGGTTTGCTAATTGCTGCTACTGTACCTCATAACAGCGGGAACCGCTGTACTTGTAACTTCGATCGATCCATTGTCGGTACTTTCTACCTGGTCATCTAAGTTTTTAGTGTTCATTATTTACTTTAAGTACGCCTTAAACAGGATTTAGATTCTTTTCCACGATTGAAGTTTGAGACTTTTAAGTCACACGAGTTAACGACCACAGCACTCTGCTACGAAAGCAAGGTCTTGAACCATGCTGAGTATAGTCTGAGCCAAACCCCTCGGACTGTAGTAAGACTCACTAATTGATCGGGAGCGATCGCACAACTGACAACAGGAAGAATACCCAAATCTTCAACGAATCGGGGGCAAAATTTTAGATGAAGAAAGCCCAGCTCGCTGTCGCCATCCCAAACCAACATATTCGGGAGATGGGCTGCTGCTTAAGGATGAGTTTAGGGGATCGATCGCCCATCAAACTAATAAGTTTTGTGCAAAACCCGGCCTGTACTGCGAGAATTATCACTTTTGCGCCTGCATGACAGCCAAAAAGATTATGCTAGAATCCATCAATACGCAGTCGTAGGTTGGGCACGGGCCGAGAAGAGCAATCTTCTTGCAGTCTAGGGGAGGTTGTAGGTCAGCCACCATTTGGGTCTTCCCAGTTGAAAGCCACCCTGCAACATGAGCCTGGAATCTGCAACCGCAGCCGAGTGCGGCAGATAGGTTGGGAGTGTCGCGCTAGAATAAGCAGTACGAGTTAACACTCGAACACAAACGCTCGTTGTGCGAGCGTGACCTCGAAACGGGCACATAGCAGCAGGTGATGGGAATAAATCATGTTTGAACGCTTCACAGAAAAAGCAATAAAAGTAATCATGTTGGCCCAGGAAGAAGCTCGCCGCCTGGGTCACAACTTCGTAGGGACAGAACAGATCCTCCTGGGTCTGATCGGAGAAGGAACCGGGGTTGCAGCGAAAGTCCTCAAATCAATGGGCGTCAACCTGAAAGACGCGCGCATTGAAGTGGAAAAAATCATCGGGCGCGGTTCCGGCTTCGTAGCAGTCGAAATTCCGTTCACTCCCCGCGCCAAGCGGGTTCTAGAACTATCCCTAGAAGAAGCTCGCCAACTCGGACACAATTATATAGGTACTGAACACCTGCTGCTGGGCCTGATCCGCGAAGGTGAAGGAGTAGCGGCCAGAGTCCTGGAAAATCTGGGAGTAGACTTGTCGAAAGTCCGCACCCAAGTGATTCGGATGCTGGGAGAAACCGCAGAAGTCGCAGCCCCTGGCGGCGGCGCTCGCACCAAAACCCCAACCCTCGATGAATTCGGCGCCAACCTGACTCAAATGGCGGTCGATGGCAAACTAGACCCAGTAGTCGGACGCCAAAAAGAAATCGAACGGGTAATTCAAATCCTCGGTCGCCGCACCAAAAATAACCCGGTGCTCATCGGCGAACCCGGAGTCGGTAAAACCGCGATCGCCGAAGGTCTGGCCCAGCGCATCGCTAACAACGACATCCCAGACATCCTCGAAGAAAAGCGCGTCGTTACCCTCGACATCGGCTTGCTCGTCGCTGGTACCAAATACCGGGGCGAATTTGAAGAACGCCTCAAAAAAATCATGGACGAAATCCGCACAGCGGGTAACGTGATTTTGGTGATTGACGAAGTGCACACTTTGATCGGTGCTGGTGCGGCGGAAGGCGCGATCGACGCGGCGAACATTCTCAAGCCGGCTCTGGCTAGAGGCGAACTCCAGTGTATCGGCGCTACAACTTTAGACGAGTACCGCAAGCACATCGAGCGCGATGCAGCCCTAGAACGGCGCTTCCAGCCCGTTATGGTCGGCGAACCGACTGTAGACGAGACGATCGAGATTCTCTTCGGTCTGCGGGAACGCTACGAACAGCACCACAAGCTGAAAATTTTGGACACGGCCCTGGAAGCTGCAGCCAAACTCTCACATCGGTACATCTCCGATCGCTTCCTCCCAGACAAAGCAATTGACTTGGTAGACGAAGCTGGTTCCAGAGTTCGCCTGATCAACTCCCAACTGCCCCCCGCAGCCAAAGAACTTGACAAAGAACTGCGCCAAGTCCTCAAAGATAAAGACGAAGCGGTGCGTTCTCAAGACTTTGACAAAGCCGGCGAATTGCGCGATCGAGAAATGACGATCAAAGCCGAAATTCGCGCAATTTCCCAAGCTAAAAAAACCGACTCGGCCCGCACCGGCGAAACCGACCCATCGCCAGTTGTCACCGAAGAAGACATTGCTCAAATCGTGGCAAGCTGGACGGGCGTCCCGGTCAACAAACTGACCGAATCCGAATCCGAAAAGCTGCTGCACATGGAAGATACCTTGCACCAGCGCTTGATCGGCCAGGAAGAAGCAGTGAAAGCCGTTTCCCGCGCCATCCGTCGCGCCCGCGTCGGTTTGAAAAATCCCAATCGCCCGATCGCCAGTTTCATCTTCTCCGGGCCTACCGGCGTCGGCAAAACCGAACTCACCAAAGCCCTAGCAGGCTACTTCTTCGGTTCCGAAGATGCCATGATTCGGCTGGATATGTCGGAGTACATGGAACGGCACACCGTCTCCAAACTCATCGGTTCTCCGCCTGGGTACGTCGGCTACAACGAAGGCGGCCAACTCACAGAAGCAGTCCGCCGCCGTCCTTACACCGTCGTGCTGTTCGACGAAATCGAAAAAGCCCACCCCGATGTCTTCAATATGCTGTTGCAAATATTGGAAGACGGCCGCTTAACAGATGCCAAAGGTCGCACCGTGGACTTCAAAAACACGCTGCTGATTATGACCTCAAACATCGGTTCTAAGGTGATTGAAAAAGGCGGCGGCGGTCTCGGTTTCGAGTTCAGCGACAACCAAGCCGATGCTAATTACAACCGCATTCGTTCTTTGGTTAACGAAGAACTCAAAAACTACTTCCGCCCCGAATTCCTCAACCGACTCGACGAAATTATCGTCTTCCGCCAGTTGAACAGGGAAGAAGTCAAAGAAATCGCCGTCATTATGCTCAAAGAAGTGTTCAGCCGTTTGACAGAACAGGGCATCACCCTGGAAGTGACCGAAAAATTCAAAGAACGGCTGGTAGAAGAAGGCTACAACCCCAGCTACGGAGCCCGACCCCTGCGCCGCGCCATTATGCGCTTGCTGGAAGACAGTTTGGCTGAGGAAATCCTTTCTGGCCGCATCAAAGACGGCGACACCGCTGTTGTGGATGTGGGCGAGGACGGAATTGTTAAGGTGCTGCAAGGTCAAAAGCGGGAATTGCTGCCCCAAGGCGTTGAGTAAGTTTGAGTAAGTGCGATCGCGAGTAAAGTTTTGAAATAACCAATCTCGCGATCGCAAACAACTCAAAATCCTCACATAAAAAAGGTAGAGAATTTAAATTCTCTGCCTTTTTTATGAGTTAATATCAAGATGAGAGTTATTGTATAAATCTTTGATTGATAGGGAAATCGCAGGTGCAACGCCGATGCCTTTCTAGATACTTTGCAACTTTGCAAATGCCTGCACTTCACGTCTAGTAATTAACAGCGACATACTTCAATGGTAAGCTGTACTGCATTTAAATTGTATATTTTGGGCTGGTTCGCGTGTGCAGCTAGTCATGGTTTGATGATTTGTAGAGATGCAATTTAAATGCTGAGCGAGCTTAATCAGATAATTAGTGGCAACTATTTAGCGAGGACTTTCATGACATCTGAAAAAAAGAATTTGGGTACAGAAGTAGCAGAAAATCCGCCTGAAAGCTGGTGGCAGAAAGCGTGGAAGTCACAGCGAGAAAATCTTCAGATAGTGATTATTGCTTTAAGTTTAGCAATAGTGATTCGAGCCTTGGTCGCCGAACCGCGCTACATACCCTCAGATTCTATGGTACCCACTCTGCACGTGGGCGATCGCGTCGTAGTCGAAAAAATCTCCTACTACCTCGAACCTCCAAAAACTGGCGACATCGTAGTATTTGCCCCGCCCGAAAAGTTGCAAGAACAAGGCTTTACCCAAGACCAAGCATTCATCAAGCGGGTAATTGGCTTACCGGGTCAAACAGTCGCCGTTAAAAAAGGTTTAGTTTATCTCAACGACAAACCCCTGGTCGAAAAATATATTGCCGAACCTCCTAAATACCAGTGGGGGCCTTATCGCGTTCCAGAAAATGAATACTTTGTGATGGGAGACAACCGCAACAACAGCAACGACTCCAGCAGGTGGGGATTTTTACCTAAGCAGAATATCATCGGCCGCGCTGTAGTGCGGTTTTGGCCTCTAGAACGCATCGGGGAAGTTTGAAGAAGTCATTAGTCATCAGTTATCAGTCATTAGTTATTGGTTATTGGTTGGTTGTTAGTTTGAATAACCAATAACCAACGCTTTTGGGGCCCGATGCCCTGCGCGGGCATCGGCCCTGCGCGGGCATCGGCCTCTCCTGTACGGAAATTTCTACTAATTCTTGTACCTTGAGGGGTAGGGACTTCCTCCGGCAACTGATAAAATGGTACAAAAAGCAGCGGGTTTTCTCGCCTCGATCAAAATTAGTTGAATATTAAAAAATTAGGAAAGCTATGGGATTTTTTGATTCGGAAATTGTTCAGCAAGAAGCCAAGCTGTTGTTTGAAGACTATCAATCTCTCATCAAACTAGGTGGAAATTACGGCAAATTCGATCGCGAAGGCAAGAAAATGTTCATCGCTCAGATGGAATCGATGATGGAGCGCTACCGTATTTTTATGAAGCGCTTTGAGCTGTCTGAGGACTTCATGGCTCAGATGACTGTAGAACAGTTAAAAACACAGCTCAATCAATTTGGCATCACGCCCCAGCAGATGTTTGAGCAAATGAACTCAACGCTGGAGCGGATGAAATCTGAGCTGGAAAAACAATCCTAGTGTCAGAAGGAAGAAGGAAGGCACAACACGGATGTTGATACGGATACACGGATTAATTATCGAGTGTGAGCCAGAAGCCAGAAGTCAATCGATTTTAGATTTTAGATTTTAGATTTTAGATTGAAGCATTGACCCCACGCATAAATACGTTCGGCAAGTTTCATCTGATACAGGTTTTTTATTTCTCCACGGATGAATCACGTGGCGGGTATCCTGGATTCTTTCGGTCAGAGGAGAAATAATGGGTAATTGTCAACTGCCAAGTGTCAATTGTCAACTGTCAAACACCAACTGCCAACAGTCAACAGTCAACTGACAACTGACAACTGACTGATAATTAAGGCCGCTCAAAAGATGAAGCAGGTTTGAAACTTTCTGCGGGAACTCCCTGCAAAGCTTGGCTCATAAAATCACGCCAAACAGGGGCGACAATCCCACCGCCAGTAGCACCGTAGCTCATCGGTCTATAATTGTCGTTGCCCATCCAAACAGCCACCGACAACTGGGGCACGTAACCCACAAACCAGATATCGCGTTCTGAGGAAGTTGTACCAGTTTTCCCCGCAGCCGGCCGGCCAATTTGAGCCGCCCTTGCAGTTCCGCTGGTAATTACTCCTTGCAGGGCGCTGTTGACAGATGCCGCCGCCCAGGAATTGAGAACTAATTTGGGTTTGGGCGTATTGTCGAGCAAGACGTTGCCACTGCTGTCAGTGACTTGCACGATAAACGTGGTGTCAGAATGCCAGCCGTTGTTGGCGAAGGTAGCAAAAGATCCGGCCATTTCTAAAGGAGTGAGGTCAACTGCACCCAAGGGCAAAGAAATCACCGGTTCCATCGGACTTCTGATGCCGAGCACGCGGCAAATCTCAATCACTTTATTCAATCCGACTTCTTGGCCAAGCTTGACGGCGGGAATGTTCAGAGAGACTTCCAATGCTCTGCGGATGCTGACAGCACCGGAGAAGCCGCCACCGTAGTTTTGAGGGTAGTAGTAGCCGTCGCCGTCGCGGTAGCCGACAGGGGAGTCGTAGACAACTGAATCGGGGGCGTATTTGCCGCTAGCAAAGGCAGCGTAGTAGATAAAAGGTTTAAAAGCAGATCCGGGCTGGCGGCGTGCTTGAATGGCGCGGTTGAACTGACTCTTTTCGTAATCGACGCCGCCAACCATTGCTTTGACGAAGTGGGTGCGGGGATCGACGGCGGCTAGGGCAATTTGACCTTCATCGCGATCGTAAAACAGCCCTTGGTAGTAAAGCCGATTGTGCCACGCTTTGACGGTTTCTTCGGCTATGCGCTGCATTTTGAGGTCGATCGTGGTTTGAACGCGCATTCCTCCCTTAACCACGGCATCTCGCCCAAAACGCCTTGTCAGTTCTTGGACTACGGCTTGTGTTACGTAAGGAACTTGAGAGCCGCCAAAAGAGGTAATTTTGCCTAGCTTAATTTTTTCCTGTCGGGCTGCTGTCTCTTGGGCCGGCGTAATCCATTTAAGATCCTTCATGCGGCCTAAAACGAGGGCTTGCCGCTCTTTTGCCAATTTGTAATTGACGAAAGGACTGTATTCTTCGGGGGCAGAAATTAAGCCGGCCAGCATCGCTGCTTCTGAAAGAGTCAAATTACTTGCGGATTTGTTGAAATAGCTTCGAGAGGCTGTCTCTACGCCGTACAAGTTGTGACCTAAGTAGATTTGATTCAGGTATAGTTGCAGAATTTGGTCTTTGTTGAGAATTTGCTCCAAGCGGATAGACATTACCGCTTCAGCTACCTTGCGACTAAATTTTGACTGGGGAGAGAGAAACAGGTTCTTGACTAGCTGCATAGTCATAGTCGAGCCGCCTTCAACGGTTCTACCTTTCTCTAGGTTGACCATCAGAGCTCGGGCTATCCCGCCGGGGTTGATACCTTTGTGGGTGAAGAAGTTGCTATCTTCGATCGCCAGAACAGCTCGTTTCAGGTTCGGGGAGATTTGGTCAAGGGGTACGACATCCCGGTTGGCTTCGTCGTGGATGCTGGCTAGCGGCTTGCCGTTGATGTCGTAAATGTGGGTAGTTTCTGTGGGAGAGTAGGTTTGCAAGATCCGAACATCTGGCAAATTGCGGAAGCTGATCGCTAAGCCAACCAGTCCACCAGCGACTACGGAACTGGCAAGCATTGTCATGCTGAGTATGGTTCCGGCGGTCACTTTACTGACTGACTGAACAAACTCGAATACGGGGGCTGAGTTTTCCGTGTTATTGCGGACTGCGTTGGTTGACACGTGGATTTCACTTCCTCACTCGATTTGGGGTTTAAGACTTTTAATTTTAGATGCGAAACCTAGAGACTGTCAGTCGATCGATTTTAGATTTTAGATTTTAGATTTTAGATTTTAGATTTACTCCACAGATCAATTTAGGAGTTTGAACTAGCGTCTAAAATTGTGGGATGTCGGCGACTGTTGTCGGGGCTGGTATCCGTTTTTGGGCGGGGTCAGCTAATGAAAGCCGGTCAGGTTTCGGATTATAGTAGCGTGATAGTTATGTTTTTATGCGTCAACCAGTGAGTGTAACTAATTCTGCTGCACTTTGGCAAAATATGATGAACGATCGCTCCCCGATGATAACTCCTAACCTTTCAGCGCTTTACCGCGGCATCAGCGAGATTTTTCCAGATCGACCTGATTCTAGCAACTCTGACGAAAATTTAGCCCAACTGCTGGCCCAAGTCGATCGACCCTTGCGAGTCAAACTGGGAATCGACGCCACAGGGGCGGACATTCACTTGGGACACAGCATTTGCTTCCGCAAACTGCGGGCTTTTCAGGATGCCGGTCACACAGCGGTACTGGTCATCGGAGATTTTACCGCAAGAATTGGCGATCCGACAGGGAAGTCCGAGATGCGAAGCCAGTTGACAGCCGAACAAGTGGCGGAAAATGCCAAGACTTATTTAGACCAAGTGCGTCCGATTCTAGATTTTGACACGCCCGGACGTTTGGAAATTCGCTATAACTCCGAGTGGTTGTCGAAATTGGACTTGGCGAAGATTTTGGAACTGCTGAAGACGATGACGGTGCAGCAGATGCTCGCTAAAGAGGGATTTGATAATCGGATGCAGCAGGAAAATGCGATTTATCTGCACGAGTTTCTGTACCCACTAATGCAGGGTTACGATTCGGTGGCTTTGGAGGCTGATGTGGAGTTGGGGGGAACTGACCAAAAGTTTAATATTGCGGTGGGGAGAGATTTGCAGCGGCATTTTGGGATGAAGCCGCAGTTTGGTTTGCTGATGCCGATTTTGATAGGGACTGACGGGGTGCAGAAGATGTCGAAATCTTTGGGCAATTATGTGGCTTTGTCGGAAGACCCGCTGACGATGTATTCTAAGTTGGAGAAAATTGCTGATAGTTCGATCGCCCAATATTTTGAACTATTGACAGATTTACCAATTGATGAATTGCCAGAAAATCCGCGAGAAAAACAGAAACTTTTGGCTTTGGATGTGGTGCGCCAGTATCGGGGGCAGGAAGCGGCGGAACGCGCACAACAAGATGCAATGGCGCTGGTTAAAGGTGCTGCGGGACAAGCTGATGCTGTGGCGGAGTTTTCTTTGGCAAACGTGCAGTTTCCGGCTAAGTTGTTTTATATTCTGAGTGCTAGCGGGCTTTGTAAAAGCAGCGGTGATGCGCGGAAGTTGATGCAGGGGGGCGGGGTGAAGTTGGAGGGCGATAAAGTTTCTGATGTTAATCTTACTTTTGAATCACCTGCTGATTTATGCGGTAAGGTTTTGCAAGTCGGGAAAAATAAGTTTGTGCGATTGGTGTCTTGAATAGACATCTCCAATAATTATTGTGGAACAGGCATCTTGCCTGTTCAAAGCAGGCAATTATTGCGATGACTAATCTATTTTTTTAACCGCAGATGAATACTGAAGATGAACGCTGATGAACGCTGATAATCGAATTATTGTTGCTTTGGATGTTTCGAGTCAAGAAGAGGCGATCGCGCTTCTGGACAAACTGCCGCAAGTATCTTTCTGGAAAGTGGGTTTGGAACTGTTTGTGAGTTCCGGGCCGGGGATTTTGGAAATTTTAAAACAACGGGAAAAGCGGATTTTTCTCGATTTGAAGTTTCACGATATCCCGAATACTGTGGCTGGTGCTTGTCGGGCTGCTGCTAAGTATAATGTGGATTTATTGACTATCCATTCTACTTGTGGTAAAGATGCTTTGAAAGCGGCACAGTTGGCTTTGACTGAAGGGGCGGCGGCTGTGGATAAACCGAGTCCTAAGTTGATTGCTATTACCCTGTTAACGAGTTTGAATTCGCGACAGTTGGCTTTTGAGTTAAAAATACCTTTGGAGTTGCCGGAATATGCTTTGCACATGGCATTGTTGGCTAAGGAAACTGGTTTAGCTGGGGCTGTTTGTTCTCCGCAAGAAGTGGAACAGTTAAGAATGAGTTGCGGGGATGATTTTGTGTTAGTTTGTCCCGGTGTGCGTCCGAAATGGGCTGAGGGAGGCGATCAAAAAAGATCGATGACTCCGAAGGCGGCTTTGAAAGCTGGTGCGGATTATCTGGTGATTGGGCGCCCGATTACTGCTGCGTCTGATCCAGTGGCGGCTTTTGCACGTATTTGTGAAGAGTTGGAGTAACAATATGAATGTTGTTTTTAACTCACATCTTGCACCATTCTCAAGAACAGGCAAGATGCCTGTTCCACAAGAAAATTCACTCTTTGTGGAACAGGCATCTTGCCTGTTCATAAAAGGCTTATTGAGAATGGTGCAACATCTCAGTTTTAACCGCCGATAAACGCCGATGAACGCCAATGGAATTTTATCTGCGTTCATCTGTGTTTATCTGCTGATATCTGCGGTTGCAACTCCGACTTTGGCTGCTAATGTTGTCACAAATGCCGATCGCACTATAAACGCAAGTGGGTATGGTTGGTTAGCGCGATCGCCCTGTCCCGCTGATTTAGAAACTTTGGTCGATCGCCTGTTGCAAGATTTGCCGAGTTATGCTAATCGCGTAATTGTGCGATCGCACTTTTCTCCTAACACTAACACACCGCCCGGTTACGCGCTGCCTCAAATAATTTTAGCCGGCCGCCCGGAGTTTGAACCGCTACCTTTGAATTTTGAAGATGCGCTTCCTGAAAATGCCAGTCAAGTTTTCATTACTACTTTGGAACGGCAGTATCGCGGGGGAAAACGAGTTGAAATTGAGCAATATCATTGGTTATTTTTCACTAAAACGGAGAACGGGTGGGAATTAGTGAAAATTGTTTCTAGGTATGATACCGTGGCGGCTGTTAGTCCGTTGTTGCGGCCACAGGGGGAGAAAAGCGAAATTGCTGAGGCGATTCGTTTGTGGCTGCGCGATTGTCAGGCAAAGCCATAGCTTTCGCTGGTTCCGATGATTTTTTTTACACTTAAAAATAGCCTCTTGACAGCACGTCATCTTCGTCTAGTTCATCTTTACCAATCATCCCTTCAATCTCACTTAAAAATCTCATAAAAACTTCCGGTGCAAAGGGGTTGTTATCGAGATGGTTGACAAAATAATCTTTATTTTTCTTTCTTCCCTCTACCGTACTAAAAGCACTTCTTATATTAGACGATAAGCGTTTTGCTTTTCTCAAAATTAGTATCTCATCAATAGCTGTGAGTGATGAGCTAATCGGCGACATATCAAGCCACTCACATAGCAAGAAATACTTGGCTCCTGGTACACTCAATTTTACATCCAGGGCAGTTGCTGCGCCCTCTTGAAACATGGTTTTATCAAGATTTGTTTTACACTCAGCCGCAACATAAGCAATATTTGCCTCACGGGAGGTAGTCTCCTTAAAATCTTGGTTATGAGAGGCTTTTAGGAATATTTTTCTACTAATCGCAAAATCTTGATCCTTGGCTCGAATACTCATCCCGCCGCCTTTTGGACTGAGTTTTAAACTTGACTCAAATCGTAGTGATGAAAAACACTGTGTTGGGCCAAAGGATAATTCTTTGTCCTTTAATGAATCTGCAAAGACGGTTGTAACTAAGATAGGTATAAATTCTTCAATAATTGAGTTGTCAAGTTTTAATTGCCCTTTTTGACGGTACAAAAAATCATTGTCACTGTCAAAAATTAGTTCAACGTCAATGTATCGCTTATAGGAGGTTAGATGGGATACCATCTCTGGAACAACTTTCAGATCATCCCCCCTGATGTTTTTAAGCGTTTCCAACCATTTTTTGTAGTATTCGATTGCTTGATTAACACGCCGTTTATCTGTAGGAGGTAATTTCACGTTATCAAGTAATGCTGCTAGTTTGTCCCCATGTGGTTGAGCTAAATTAAACATAATTTTCTGCTTTTGGGTTGAGTATTTCAATGGTTTTTCGTGAACGCTGCAGATCGAAATAAGGTGAGGGCTGTACTGTGGCAGCCTTATCGATAGCATCCTTGATTTCATCTTTTACTTGTTCATTGGCTACGGAATAAGCAGATATTAAAGCTTCTATAGAAAGAGTTCTGGCTTGATGTATGGCAAAATAATACTGTAAGTCTTCTCTTTTTGTAAAGTGTAGTATATCTTCTTTGATAATTTTTCCATAACGATTTACAAAACTTCTTTCTTGACGGATATCTAAGCTAATCCCCAAGACTTGACGAGCAACTTCTGCAACTAACTCCCCATTTAAAAAAGGCGTTCCTCTAATATTTGATTCTTTACCTAGTACAAATATTATTCTACTGTTAGGGCTGCATATTCTTAACAATTCTTGCAAAGTATAGGCGATGTCTAAGCAATATTGAATGACAGTTAGAAATCTATTACTTCTATGCTTGCGATTAGAACCAAACTCTGATTTTGCCACCTCTAAAATTTTCCAATTTAGTGCTTCAGTAGAACCGCGATACTGCTGATGATAGTTAAATACATTGATATAAGGGGGGGAGGTAATCACAAGATTGACGCTGGAGTTTTGTAAGGGAACGTGTCTTGCATCGGCATTGTAGGCATTTATCGGCTTTTTACTATAGGGTAGTTTAAGGACAAAAGTAGCGATATTTTCCGCAAGTGTAAAAACTCTTGATTTGGTAAGTTTTTTGTTTTCTAAGTCTAGCAATATCACTAATACTTCATGTAAAATATTAAGGAAGTTTTCTTCATCATCAACGGCTACATCTACGATTTTATCTATTAAATCATTAGGTGTAAGTTCTTTTTGTATTGTTTGGAAGAGTGGCATTCTCTCCCATATCTCTGTTTTTAGTTGAGCGAGAAAACAATTGATACATTTTTCACGCTTTCCGGGTGAAATAGTGATGAATTTATAAGTGTTAGCTAGGATTAAAGCTGCTGGATTGATTTCTGTTCCGCAGGCTTCCACTCCGAATCTTCCTGCCTCATATAAAACTGTTCCACTACCTAAAAATGGATCAAAAATAACACTATTTTTAGTTGCGTATTTATCAATCAAAGTTTGGACGAACTGGGGTGAAAATTGCCCTTTCCAAGGAAGTGGATTAGTACGTTGTTTATCTTCAATGTCTAATAGTTCTTGAGGAATTTCTTGTCTATTGATAGGAGTTTCACTAAAAATACTAGAGACAACCATAATTCGGATTTTTACTACGGGGCGTGAATTTATGAATGGAAAGCGGGAACTTGTTTTGTAGATGGCAGGTAAAAATCAGAGATTGTTGGTGAAACCCGTCCCCTACTAATTGCACATGAAAATTAATTATAATTTTTCGGTGGGTGGGGGCGGGTTTTAAGATTGTGGGTAAAAATCCGAGATTGTGCCTCAAACCCGCCTACAAATCAACAAGAAAAATTGATTAGACTTGCTCTTTGAATTCATCCAATTTAGCCTTGATTAGTTGCATATCTTGCCACATATACCATTTTGGAGTTTCCGGTTCGCGGGAGGGGTTTCGCAACAAGTACGACGGGTGAAAAATTGGCATACACAAACGATTTTCCCATTCAATCCATTGACCTCTAATTTTACTAATGGGTCGCTTGTCGCTTAGCAAACCTTTGAGGGCTGTTGCACCGGTTAATAAAATAATTTTGGGGTCTAAGATGCGGATTTGTTCGAGCAAGTAAGGTTTGCAAGCTTCGATTTCTTTTGCTGTCGGAGGGCGGTTGTTGGGAGGGCGACATTTGATGACGTTGGCAATGAATACGTCGGTTTCTGCACTCAATCCCACGGATTCTAAAATCTTATCTAACAGTTTGCCCGATCGCCCGACGAAGGGCAATCCGGTTTCGTCTTCGTTTTGTCCGGGCGCTTCTCCCACAATCAAAATTGAGGCTTGAGGATTGCCGCGCCCGATGACGGCGTGAGTGCGGCTGTTGCCCAATTCGCAGCGGTAGCAGCGGTTGCAGTGCTCGGCGATTTGTTCCATATTTTGATAAGTGCCGGGAGGGATGGGAATTTTGGCATTTGCTGGTATTGAGTCTGTTTGGAAAGTGGCACTTTGATTGTTGTCAAAAAGGCTGAGTTGCAAGTCGCTGGACATACATTTTACAATTAGGGAGATTTTTTCGAGCCTAGAGTTTATAGTTTAGATCGGGTTGTGTGATTTGAGATTGGCTAGAAGCTTGTGTGCGATGCTGTCGATTCCCTACGGGATAGCTACGCACGCGCGCACAATCTCCAATTAACACTCGCAGAATCTCCAATTGTTTGGTTGAGCTCGTACAGGCAAAAATATGTTCTCTAACCCGTTTTTTGACGATCGCGCCGATGCAGGCGAAAAACTGGCCGAGGCAGTTGTGGACGAGTTCGGCAAGTTGAGTTTAATGACACAGAAGGCGGTGAAACCGATTGTTTACGCCTTGCCGCGCGGGGGTTTGCCCGTTGCTGTGCCGATTGCGCGCCGCTTGGGCTGTCCTTTGGATGTGGTTGTTGCCAAGAAAATTACTCGCCCAGATAATTTAGAATTGGCGATCGGGGCTGCAACTGCTGATGGTCATGTCCTCTGGGAAAAGCAAAAGCAGCACAATTTACGCTTGCAAAAATCAGCATTGCCCGTGGCTCAAAATAATGCTCAATCTCTGCTGGCAGACTTGTCTCCGGGACGCCCAAATATCAGTGCGGCGGGGGCTTTGGCGATTGTGGTAGATGACGGCATTGCGACGGGGATGACAATGGCTGTGGCGGCTAAGGCTTTGCAGTCGCAGCAACCGGCGGCTTTGTGGATTTGCGCGCCTGTCGCCCCGGCAGATTTGATGGGATTTTTGGCCCAAATGGGCGATAAGGCGATCGTCTTGGAGACTCCTCACCCTTTTTACAGTGTCAGCCGCTTTTATGGGCAATTTCCGCAGGTTGAGACGGCGGAGGCTTTAAGGTGTTTGCAGGAACAAACAGAATGGCGATCGTAGGTTAAGCTAGAAGGCTAAATCCAAAAGCTCGATCGCTAACACATGAGACCTTGGCAATATTGGTTGGACACTTTAATTCTGTCTACTCAGCACAATCCGCCTCGCTTTGTTGAGTTGGTGATGTTGACTTTGGCGATGATTTTGCTCGGGCTGTGGAGTGTAACATTGCAGTGGCAATATTTAACGCTGTCTCTGAGTTATATAATTGGTTCGTCTTTTTCAATTTTGGTGCGGGAATCGATCGGCCCACGGCCTCAATTTCAGCTAACTCACCTAACAGCCTTGTTGTTATTAATTATCAGTTTTTATAGTTTTGCTGAACTGATGAGATAGTTAAGGCCGTTTTGATTTGTAGACGCGGGTTTGACAATGTGATTGCGAAGGTGGTGAAGCAATTGCATAATATCAAATCCGTTAGCATCGGAATTACATCTCTCTGTTCTCTTCCTCTGCGTTCTCTGCGTACTCTGCGGTTTAATCATTCCAATGCAACCGGAATTGATATAACTTATATAGCAATCCTCAGCGGGTTTTGAACTAGATGTTTTTTTGAACGAACCGCGAAGACGCGAAGAAAGAGAAGAGAAGATCGAGAGTTCACCAATAATTAGCCATCATCCTACATTCTAATGGGATTGATGTAAAATTATGCGGTTCCCGGCAGGATCGAAGGCATAGATTTCTAGACCGTGAGAAGCTTTGATAATTTCTCCGCTGGGCGGATAACCTAAAGCCCAAATTCGGGCGATCGCAGTTTCGATATCGCTGACTTCCAAACACAAACTCATGCCTGTTTTTGCTCGATTTGCAAATTCCGATTTGTGGGAATCTTTGGGTTTGAAGATGCCGAGTCTTAAGCCGTTGAGTTGAAATTCCGCATAAGTATTGGGAATGTAAGGGTTTGGTTCTATGTCGAGAAATTTTGTATAAAATTTAACGAGAACTTCTTTATCAAGGTCTGCTAAAGTCACTAGGGCGGCGCTGTATTGGAAACTCATATAAATTGGCACTGCGTAGTTGGTGATGGGGAATTGATAATATTATAACTTTCTATCTATTTAAAATCCTCCAATTCGTCCGAGTATTTGGATTTTACCTTGTCGATCGCTTTTGAGAATCACAGCTTCGCCACTTTGCGGTACAATATCAGTAATCGCGGTAATATTTACTTGATGAGTTACCAGAATAATCGCGCCTTTTGTGTTGCGATTATCAACAATTAATTTGCGGATTGTCGCTGTTTGTCTGGCTTCTGTGCTGCTGTCCCTAAAGAACGAGTTCAGCGCTGGGAAGGGTTCGACTTTGCCTAACTTTATCAATTTTGCTGTTTCCAAACACCTACACCACTGACTCGATAAAACTCTGGCAACTTTGATGTTGCGGTTGCGAAATTCGGCTCCAATTTGCTTGGCTTGGGTTTGTCCCTGTGCTGATAAATTGCGCTGGGTGGAACAGTCGCCTAACTTAAAGTTAGCAGGATCTCCCGTACCTGGGGCGATCGCGTGTCGCATTGCTACCACCAACCCTGTCTCATCCCGCTGCAACAATTGCCACCCTGCTTGAGTTTGGGCGTTGGTTGCTGCGTCAGAACTTGCAGTTGCAATCATTAAGCCGATCGACAATACTAAAGCTAGCGACCGGAAAAACCATTTCCAGTTAAGGTAAATCCGTGCAGCCATTGTTGCAGAAGTTAGGAATTAACTTATCATATTATAATACAACAAATATTGCTCTATGGAACTCACCAATTTTATTGCTCTGTCTGTCATTATTGCCCTTGTGCTGGGGATTGGGTTTGGAACAATGACTTGGGCTTACTTCGGCAAGGGCAGCATTTCTGTAATATTTAAAGAACCAATTTTAAATTCCCCAGAATTTCCCGATACCGACAGTGGCAGCAAAGCTTCCGTTTATTTTCAACAAGGAATTGAGGCTTATCAGTCGGGAAAGTACCGCAAAGCCAAAGATAAATTTAGCAGCGCTGTAGAACAAGTTTCAACTTTGGCAGAAGCTTACCACAATCGCGGCTTAGCTTTTGCAAATTTGCGATCGGATGACGAGGCTGTTGCAGATTTGATCCGTGCCAGCGAATTATACCAACAGCAGGAGGCTGGATTTGCGATCGACACGATTAAACAAAATCTGGCAGCCTTGAAGCAGCGCAAATTAGAACGAGAAAAACAAAAAGCAGTAGCGAGATAAATTATTATGTTCAACCAGTTGGACTCAACTCACACCTAGATTTGAGGTCTGAAAAACCCGGTTTCTTGAGTGTGGTTGGGAGAAACCGGGTTTGTTTACATAATTTTTATTAAAGTTGAAAATCAAGATTTAACCTTCTCCTTCTCAACTAAATTGTTCTGGTATCTTCTATTTGGTCGATTTTAGCAATCATCATTTCTCGGCTAGGTGCCACAACTCGATAATTAGTAATGGGATCGTAAGCTTCCCATTCTTGAGTCACTTCGCTGTCTTGCCACAAAAACCATTCCCGGTAAATTTCGCCGTCATCAATGTCGCCGCACAAGGGAAGCCAATCATCTCCTCCCAAGCTCTCAAAATCTCCTCCTACTAAGTCAATCCAAGCTGTAAGGATACAAGAGTCAATAACATTATTATTAACAGTGACTGCGTTAGAGTGAAGAGAAGTTTCGGGAAAACAAAGTGTGGATTTCATAAGCTGTACCTGAATGTTATGTTATTAATTTATAAAAAAATCTTCTACGGCAGTGAAAGCAGAATGCCACTATCCTAACCTCCACAGTTCCCACCTCGAAAAACCTTGACACCCAAAGCGCTCAAATGCCTCTGCTGTAAGACTTGAGACCGCTTTGAGTCAAGTCGCTACAGAGGCTAAATTGAGCCACTTTGCCAACTGGCATAGAAGAAAGCCCGATCGACCAAATATTGTTGGCGAAGGAGCTCGCGCATTAAGGAGCGAAGACAGCGCGACTGCCAATTGTATACTGGGTAAGTTGGCGAGTTTCCGTACAGTTTTTGTGGTAAAATTAGCAGTAACCGGACTTTCGTACCGACAGCCTGGTTTGGTCAAAAGCTTTGCAACGAGCTTTCCAACGGTGGTGCGATCGCCAGTTTTGATTTATTGTTAATTTTGCCAAGTCCCGATCGACTGTTAGGGGGAAAAAATTATGCAAGCAACCAACCAAGAAGGAATTATCAATCTGACAATCCACTATACCAACGGCAAACAGCAACACTTCCAGTTCATTGCGCCAGAGGGAACAGTAGGAGAGCAAGCAACTTTAGGCACTCGCCTGCACAAAATGTTGACGGCAGACCCGATAATTCTCGAATTGGCAGATAAACTGGTAGTTATCCCAGTTCACAACATACAAAGTATTGAAATATCGCCGGTTCCTCCCAAATTGCCAGAGGGTGTGCTTTACCCAATGCGAGAAATCAAGAAATAGCTAAGGTGTTCTGCATCTAAATTAAACTGCAAAGGCGGGCTGAAACCCATGTCATGCCGAGTTTGAATAAGCATAAATGTGTACCCATTAAAGGCGCAAGAAGTTATTACAAATAACGATAAACATAAAAAAAATGTTGCTGGTTGTGAAACCAGTTACGAAAAAAAATGCAACAGTAGACAAGCTCCCAACCCTTATATTGTCACTCATGCCCAATCTAAAATCTAAAATCTAAAATCTAAAATAGTATGACGATATATGTGGCGTGAGTGAGGGGAATAATTGCAGATTTCGCAGACTTTAACTTACCAAAAAAAATGCTAGAACTCCACTGTCACACAACTTATTCCGATGGCACTCTCACTCCTGCCGAACTCGTAGCCGCGGCCGCTTCATCGGGGGTTCGCGCCTTGGCTGTCACGGATCACGATACGATGTCGGGTTGGGATGAAGCCTTCGCCGCTGCTGCTTTGCACGGTATTGAAATAGTCCCCGGACTAGAACTCAGCACCGTTCACAACGGCCGTTCCCTGCACATTTTAGGTTTTTATCCTGATGCAAATAAGTTGCGCGTTCCTTTGAACGATCGCCTGGAAGGAAGGTTTCGCCGATCGCAGGAAATGGTCGAAAAATTAGCAGCAATGGGATACGCGATCGAACTGCCAAAAACATCGCCAGGAATGGCACCGGGAAGGCCTCACATTGCCTCTGCACTTGTAAAAGCAGGTCACGCGAAATCATCGCGGGAAGCATTCGATCGCTGGCTGGGAGATGACGGCCCGGCTTATGTGCATTACGAGAAATTCTCGATCGTCGAAGGCATTGATTTATTGCGAAGTTGCGGCGCAGTACCAGTTTGGGCTCACCCTTATTTATTTCGCGGCGGCGGTGTTGAAGAAGTTTTACAAGAATTAGTAGATGCTGGTTTAATGGGAGTTGAAGTATACCATCCCACCCACAGTTCTAGCCAAATCCAAAAGTTAAAAGATTTGTGTCTTCATTACGGTTTGCTAGCAACTGGTGGCAGCGATTATCACGGCCCCGATCCGGAAAGGAAAGCCGCAGATAGCACCCAATTGAATATGCTGCATTTGCCGTTAGAATTACTCGAACCGATTAAAGTTGCTGCGGCGAGTTTGAAATAGTTTTTTAGGACTCATATTTTACACCATTCTCAATTAGGCTTTTATGAACAGGCTTTTCGGCCTGTTCCACAAGAAAATTTATCTTTTGTGGAACGGGCCGGAGAGCCCGTTCTTGAGAATGGTGCAACATCTCAGTTATGACGAATTTGGCCGACGTATTCAGTGGTAAAAAAAAGGAAGCCTTCGCTTTGTGAGTGAGTAATTTGCACAAAGTAAATCATCAGCAGAAGACCGAGGTCAAGCAGAATATAAATTAATATGAAGTTAAAGGCAATTGCAGGTGAGTTAATTTTACAATGTTACTATAGCAACTTGCCAAACGGAGCTTATCATGACTACAGAAGACAGAGCGAAGGCGATCGGCAAAAATTTAGAAGGCAAAGCTCAGGAAATTTTAGGTAATATTACGGGCAACAGAAAAGACCAGGTTGAAGGCAAAGCCAAACAAGCCGAAGCGGCTGCCCGCCACGCAGCAGAAGATGCAAAAAATGCGGTTAAAAATCTGGCAGAGCAAGCCAAAAGGTCGATCGACAAATTGTAGAAACCGCGCTATACCCAATCCTGGCGAAGAGTATTCGCTTCATATCAAATCCTTTGCTATCAAGGATTTGATATGATTTATTTTTGGAAGGTGCAAAAAAATGGGTGACTCCTGCGATATCTCCTCAAAAGCGCACTGGAGAAGTCCCTATTAGACCTCTTGCAAAAGATTTTTATGATATAATGAAAATGTTTGCTTTAGTTGATTGAATCCCAACTCCTCACTGCTTTTGGCTCGGAGCATTACCACGATTTTAATTCGACTAAAAAAATAAAATTAATTTTCATCCCGAAACAAATAGCTTACAAGATAGTGGCTATCAAGGGATAAAGAATGAGCGCACCAATAGTTATCTCCCTAAAAATCAACCTAAAAAGGGGAAACTGTATCTTTGAGAAAAAGACTACAATAGAGTTTTAGCACAGGAGCGAATAGGGAATTGAACAGGTTAATCGAAGTCTCAAATTTTTTAAAATATTGTCGAGTCGTTATGGTCTGCTTTGTAATTTGTTGTCAGCAATTTACAATTATGAGTTGGCTCTAGGGGATTCAATTTAACACCTGTGATGATAACATATATCTTTTTTGCAAGAGGTATATTATTCCAGATCGATAACCAATTACCAAGGAATTCATAATTATGTCTGCTGTTAGCTTAATTCAGGCCAATTCCTACGATCGCCAAATTTTACAAACATCTTTAGAAAGTTTGCTCGCACCCTTGGGCGGAATCTCGGCTTTTGTCAAATCGGGCGATCGGGTTTTACTCAAACCCAATCTCCTCACCGGTTCTCGCCCTACAAAAGAATGTGTCACCCGCCCAGAATTGGTTTACTGCGTCGCTAAAATGGTCATTGAGGCGGGAGGAAAACCCTTTTTAGGCGATAGTCCGGCTTTTGGTAGCGCGATGGGTGTGGCAAAAGCTAATGGTTATTTGCCTCTGTTGGAAGAACTGAATTTGCCAGTTGTTGAGTTTCAAGGAAAACGCTACGAAACAGTCAGCAAAGATTTCAATCATCTGCGAATTTGCAAAGAAGCAATGGAAGCGGATGTAGTGATTAATTTGCCCAAACTCAAATCTCACGTTCAATTAACGGTGACAATGGGCGTGAAAAATTTGTTCGGCTGCGTTCCCGGCAAAATGAAGGCTTGGTGGCACATGGAAGCTGGCAAAGATAGCGCCAGATTCGGTGAAATGCTGGTAGAAACTGCTCGGGCAATTAACCCAAATTTGACGATTTTGGATGGAATTATCGGTCACGAAGGTAACGGGCCAAGTGGGGGCGAACCTAAGTTTTTGGGAATTTTGGCCGCCTCTGATGATGTGTTTGCTTTGGACAGAACTTTAGTGGAAATTATTAATGCCGATCCGGAGGCGGTTCCCACTGTAGCTGCGGCGATGAGATTGGGGCTTTGCTCGAATTTAGAGGCGATTGATTTTCCGCTTTTGCAGCCGGAAAATCTCAAGGTTTTGGATTGGAAGTTGCCCGAAAGCATGATGGCGATCGACTTTGGTATGCCCCGCGTGGTGAAGTCGGCTTTCAAGCACCTTTATATCCGGTTTATAAAAGAAAAGTTCAGCATCAAGGCTTCGCATTAGCGAAGACAGAAGGGGTAAAAATTTTTTTTACTCCTTCTACTTCGCCAGGGTAATTGTCAAAAAATATTATTATATTACAAGATATATATTTATGTAAAGTTTATAATAAATTTGTTATAAATCTATGGTTTCATTACGTAGACCTGCTTAAACCGCATAATGTAACACCATGTAAACAGGTTTAAGTCAGCCATTAGAGAGCATTTGGAGACTTTGCCCTCGTTTACCTAGGGGCGTTTTTTCCCATCGACTTACTTAAAGCATTGAGATCGCCGTATTCGCAACTCGCGCTCATTCTTGCTAGTTAGATGATTTTACTTAAGTAAAAATACTTAGAACAGCCATTGCTTTAACCAAATTCACCCTAAAATTGCACTTTTCTTTATAATTTACCCCTAAACTATAAAGATTTAGTAAAGCTCGGAAAAGATTATTGACACTTATACGTAGATCGCAGATGATTGCTACATATCAAACAGACCTCCCATTAAATAATAAAGGTCTAATCCAGTTGCTGAATCAATCTTAAGTATTAGATATCTCCGAAACCGAGTCTGAAATGCTTCTCGTATCAGGCGGCGAAATTAAAATTCGGTAAATGTCTGTTATATTGATAAACAGCCCTTGCCAAGAACAGCAAAGATTCACTACCGCATCAACCGTAAAAACTTACAATCAGGGAGTCCCTAACCTATGCTTACTAACAACAATCTGACTATCGTACAGCCACTCAAAGTAAAGCTTTTGCCAAACGGTGAAGTTTTACTCACCCGCAAATTGATTGAAGCAGTTGGTGAGTTAGCCGAGTATTGGTCGGGATCTATTACGGTGATGATGGAAGAAACGAAAAAAGACAACGACCAGATAGATTCAAAAATATTCAAACTTGATGAATTGCCATTCAAACTGGAAATAATTTCTTTTGACAAAATCACCCCAGCTTTACTACATCAGCATCAGAGTTCGCTGGTATTGGCAGCCCCGGAATACAGACAGAACCATATCAGTAAAGTGTGTAAAATAGCGGGAGTACCGTGTATTTACGTTTCCGAATACAGTCTGAAAACTCGCAAACAAATCGTGAATGTGAGTACGAGCAATCCCTTGCTCCGTTTGCGAAGAATTATTTGGACTTACATTCAGGAATATAAGCAGCGCAAGGCAATCGCAATGGCAGATGGATTGCAGTGCAACGGCACCCCTACTTACCAAGAATACAAGCATATCAATCGCAATCCACAGTTTTTCTTTGACACGCGGATTAGCGAGGATATGTTAGCAACAGAAGCTGATATTGAACGGCGCACTGAAAACCGCTCTCCAGATATGCCTCTGCGGCTAGTATTCTCAGGTCGCCTAATTAAGATGAAAGGAGCAGATCATTTACTTGAGGTCGCTAAAGAACTCAAACAACTGAAGGTGAAATTTGAAATGTTCATCAGTGGTATTGGTGAATTAGAAGAGATGATGCACCAGCAAATAGCGGCCAATCAACTTAATGATTGTGTAAAAATGCTTGGAGTGCCTGACTTTAAAACAGATTTCTTCCCCTTTGTGAAGAACAATATTGATTTGTTTGTTTGCTGTCACCGGCAGGGCGATCCTTCTTGTACTTACATAGAAACTATGGCTGCTGGCGTGCCGATTGTTGGCTATGCTAACGAAGCATTCGAGGGAATTGCAGAAATGTCGGAGACGGGATGGGTTGTGCCAATGAATCAGCCTAAACAGATGGCGAAGAAAATTGCAGAACTCAGCCACAACCGGGAAGAAATTAAATCGATGTCGTTCAAGTCCCTCAAGTTTGCTCAACAGCACACATTTGAGAAGACTTTTCAAGCTCGCGTAAAACATATGCACGCTATTGCCTACTCAACGCGGCCTAATCCAGTCACCGAAAGTCAAGTATGTGATGCTCCCGATATGGTTTTGGCGTACAGTCAACTGCCTTAAGAATCCTTCTGCCTATGATTGAGACAGGTTTCATTAAGGTAGCCACGGAAATCGGAGGTTTTGTAAAGGCAATGGTTGAGGCGAGCGATCGTCATTAGATTTAGATGTTTTTCTCAAACTTAATAGCATCCAACTCGACTGGGCGATCGCACTTGTTCCATAGGTTATCAAGTATTCTTTAGTGGGTTACATTTTCTTGGCAACTATCAGATCCCACAGCAACTATAAACAATGGAGCGACCAACTCATTTTCCTTTCCACCGGAACTGGCAAAACTAACAGGGGTTTTAAGTAGGTAGGCGGGATTAAACCGAATACTGTAACAGTATGTAAATAGGCTTAAGTTAGCCAGTAGAGATCATTTAGACATTTTACATCGTTTACATAGTGGCGTTTTAAAGCGCCGACTTATAAGCTGTTGCGGCCTTTAAATTGTATGTCAAAAAAAAATCAAAGTCTTGTGGGATGGGCGTCCTGCCCGCCCTGAATATACAATTTAAATGCGCGACTGCTTACCAATTTCCTAAAGTCCTGCTACAGAGATATCCTATCAAATAAATTTCCATCCCCTCAAAGAAGCAATAACTTCCAACGTCAACTTATTTAACTATTTTTTCTCCGCTGCTCTCAACTCTTCTATTTGGTCAAATCTCAACCATTTCAATGTTTTTTTACGTAGCCCGACAGTCATTCTATGGGGTTTACTTCCGGACTGTATGGGGGTTGAAACAGCAGGGTAAGCTCATCTAATTTGGGATAAATTGTACTTGACTTTAAGGGCAAGATATAAAGGATCATCGTGTCAAGAGTGGTTCTTTTGAACTCATTTGAGATACAGCATATTCCATGTAGATGTGGTACACACAAGAAGAGCGATCGCCTGCTGTTTGGTGCGGATACACCCGTCAATCTGTAAGTTTTATCGACCTTTTAAATAGAACTTGCAGATTGATGGGTGTATCCGCACCTTATTTACTACAAGATAGTGTGTACTACATATACATGGAATATGCTGTATAAACACCCTAAACATACAGCATATGCCCAAATCTTATTCAACAAAAAAACAGGGATTAATGCAAAGAAATTCACCCGCATTAATCCCCAATTATTCCAGATTAGATTAAGCCAGATTAAGCAGCAACTAAACCGCTGTGTCTCAACAAAGCTTTAGTGCTCGGTTCGCGTCCCCGGAAAGTTTTAAACACTTCCATCGGGTGCAAACTGCCGCCCAATCCTAACACTGTATCTCGGAAGCGCTTGCCTGTAGATGCGATCGCACTTTCATCTTCCAAACCCGCTTCCTCAAACGCCGCAAAAGCATCAGCGCTGAGCACTTCAGCCCATTTATAACTGTAATACCCCGCCGCATACCCGCCCGCAAAAATGTGTCCGAAAGCGCACAAAAATGCGTCTTCTTCCAGAGGAGGCAAAACAGTCGTAGTTTTAGCGATACGGTTGCGGACATCGGCCACAGTTTCGTTGCCGCCCGATCGATAGCGGTGATGCAATTCGATGTCAACGCTGCTAAAATGTACTTGCCTGAGCATGACGGTGCCGCTCATGTAGTGGCGCGCTGCTAGCAGTTTTTGGTAGTAGTGTTCCGGCAAAGTTTCCCCGGTTTCGTAATGCTTTGCCATCCCGAACAAAGTCGCGCGATCGTAACACCAATTTTCCATAAATTGACTGGGCAATTCCACCGCATCCCACTCAACATTATTGATGCCCGAAGCCCCCGGATAGTCTACCGTTGTCAGCATATGCTGCAAACCGTGACCGAATTCGTGAAACAAAGTTTCGACTTCCAAGAAAGTCATTAAACTCGGTTTGCCGTCAACCGGAGGACTTTGGTTGCACACCAAATAAGCCACCGGCAACCGCGTGGTTGTTTTTCCCGCTTCCACAAATTTAGCGCGCACCACGCACTCGTCCATCCAAGCACCGCCGCGCTTTTCTTCGGGGCGACTGTAGGGGTCTAAATAGAAATTGGCGATCGTATTTCCTGCTGCATCATCTATTTGGAAATAGCGCACATCTTTGTGCCACACAGGAGTTTGACCGTCCGCCGCAGTTACTGTCACACCGAACAGCCGCTTTACTAATCCAAATAATCCCTCTAATACCTGTGGCAAAGCAAAATAAGGCCGCAATTCTTCGGCACTAAAAGCAAACTTTTCTTCCCGGCGCCGTTCCGACCAAAAACCAATATCCCAGTGCTTCAAATCCCCAGCTTCCGCCGCGCCTTTTTCGGCAGCAAAAGCTTTCAATTCTTCTAAATCTTTGACAGCAGCATCATAACTAGCCTGACGCAATTCTTCTAACAAAGCTTCCACTGCTGCAACATCGGGAGCCATTTTGCTCGCCAAGCTCAATTCGGCATAACTGCTAAACCCTACCAAAGCAGCTTTTTCCTGGCGCAAAGCTAAAATGCGATCGGTCAACGGCCAGTTATTCAATTCTCCGCTACTTGCTCTGCCGATAAAAGCTTTGTACAACTTTTCGCGCAAGTCACTGCGGGTGCTGTGCTGCATGAAAGGGCCGTAACTCGGAAAGTCTAAAGTAATCCGCCAAGGGCCGTTTTCGGCATCCGCATTTTCTTCGCCCGCGCTGCGAGCGGCTTGAGCTGCTAAACTCAACAAACTCGGTGGCAAACCGTCAATTTCGTCTTTGTTTGTGAGGGTGATGCTGAATGCTTTGGTAGCGTCGAGGACGTGATTAGAAAACTGGGTAGTAATTTCGGCCAATTCTAATTGAATGGCATTAAAACGATCTTTTTGCTCGCCTTCTAAACCGACGCCGGAGAGTTGGGCGTCTCGGAGAGCGGCTTCGACAATTCGCTTTTGAGCTGACTCTAAGCTGTCCCAATTTTCGCTTGCCCGCAGCGCTTTAAAAGCTTCATAAAGCGGTTTGCTTTGACTGAGCTTGCTCCAAAATTTTACTACTTCCGGCTGCACTGTTTCGTGAGCCGATCGCAGTTCCGGGCTATTTTTCACGCCCATCAAATGTCCGACAATGCTCCAGCTCCAATTTAAACGCTCTCCGAGTCGCTGCAATGGTTCTACTAAGCCGCTCCAAGTCGGCTCTACAGAGGCTTCTAAGGCAGCTAGCGAGGCTTCTAGTTCGGTCAGCAGTTGGGTGATGGCGGGGACTACGTGTTGTGGTTCGATCGCGTCAAATGGGGGCAATCCTTGACCGATTAGTAACGGGTTATCAGCAATAGTTACGGTTGCAGTCATTGATTTTTCTTGTAACAGGTTGAAAACAGTTGAACTAGACAGATTAGCTTTTAATCTTTTAACACAGTTGTCGAAAAAGTAGGACTCGATCGGGCGTGAGTCGGAGAGTCGGAGAGTGTCGAGCGTGTCCGAGGGCAAAAGTATTCCTTCTGACTGATGACTAATGACTGCTGACTAATGACTACTGACGGTTCTCTGGTGTGTGCTGCAACTCCTTGACAACTGAGATTAAGCGCTTGAGGTGAGGTTTGACAACTTCTTGCTGCTCGTGTTCCAAACGGTGGATTTGAGCTTGGACAATCGACAAATCCGCACTCGATTGGTGTGCGGGAGCTTGCAGTTGGCTTTGCAAATTGGCCATGACTTTCTGGATTTCCAAAAATCTAGTATTTACTACTTCCCAGTCGTCTCTGGTGATAGAAGTTTCTGCCAAGCCTTGCGTCGCACTTTGCAGTTGCTCTATAGCCTGTTCCACAGCTTGGAGATTCGCCCGTTGGCCAACCGATAAATCTTGCAGTTGTTCGCTCACCTGCTGGCGGACATCGAGCACAGCAGACGCCACGATTTCTTGCAAAGAAGCTACCGACTCTCCTAAACTCAGTAACTGCCGCTGAATATCGATCGACTCCTCAACAGCCTCATGCCTAGGTAGTGCAGCCATTTGCTGGCGCAGCGCTGCAATATCTGCAGACAACTGCTTGCGTAATTTAACAATTACCGTCACCGCCGTTTTTTCGACTTTATTGACAGACTTTTGGACTTGGGCCATTTCCGAATTTTGATGCACCCGCACTTGCTGCTCGAACCGATACCGGTTAGCAACATTCAGCGACAAAGCCAAAGTTAGGGGAGCAACCCCGTAAAAAGCTTGACCCGACACTGCCACCGCCAGGGAACCCACACCAGAGGCCGCCAGAGAGGCGTACTCTGCCATCTCCAGCCAGTGCCTTTGAGGAAAACTTGGTCTCAAGTGGTTTGCAACAGAGGGTTTTGGCTTCCGCACGGCTCTTTGGGTCATAGTATTTGCTCGTTGTGGGTAAGGTTGCGAGACTGGGTGGAGCATCGATTTCTATCCTTTTTTCAGTTATATGTTTTAGATTATTTCTTGGCACTCTTCTATTTTTACCTTTGTGAGTAAGTTAAGGATGACTGACATATTATTATGTATTTGGGAGCCTGTGGCGATCGCCCCTAATTTCGGCTGTTAAAAGCTTCGCCCCCACGCGCCCTCTATTTTACAGGAGTTAGCGCGATCGGGTTCGGGCGATCGACTTCGGGCTGCCCAGGCTCACCGAAAAATGCCTAAGACTATTTTAGATTTTAGATTTTAGATTAAAAGTTAAAAAATGCGACCTACTCAGGGCGATCGTCGTTTGGAGCTTGTCGGGAGTTGCCTTTTTGTTCGCCCATTGGTATAATCTACTCTTTCTCAATTCCCCCTCTCCAATTTACTGTAAAAATTGACCAATGAATTCAGAAAAACCCGGAATTGGCGATCGGCTAAAGTCTATTTTCAGTATCGCCATCTTTATCATTCTCGTACTAGGAGTAGGCTTTTTAAGCGTGAATTTTATTTCAGCTCTCTATGCAAAATTTTCTTAAAATTAGTCCTGGACGCATGGTGTCCCAGAAACCGGGTTTTTTGCGAGAATATTTGGTCGCAGCCACAGATTCCCTGAAAAACCCGGTTTCTTTGGCTTTGATGCGTAAGTCCTGAAAATGACTGATGAGTAACGTTCTTTTTTTAGATTTCCAATTTCGCCGAAGTTGTCGGGAATGTGGAATATTGTGTTTTTTTCAAAATTTATCATAATTTCAACTGTAAAGATTGTGGTCTGGGTCTAGCCAGACAATATAAAAAACATTTTCACTAAAAAAGCCATGCACCCTGCCGTATTCATTAGCAGATATTTGAAACTGGTAGGGAACATTTACTAGCTCGTCTTCATTGGGAATGCCAAAGCCATTAGGTTGAGTAGTATTTTTCCAAACTATGCCATGACAGCGCAGACTTTTACTCTGATTATTGATAATTTCTTGAGCATTCAATTGTGACAAATCGCGCAGCCTTCTCAATAGAGATGCTAGATACTTAGCATCTCTACCGCCAATGGAAAACTTATCTTTATCATCCTGATAATACCGGAAAGAAAAACTAATTCCTTCCGGTATTTTTACATCCAGACGATTGATGCTAGATAAAGATGGCTGGCGGCGTATATCTGCTTTTTTAATTTTCTTCGATGACACGGGTTTTGTAAAATTCTCTCATTAATTCCTTGGTAATAATAGCATGAGAAGGTTCATCTTTTGGCAAATCACCTCTAGCATTAATCCAAGGGTCTTCGCGGCGCACCATCAATTCTAACTCATAGGCATCGCAAAAGAAATACTCGTCGGATAACTCGTCTAAAAACTCTTGTACTTCTTTGGGAAACTCTGGTTTTTCGACTTCTTTCAGAATTGGCTTCCAGTCAAATTGTTCTTTGTATTCATAAAATAAAGCCGGGATAGTCGGCCCGTGCACCCAAGCTTCAAAATCTTCATCAAAAAGCGGTGTATCCTCAAAGGCTAAATACCATGCTTGGGCGTAGTACAATAGTTTTTGTAGCTTGTGGTTGCTGAGATAGGAGCCTACATCATTCGCGAACCAGA
The DNA here is from genome assembly GCF_036705675.1 of Microcoleus sp. AT8-A3. Taxonomy (NCBI): domain Bacteria; kingdom Bacillati; phylum Cyanobacteriota; class Cyanophyceae; order Oscillatoriales; family Microcoleaceae; genus Microcoleus; species Microcoleus sp. AT8-A3. The sequence goes on from NZ_JAUBVD010000042.1 coordinate 28,853, forward strand.
GGTAGTAATCAGCGAGTTTTGAGGCTGTTGTGACTGTAGTTATTGTGGTCATATAACTCGACTCAATAAGTTTTGTATTCTATGATAGCACAGTCACCACTCTTTATGATGGGGCGGTTGAAACCGCTTCTTGTCAAACAAAGTCTGCCTCTGCAGACTAAGAAATAAAGGAGGTGTTTAAGCCGGATTGGGTATAACTGAAATCTTACCCTCTGTCAAAAATTTGTAGGGGCGGGTTCACCAACAATAATTGCCTAAAACGAACAATCTCGTAAACCCGCCCCCACCCACGAAAAAGCCCCTTATTGATATTGGTGCGACATCTCCGTTACAACCCTTTGATATATTGCTTCAGTACAGGTGGCAAAGTGTAAAGACTTTCCTGTTTTTCGCTCGCACAGCGCCGCGATAGAGATTGCAAGGCGTTTAGCAAATCTGATGATGATATTTGTCCGTTTTGTAGCAATTTTGCCATAATGCCCAATAGGTTATGATATATTTGTTTGCAGTTCAGTTTTTCTCAGATAAGGTTAAAGTTGATTTTTGACGAAGGTAGGCAATTAGAGGTTGTGCAGGCAATTGAGCGGGTGAGAGACGGAATTCTCTGGAAACCTGGAAAAGCAATGTCTCATTTACTCAAAAGGATTAATTTAGGCCATTTAGGGCCGGACGCGACCCTTGAAGAATATAATAGACTTATCAGTTTTATTGTTAGGAATGCTGATGCTAAAGTTTATGTGTATGTCTACGGAGAAACGTTTTATCCGACAGTTACCAGCAGTGTAAACAACACAATATGGCTGGTAATGATGGGCTTGGATGGAGTTTTAGAAACGGCTTTTCCTCCAAAGGAACCGGAAAGCTACCTGGCTAATTCAATGTTTATTTATGTAGGTTTAGTTAAGGATTTGTTATGAATACTTTGGTAAAAAACTATTGTGTAATGGTTGAATTTCCTGATGTGAGTGGGGCTGAACATTTAGAAATGTTGCAACTTAGAGATGAGTTGGCAAAAGTTGAATCTCAACTGAGTGAGGAAGAGAAAGGTGTATTAGCAAATGCAGATCGACGGTTAGTTGAACAAGCAAGGGAGTTTTATGAGGAGTTGTCGAGATTTGTGGATTTAATGCAGAAGCGCAAATTTGAGGAGATTACACCTCAGCGTTGGTGGTGGTATTTGGATGTTTTGGCATTGTTGCCGAATTTGAGGAAACAAGAGTTGACAAGCGGTGTTGTTTGAAATGTTTATTCACTGTCGATGTTTGTTAAGTGCGATCGTCTAGTTTTGATATACTGCTTTAGTACAGGTGGCAAAGTGTAAAGACTTTCCTGTTTTTCGATCAAGCAGCGCCGCGATAGAGATTGCAAGGCGTTTAGCAAATCGGATGATGATCTTTGTGCATTTTGTAGCAATGTGGCGACGTTGACTGGCTGGTTTTCTGTCGCCAACAATGACATGACTTGTTTTTCGAGTTCGGAAGTGCGATCGTACTGCTGCTGTAAAACATCTTTCAAATCTTCGGGTAACAATATGGTATCATCTATTAATAACTCACTCGCGCCGATTCCCAACTCTTGAATCAAAGTCGCCACGCTTTTTAACCATAAGGGATTGCCTTGGTAGCGGTGAATGAGTGCTTCGCAGTTATCGCTTTCAGCTAATCCTTTATCTCTGAGGATTTCCTGTGCGGTCGCAGTGTCTAAACCAGTGAGTTGTAAGGTACGAATGGGAGTATTTTCGCTTGTGAGTTGAGGAACTTCTTTCGGCGGTTCCCAACCGATTAGCAGAAAGCAACTTTGATGGGATAATTTTTCTATTTGTTTGAATAAAGAGCGATATTCTTCGTAGTCTGGTTTATATTTTCCTGCCAATTCGCCGCTACAGAAAAGGTTGTGAACGTCATCCAAGACTATTAAACAGCGATGGTTTTGTAAATACTTAATCAGCGGTAAGCGTTTCTGGTTTGTTGGGGATGAATCAGGGTTTTCTGACTGGGAAAAAAGCTGTGTTAGGTTAGATTGAAATTTATCGATGGTGGGAAATTCGTCTAGTGTGTACCAAGCTGCGTATTCAAACTCGTCTTTGATTTGTTGTACGAGTTGTACTGCTAGGGATGTTTTGCCGATTCCGCTGATACCGGTGATGGTGATGAGGCGGCAGTTTTGTTGTATAATCCAGGTTGTGAGGGTGTCGAGTTGGGGGGTGCGATCGTAGAAATTACCCAACTCCGGCATCTCGCTTAAATCTTGATGTAAAGTTTTGGTTGGTTTTGCGTTAGCTGTTTCCTGATTTGGTGGGTGTGAGTTTGGTATATCTGGCGGGTGTCTACCTTCTCCACAAAAACTAATATTCCTAATTTGCACAGAGTCTTGTGCAACATTTGATGAGAATAAGGAGAATTGCAATCTCTCTATTGCCGATCGGAAATTCTTTTTATTAACATCTTCTCCCAACTCTTCTGAAAGTATCGGCCATAACTTTGAGCCAACATCCCTCACATAACTTTCGTTACAGTGAATATCATCGGCAATTTTGGTGTATTTTTCACCTTGCATGGTACCTCGCAGAATTGCCTCTTGTAAGTTATCGAGGTGCTGACCGGTTTTGGCAAACACCATCTCGTCAGCCATTTTTAACACTTCCTTAAGATTCATGCAGTATGGTGGATGTTGTGATTTTCCGTATTATACCTAACATTTTCCAACATTTTCTGGCATTTACAAACATTTTTTACATAAGGCGAGTTGGAGTAGCCAACAAAATTGCCAACAAAATCCAGCATTTTTGGCTAGACAAAGCTTTGATTGCCAAGGAAAATAGGAGAAGTATTAAAGCGTAAATTGAGATATTTAACGCTTGCAGTTTTATACCTTGTAACAGTGTGTTAGAGCGCAGTTGCGTTCTCATTAATAGTTAGCTTGTTAACAGTGCATGGCTCCAAAACAAAATCGAAGATCGGAAAATCGTTGTCGTTATTATGTTCGGCGTGAAGCTGAACGTCGTGGTTGGGATCTGCGTCACGTTAGTAGCGGAGGAGATGTTTTAGAGGAGCAAGAAATTGAGGCTTATTTCCATAATATTGGTCTTCAAGGCGAACGCCCGGACTTTCTTTTCTGTTTGGTAAGTGATCCCACGATTATTGTCGAGGCAAAAAACGAAGCAGGTAAACTAAAACAAGCACAAAAGGAAGCAGAGGATTACGCTGAAAAAATCAATGCAACAGGTAAATACAGTATCAAAGTAGCGGTTGGTGCTGCGGGAGAAGAAGATAAAGGGTTTGAGATCAGTGTTTCTTTTTTGACTCATCAGGGATGGATTTCTCTCACTTCACATGGCTTCGCCCTAACTACTTTTCCAACCAAAGCAGAAATTGAAATTGCGCTGAAAACCGATAATGGCTCAACAAAAGTTAGTGTACCATCACAAGCTGAGTTTGTTGATGCCGCAATTGAAACAAGTCGTATTCTACGCACTGCGAAAATAGAAGCTCCACTTCGTCCTAAAGTGATTGGTGCTTTAGTTTTGGCTATGTACCAGGGACAAATTGATACAACTCCTACTAATGCGTTATCCTCAGTTAATACACTAGCTGAAAGTGCTATTAATGGCGCCCACAAATTACCAGATAAAAATAAACAACGACTCAAAGATGCTCTTCGTTTATCCGGGGCAGATTTTAATCGCCTTTCTCCTTATATTGGTCGAGTAGTCAATACACTAAAACGCCTCAATGTTCGCTCAGTCATACAAACGGATGCTGATTTTTTGGGAATGTTCTATGAAGCATTTTTGCGTTATGGCTATGATAACAATGCCCTGGGAATTGTTTTCACACCACGACATATTACGCGGATGTGTGCCGAATTAGTTGGAGTTAGTGTACGAGATCGGATTATTGATATTGCTGCGGGTACAGGCGGTTTTCTCGTTGCTGCATTTGATGCCATGATGCAACAAGCTCGTAGTGCTGCTGAAATTGAGAAGGTCAAAGATTCAATTATTGGTTTTGATACTAATCCGACTGTTTGGGCGCTTTCGATGCTCAATATGTTCTTTCGAGGAGATGGTAAAAGTCATATTTATAACGAAAGCTGCTTTGACGAAAATATATTCTCGATTGTAAATCGTAGATGCACTAGAGCGTTTCTAAACCCGCCGTTTTCCCAAGACGAGGAGCCGGAGTATCTATTTGTTGACCGAGCAATGGATGCACTAGAACCAGGTGGATTATTGACTGTAGTTGTATATGCTGGAATTTTCGCCGATATGGATCACAACGCATGGCGACAACGTTTTCTACTCAAACATAAACTCCTCGCCATGATTAGCCTTCCTGAAGACTTATTTTACCCGACTGCTGCACCAACCTCGATCATGGTTGCTGAAGCTCATGTACCTCTTGCCTCAACTGACAAAATATTCATGGCGCGAATTTGGAATGATGGATATGAAAAGCTTAAGGGTAAGCGTGTGGAACGAGCAGGCAATCAGATTGATGAGATTGTCAACCAATTTCATGTTTTTATGAAAGGTCAAACGGTGATTTCTGAATTAGTCACAGTCGTAGAAGGATGTGACATTCTCCCATGAGCAATATCGAGTGGAGTCCACAACAATGGCTACCTCAACCTAAACTCTCAGAACGCGAATTTGAACGTTTACGAAGTGAAGCTATGCGCGGCATCTTTGAAGCGGTGACTTTGATGCCAGACTTGGCTGATGTTGTTCTTGAAGATTTTGGGGTTGCAGATGAAGAGGATGACGGTAATGAATTACCTTATGGAACTCATGGAACACTTTCCAAATACTTCGACATTAAGAATGGACGCTCGATAGGTGAAAAAAATTACATTGAAGGCGCGATTCCCTATATAAGTAGTGGTGACTCGACCAACAGCATTATCAGCTTGATTGATCCTGTTCCAGAGGAGGTGTTTGAGCAAGGCGGCATCACGATTACTGCTTTTGGCAAAGCAGCGTTACAGCCCTGGTCATTTATGGCAAGGGGCAACGGTGGCAGTTCAGTTCGGGTTTTGTTGCCCAAGTACAAGATGAGCCTCAACGATTTGCTCTGGTTTGTGGTGCAGATTAACAGGCAAAGATGGCGTTTTTTCTATGCTCGGATGGCAATTAAGGGGCGTATCGCCAATCTAGAAGTCAGTGCTCCTCCCAAAGCTTTAGTAGACACTGGAAAAACCTTGTTTGAGCGAGTTAGAGTCTTTCGTGAACAGCTTGAAGACCTTGTACACCTCAAGACCAAGCTTCCAGTTTAGATCAACGTGGAAGTGCGATCGCCCGATAGCGCATCAAGACCGATCGCCCTTTCTTGTTTCTGATGACCGATCGCCTAAAATGAAAGAGCGATCGCCCATAAGTCAAGAACCCCCGCACACCATTATGACCATCAAAGAACAACTCCTCCAAGCAATCGAAGCTTTGCCCAGCACAAGGCTTGCTGAAGCCCTCACCTTCGTGACATCTCTCTCCACCAAACCTTCGATTGCATCTGCTAAATCCTTCCTCGCTCACCTCAAGACAATCGGCACTTGGTCAGGTGACGACTTCCAAGAATGTCTAGAAGCCGTCCAAAACTCACGCGGCGAAACCGAATTTGACTACAGCCCCAATCCCTTTGAATAATGTTTCTTCAAGGGCACCAACCATTGTAGTTATGCCCTACTAGGCAACACTCAAATACTCGATCGCCTCGCTAACCTTGGGGATGAGCCGATCGCCACCTGCACCATCGTCAAGGGTGAACTGATTGACATGGCGGCGCGATCGCAACAACGACAGGTAAATCTTGCCCTAGTTCAACGCTTCCTGCTTGGGCTATACATCTACCCCATCGACGAAACCACCGCCGAAATTTACGGCAATCTTAAAGCGGCAGTTTTCGATCGCTACGCCCCAAAAGACAAAGCCCAACGCCGTAGAACCAACATGACTCAATTGGGCATCGGCGAAAATGACCTGTGGATTGCCGCCGTTGCAATCCAGCATCAACTCACCCTAGTGACGGCCGATCGAGACTTCCAACGGATTCAAGCAGTTCAGCCATTTGAGTTGGAATCCTGGATCTTAACATCGCCAGAGTAAGGAGGAAGGATCTCGCCCCATCAAAACAAACAGCGATCGCCCTTTCTTGTTTCTGATGACCGATCGCCTAAAATGAAAGAGCGATCGCCCTTCACACCAAATACCAAACAGTAGGATGATTCTACGGAGTGCGATCGCCCTTTCTATCAACTCCTGAAAACTTGCACTTTTTCCTCCATATCCAATCCCCCTTCGTCTAAAATGTCAGCAGAAGACTTCCGAGCGATAAACTCATCTAACAGCTCAAAAAACCGATCGAGTGCTTTGCTTTCATCCTCTGAATAAAACAGAATGACGTTAGCCCAAGATTGGCTAGTCTGCAGGTTGAATCTTTTTCGTATCCATTCAGGAAACTGCATAAAATCGCTATCTTGTTTCGTTGGCTGTTCTCCTAACTCATATTTAGCAACGCTGTAACCCGATAAAAAAGCCTGAAGACAAATAATTGAATGTCGTCCCAAGTACATTGAAGGAGCTTTCTTAATTTTCTCAATTAGCGTATATAAATCGTGCATTTTTCACCTCATTTTTTTGAAAATAACTGTAAGTTTTGCTGCTCAAAATTCCTCTTCTATAATCTTAAAACTTCCCATACCCAGTTCCAGAGTAGGTGATGTTAAATTTTGTAGCCATTCCTGCCGATTCACGCCACTACAATCTATATTATCAAACACAATTTCCTGTTCGTCGATTGTAATTGATATCCCTTGATGGTAGCCATTAGTAGCAATTTGCTGCTGTCGTCGTAAATCATAAATCACTGACCAAGGTAGGTCTTGCCTTTCTAAATCCAGTTTAATCTGCTTACCATTTAGGTTTCTGATGGTCAAGAACTCTTTGATAGCCTGACTGCATTCAACACATTGAAAGACCCCATAGCGACTGGCAATTTTAGCGATATCTTCTCGAATTTCATCTAAACTACTCGGATCTAAACTCAAAGTGTAAAGTTTACCTCCTATATTTAGGTACAAGTATATCTCAAAATCATTGCCATTGAGCGGGCAGATTGCGTAGCGTGCGATCGCGCTCTTGCAAGGCTTGTCCAAGGGATCGCGAGATCCCTTCACACCAAATACCCAACACTGCGATGATTCTACCAAGTGCGATCGCCCATCAAAACTAATAGCGATCGCCGTTACAATCAAAGTATCAATCCTCGTGAGATGCCGCGATGACCATCAAAGAACTCCTCATCCAAGAAATAGATAGCACCCCTGACGAACTGCTTGCGGATCTTCTCAGTTTGGTACGATCGCTAAAATCCACTCCAAACCCCCAACTTAATACCTACGAACAACTGCTAGAACGAATCGACTACCTCGAAGCTATCATCGGCATTCGCAAAGGACTCGAAAGCTTCGATCGAGGTGAAGGAATCCCAGTCGAGAAAGCCATGACAGCGCTACAGCAGCAGTTCAACATTCCTCAGAGTCTATGAGTTCCTAGAAGTCAGTCACATTGACATTTTTGATTTTCGCCATTTTGCCCTAAATAGTAAAATACAGAAGTAAGCTAGGCAATTGCCAACCTCCCTCTTCTGCTTGAGAGTACAATAGATCTATGAAGTTTCAGTGGGACTCAAACAAAGCGATTAGTAATGCCAAAAAGCATGGTGTGTCTTTTGAAGAAGCTGTCACTGTCTTCGGAGATCCACTGGCTATTACAATTTCTGACCCTAACCACTCTGTAGGTGAGTTCCGTCTTTTAACGATCGGTCAATCAAATTTACAGCGCCTTTTTGTTGTGTCCCATACAGAACGACAAGGTGAAGTGCGTTTAATCAGCGCCCGTTTAGCCACCCGACAAGAGAGAAAAAGCTATGAGTCAGGAACCTGAAGTAACAATTAATGACGAGATGAGACCTGAATACGATTTTTCAGGTGGTGTCCGTGGCAAATACTATGAAGCCTATATGAAATCAAGTAATGTTGTGATTCTCGATCCAGACGTAGCAGAAATATTTCGAGACTCAGCTTCTGTCAATGAAGCGTTGCGATTGCTGGCAAAAATTGCCAAGTCTGTCACTGTTTAGGTAGCGCATAGAGCACAACAAATCAGATCCGAAAGTTTCCAGGTTATCTGTGGTTGCATAGGTGGAAAGCAAGGGGTGGTGCGATCGCCCCTAACACCAGATACCAAACACTGCGATGATTGTACCCAGCTCGATCGCCCTTCACACCAAATACCAAATCGATGTCTGCGGTACAATCAAGGTAAAACGCATGATTAATCTTTCAAAAATTACCACGCTCAACTGACTGGTGACTAACTAATGTAAAAACTTGCGAACTTGATATTCGCGACTTTCGGCGATCGCAATGTGCAAATCGCCCATTTGGGCATCCAACTCATCTATTGTGCTTTGCGGAACCGACTTCCACTTCTCCCTAGTTTCCCAGCGAATCAACATCACCACCTCATTTTCCACCGGATCTACCCAAATTTCTTTGCCTAAAAAACCGTCCCAACTTTTTAGTCCCGCCGTCCAAACTTCCTGATCTCGTTGAATAAACTGCTCCCACTTTTCTTGAGGTACTTTAAATTTTAGCCACTCAATTACCATCTTATTTCCTATTTGTAAATAGCCAATTAATCGTTGCCGATCGCAATTTTAATTATCAACTCCGTTCCCTCTCCCGGACGCGAAACACAGTGCAACTTACCGCCGTGCTTTTCTACTACTAAATGCTGGGAGATTGCTAGACCCAAACCAGTGCTCGTGTCTGAACATTTAGTGGTAAACAAAGGGTCAAAGATGCAGTCGAGGACTTCTTCAGTCATGCCAGGGCCGTTGTCACTAATGGCGATCGTAACTTCGTTTTCCCCTACCACGGAAGTCCGAATCCGAATTTCGGGATTGAATATTTCAGATTTCGACTTGGCTGAAGCTAAGTAAGACTGATTTTGAATTTTACCATACTTTTCGGCATTTCTCCCCCCTTCTTCCAAAGCGTCGATCGCATTTGTCAACAAGTGCATGAACACTTGGTTTAAGTGTCCCGCATAGCAGTGAACTCGTGGCAAATCTCCGTACTCTTTAACTAGAGAAATTCCTGGCCGTCCCCCTTTAGCTTGCAGGCGATTTTGCAAAATCAGCACAGTGCTATCCAAACCTTCGTGGATATCAGCCGGCTTCATTTGGGCTTCGTCGGTACGCGAGAACAAGCGGAGCGATCGCACGACATCGCGAATCCTTTCCGAACCGACTTTCATGGAATTTAGCAGTTTTGGCAAGTCTTTTTTGATGAAGTCTAAGTCTAATTCTTCTATCAAATCTTGAATTTCCCGCACGGGATGGGGATAATACTTTTGGTAAAGCTCGATCGTTCGCAGCAGTTCTTGAATGTAGCCAGTGGCGTGGCTGACATTGCCAGAAATAAAACTAACTGGATTGTTAATTTCGTGGGCTATTCCTGCTACCAACTGCCCCAGAGATGACATCTTTTCTGTTTGAATCAGTTGAGTTTGAGTTTGCTGCAAAATTAACAGCGTCTGCTCTAATTTTGCCGCTTGTTGTCGCAGGCGTTCTTCGGATTCTTGCAAAGCTAAAAGAGACTGTTTGCTGTCTGTAATATCCAATCCCACAAATACCGCCGCCGTATTATTATGGTATTTTTGAGCCACTATTAGATAAGTTTTATTTTCTCCTCTGATGCTCGCTGTTACTTCTTGAGATGTTTTCTTTTTATGGTTTGCAAAGAAATCGTATACTAAATCGTTAAATTTGGGACTTGTCTCTAAAAAACCTACTTTTTGACCGAAAAATAGTTCGGCTGGCATTTTGTAAGCGCTAGCTAAATGTCGGTTTACTCCCAAATAACGCAAATCGGAACTTACCCAAGAAACTAATCCCGGCACCGCGTCCAAAACTGCTTGAAGTTGCTCTTTTGCCTCTACGAGCGCTGATTCTGCTGCGAGGCGAGCGGAAATGTCGCGGGCGATCGCGCAGCGGTATTCGCAGCCGCCGTATACTAAATAATTGACTTTAACTTCGACGGAAAAACTGGCGCCGTCTTTGGTTTTGTAACTGGTTTCAAAAGTGAGGTTGTTTTGCTGCTTGAGAAGAGCCCAGTGTTCACGCCAATCCGATGCTGGCAACCGCGAATCGATGTCGCTAACCCTCATGTTTAGCAGTTCCGATTCCGAGTAGCCAAAAAGATGGCAAGCGGCTTTGTTCGCGTAGCAAATTTGACCGTCGGAGGTACTAAAAAAGATTGTATCAGCAGCATTTTCGAGGGCAATTTGAGTTAGTTGCGGTATTGTTTCTAACTGCTTACTTTTGACCTCGGACTGAAATTTATTATAGCAATTGGTTTGAGCGGAAGCCTCACCTACCTTAGATGCAAACAAAATCAAACCGCCGATCGCACCTTCGTTATTTTTCCAAGGTTGAAATACCCATCTTACCGGCTCGCTAACACAGCCGCTTGCGATTTTTCCTGATACAGATGCGATCGATCGCCCTGCCACAAACTCGCTGTATTCCAAAACTCCCCTCAAACAAGCCTGGGCATTTTGCTCCCAATATTCCGGGAGATTCGGGAACAGTTCCCAATGAGATCGGCCGATGGCCTCGCCGTCGCCCAACCCGCAATCTGTTTCCCAGCGACGAGAAACCGACAGATAGCGCATTTCACAATCTACCATTGCCACGGCCTCGGCGGAGCGCTCCACAAACCGCCGAAATCTGTCTTTACTCTCCGACACGGTTGCCTCTGCGGGTTGTTGGGCGATCGGGAAAGTCCCGTCAACGTACCTTCCCAGTCCCTGAATTTTTTGCTGAACTGGCTTAGTTTGCACGGTTTGGGATTTCCTCCATAGCTGTCAAGTTTGAAAAATTCTGTTTGAGACCAAAAATGCTGTTTTTCCCTGATTTGCTCTCTCGGACGATACCCTTAGAGGGTATCACCCATCATTGATATCATTTTTGATGGGGATATGTCTATAGGCATTAGTGTCAATTTAAGAGCAAATCTAGTGCCCGCCTGCTGTTTGACCATTAGGCATAGATCGCGTCGGCGCCGCCGGAATAGTCGGAGGGGACTGGAGTGCTCTGTTTTGTCCCCCGACTATGAGATCGTGTAGCCAGTGCGATCGCCAGATAGCTTGATAATCCAAGATAGCGCTCAAACAAATTTGTGCGTAAATTCACTGGTAAAATCCACTCTCCCTTTCCGTAACATTGCAGGATCTAATCTTTCCGTCGTGTTACAAGTCATCAAAACTACGAGTTTTTGCTGAAATTGAATGCCGTTTTCGTCGATAACGCTTTGATACAAAGTGCCATCCAGCAAACTCAAAATATGTTCGGTTTTGTTAGTGCGTTGTGCTTCTGCAGTCGATCGATCTTGAGCCAAATTATCAGCCTCATTGATAATAATACAAATCCGCTCCAAATAACTCGGTGGCACAAAATTTTCCACAGCATCGTGGTCTAAGATAAAAATCACATAACCCAGCGGCACTAAAATTTCCTTGGCTACCGCTTGCGTCCAAGCAGTTTTGCCTGTTCCCGGTTCGCCACTAACCAAAACAGCCAACTGATTTTGATCCAAAATTGCCTGCTGAACTGTATCAGTAAAACTTTGAACCTCCGCAGAAAACGTGCGAATTGGGAACTGGCTGTGAACCTGTCCGACGCGGCTTTTGTACCCGCCCAGAATCACCGCTAAATTATAAGTTGCCTTGCTAACGAGCGGCGCCATATCTTGGCAAATCAGAGTGTAACAGCGTCTTCCCCTATCGTAGCTGTCAATTTGCAGCCAGCAGCCGAATCGAGCCCAAGAAGCATAAACAGTACCCAAAACTTCCAAGCGTTCCCAGCTAACAAACCGCTCCGGGGGATAAGAAAAATGTCTCTCCATAAAAGACTGGGTAATTGCATCCGGTTTCCCTAGCAAATCCAGAACTTTGAAAACAGTAATTTCTTGGAGTTTGTTGAGAACGTAGTCGATGGGAATGCTAGCGCGGCTGACCAATTGCACCACAGGCGTTTCGGTAACTAAAACATCTTTGTAGCGGTAATCCGGGTAAACTGGCTGCGGAGTAATGTAATCCCAAAATTCATCAATTTCGTAGCGAGTATTTTCCGAAAATACATTTAAAATATTGGCCCACCAAGTATATTGGTGTCTTCCCATTGCGTCGGCAATATCGCTAGCTGCACCTAAAGTTTTTTGAGCTAGTTCTTGGGGGTCGCTAGACGCTAAATGTACCAGGTGTTGCCAATCAAATTGACGGTAAAAAGGTCGCCAACCAGAGCCTAGCAGACCTCTATTTTGAGAATTGTTTTGATGAAAATTGTTTTCGCGATCGCCCATATATTCCGCACTCATTTTGCCAAAGTCCTACTTACTCTTATTTTACATTTTTTGTGGCACACATTCTACAAAAAGAAGGAAAATTATCAAGTTATTTTGAGATAAGCTGGCGGCACAAAATCTACTAACCACACTTTGTTTTCCGAGCAGTAAAATGTATGACCGTCGCGTTGCATTGCTGCGGCATCTACAGTAAAGACGGCCGGGATGCCATGTCTTGCACCTACTTGGCGCGCCGTCGGGATATTCACCGACAAATGAACGTGATGCCGCGACATTTTCCTAATTCCTTGAGTGAGAATAGACTCGACGGCGGTGCTACCTGTTCCGTGATATAAAATATCCGGGGGAACCGCGGGTTCTAACTGCAAGTCAACCTCTACACTGTGTCCTTGGTTGGCACGAATTAGAGTGCCTGTGGAGTCAAATGAAAAGCGCTGCTTGTCGTTTTGCGCGACTACTTTTTTGAGTTCTGCAAGCTGAAGGGTAAAGTTATTTTTTTGGCACGCATCGAGGAGTTCGCTAACAGGAACCCAGCCACCGGGAGCGAGTTCAATGCCGATGCGCGAGGGCGCGTGACGCAGGTGTTTGCTGAGATATCTGCTGATTTTTACTAATCGAGAATCGTTCATAGTTTTACTTTATTTATTGAGCTTTTAAATCACCTTTTACAAAATGTCAATAACGGGTTATCTTGTTGATGGGAGGCGGGTTTGTTGAATCTGTTTGCACTGCCAGAGGGCGTTTGAGTGAACCCGCCTCTACAGGTTTGGGAAAATGATTCCCGGACGTAAAAAATGGTCTCACGCGCGAATTATAGCGGTAAGGTTCAGCCTTAAGCACTTACATAATTAGGTGAGGCGTCCGGGAACCAAAAACTTTTATGGGTGCAGTTTTTTACGCGTTTTATCTTTTGATAATTATCCAAAACTCTGCATTTTGCCGAAGGCCTTCTACCTGGGGACAACTCCGCCAAAAACAGCAAAATTTAGATAGCGCCAGTGACATCCTGCGTCGGCAAAACCAGCTTCTGCAAGCCACTTTGTCTGCTCTTCCACAGAGGAGGGAATATCTTCTTCTCGATATTTTTGAAACCAGGCTGCATCGTCTTCTCCGTTAGCTTTCATGTACTGCCGCCACAACTGTTCGTATTGCTCAGTCAGCCTGGGAGTAGCACCTGTGACAATATCTCGAATTAGCAAGATTCCCCCTGGATTCATCGAGTGGAAAAGTTTGTGAAATAGCTGTTGTTTACCTGCGCTGTCGAGGTGGTGGATTGCCAACCCTGAAACTACCAAATCGTAACCGCTGCCGAAATCATCTTCGGCAAAGTTTCCTTGCTGCAAGGTCAGCCGTTCTCGGAAAGCGGACAAGTTAGTTTGGCAAGTTTTCAGCATATTTTGAGCCATGTCAAAGGCGAGGACTTTTGCTTGAGGAAATGCTGACAAAATCAGAGCCGACAGTATGCCAGTTCCCGCGCCTAAGTCCAGAACTTTTATGTTAGCATTAGTTTCAGAAGGGATTAACTGCAATATTACATCGTGTTGTTCGCGATAGCGCGGAATGAGGCGAGGAGTTAAGCCGTCATAATCAAATGCTTCTTGTTCAAAGTGCTCGCGTACAGCGTCTAAATTCACAGACTATTTTCCTCAAATTGTTAATAGTTGAGTGCGTCAAGGCAGTTTCCCGACTCTCTTCTCTGACGACATATTACATTTGATAATACAAAAAATATACAAACCTGTCAAGATGTTGAAGAAAATAATTTAAAAGAAGTTATGGACGATCGCCCGACAGGGACTTTGTGCGCCCCAACCCGCCCCTGATCGGGGAACTGTCTAGCCCTGCACATATATCTCCTTCTGTGCAGAGGAGGCAGAATGCCACAGACTCGAAAGCCTTCCGAAGACGAGGCTTTGTGCCAGATACTAGGAGTAATTGTGAGAAAAAAGTTGACGGTTATGATACCCGTTTCAAACAAGAATGCAACTGTCGGTGTGTACTCCACACCATAAATTTCTCAGTGATTCCCCCTAGTAGAATATAAAAGATAAAAACGAATGAGCTAGCAGCCGACGATCGCCTAGATCTGAAAAAATCAGTCCTCAGATTGACAAACTTTAGCCAACAATAAACAAAAATTGAGTTGACTCCCGAGTGGATGTGGTACCTGCCAATTTTTCAGGAAGATGAAGAGATACAAAATATTACACCCGTCGGTGCGGGAAAGCAAATTGTGATAATGAATCAGGATGCGAGTAGATTAGGTGTCAGCCGTCAGGGGAAAATAGAAGCAATGGAAATCCAACAACGGAGCAAGGATAAGCCCGATCGCCAGCAACAAAACGCGTCCGATCGGCTAGGTCAATTTTCTACGACAAAAGAACTAGAGTGGTCGCTACAAGAATGTTTAGATTTTAAAAGAGCGATCGACCAATCGGCACTTGCTGTGAGGACTGACGCGCGAGGAATTATCAACTATGTCAGCGATCGAGTTTGCTCAATCTCCAACTATTCGCAAGCCGAACTAATCGGCTGCCACTTCGGCATCCTCCATTCGGAATATAAATCTTCGGAAATAATCAAAAATCTGCTATTAACTGTTGCCAAAGGTGAAGTTTGGCAAGGAGACATTCAGAATAAAGCCAAGAATGGAAGTGATTATTGGGTGTACGCAGCAGTAGTTCCACTGTTGGACTGTAAGGGAAAACCCTGTCAGTATTTGGCGATCGGATTCGACATCACCGATCGCAAAGCCGTGGAAGCAGCCCAAGCCGAAGCCAACCGGGCAAAAGACGAATTTCTGGCGATCGCCTCCCACGAACTGCGATCGCCCCTGAGCGCGATTTTGGGATGGGCGCAGCTAGCTCGATCCCGCAATTTAAACGAAGCCACCACCACCCGCGCTTTGGAAATCATCGAGCGCAACGCCAAATTACAAAACAGGCAAATAGACAATCTCCTCGACCTCTCGCGGTTGCTGCGGGGGAAAGTGTGCCTGAACATCGGCGAAGTTCACCTCCCGTCGATCGTGGAATCTGCGATCGACACCCTCCGTCCCACCGCCGATGCTAAAAACCTCCGCGTAGAAAAACATTTCGACCCCGCCGTCAGCTACGTTTTGGCGGATGCAGAACGCTTGCAGCAAGTAGTCTGGAACCTCCTGGCCAACGCCATCAAATTCACCCCAGAATCCACACCATACCCAGTTCAAGTGCGGATCGAGCCTACTGAGTCGGGCGTGTTGATTCGGGTCAGCGACAGCGGTTGCGGCATCGACCCCAAATTTCTGCCGCACATCTTTGACTACTTCCGCCCTGCAGACAACTTCCAGAACAAGGAACAAAATCGGCTTGGGCTCGGACTCTCAATTGTGCGACAGTTGGTGGAACTGCACGGGGGAAGTGTTTGGGCTTCGAGTCCCGGTCTCGGTCAGGGGGCGACCTTTGATGTGCTGCTACCGGGCGCCAACAAAAATGCACCCGACGATCGCACTGCTGCGATCGCCCAAAGCGAAAGCAGACCCGGATCGGTTTCCAAACCCCTAGCGGGAAAGCAAGTCCTGGTGGTGGAAAGCAGCGCCGAAATCCGGCAATTTCTCAAAACTGGCCTCGAAGCATTTGGAGCCAAGGTAACAGCGGTGGGTAGCGCCGCCGAAGCGATGGCGGAGTTGCAACAGTCGCGCCCCGACGTGTTGGTGAGCGATATGACGGTATCGGGAGCCGACGGCTGCGATTTAATCCGCCGCATCAGAGCCATGGAAATGTCCGAGCACAGGGAACTACTGCCGGCCGTGGCGCTGACGGGAGGGATTGAGGAACAAGATTCGGCCGAAGCGCTGGAGGCGGGGTTTCAGAGGCATTTGTCGAAGCCGGTGGAAGCGAATCAGTTGGTGAGTGCGATCGCCCAATTGGCTGGACTGACTGGATTCGGATCTGGAGAGTGGGGTTCGGGAAATATCCGGGCGGCCACACCCCAGGCCACGCTGCCGGAACCTAACAGTTTTGACGACAAAAATTATCTAGAACAATTAACAAGTGACAGCAGAGAATTACCGCTGTTGCTGGTAGTAGAAGACAACAATTTTCTGCTGGCTTACCTCCAAACTTTATTAACTCCGTACTATCGAGTCGCTGTGGCGAGGGACGGGGTTGAAGGTTTAGAAAAAGCCAAAAGTTTGCAGCCAAATTTGATTGTGAGCGACCAAATCATGCCCCGACAAAACGGACTGGATTTGCTCAAGGAGATTCGGAACACGCCAGAATTGAAATCTACTCCGGTAATCTTTTTGACAGCGCGATCGGGGATGGACGCTCGGATCGAAAGTTTGGATGCGGGTGCTGACGATTACATTTCAAAGCCTTTTGACGAGAGGGAATTGCTGGCGAGGGTGAGAAATTTGTTGCGATCGCACTCAGCCGAACAGCAGTTGGCGGAGCTCAACCGTCAGTTGCAGCAGCAGAAACAGCAGTTAGAAACAGTGAATCGAGCCTTGCAGTATTTGGCAAATTACGACAGTTTGACTGAGGTCAGAAACCGCCACTCTTTTAATGAATACCTTGATACGGAATGGCGGCGTTTGGCGAGGGAAGAAGCACCGCTGTCATTAATTATGTGCGACATTGATTATTTCAAACTTTTCAACGACACTTATGGGCACCAAGCGGGGGATGAATGTTTGCGGCAAGTGGCGACGGTGATCCAGCATTCGGTAAAGCGAGCGGCAGATTTAGTAGCGCGTTACGGTGGAGAAGAATTTGTAGTAGTTTTGCCGAATACCGATATTGAAGGTGCCACTTCCGTAGCTGAAATGATCGCACAACAGGTGCGGGGTTTGCACATAGCTCACGATAAGTCTGCTGTCAGCGAATATGTGACGCTGAGTTTGGGTGTAGCTTGCTGCATTCCGGGGGCGAAATCGCAGCCTGGTGAGCTAATTGCGATGGCCGATGAGTCACTTTATCGGGCGAAAGAAGCAGGGCGCGATCGGGTTTCGGTTGCCACATTTCAAGGATAATATAATAGTTAAATCAACTTGTATGGTGCGTCAGAAATCTATCGTTTCGATTTAAATATCTTTTTTGGGATCGGACACACCATACCAATGTGCTGGCAAACTTTGGTGAATTCAAATTGCTATAAATATAGTTAAAGGAGGTCGTGCCATGACAGCAACCACCGCTTGCACGCCGAAGGAAAACCAGCGGTACAATTGGCCGACGGTGTTTCGATTTATGCCTATCACGGCGTGATTTTACCCGAATGGTAAGGTAGCCTGCACCCGCACCAGTCGCAGTCTAAGGAATGAGAATTAAATAACTTCCACAAGATTGTGGGATGGGCGTCCCACAATAACAATTAAAAGTGTAAGTTATTTAATTCGCGATCCTAAGTGGGTGTTGAAGGAACAGAATGCAGAAATTCGGCGCGGGTTAATTCAGGGAATTACTTACGATCGCATAATTCAAGAATTCGCGGTGACAGAATTAGATAGTTGGCAGGAATACACTTTATTAAGCATCGAGTTTGACGATGATTTTGATCGGGTGAATAATGCAAATCCTGTTTATTTGTTAAAAATGACTTGTCCGAGTACGGGATTCATTCACGCTTTGCGAGTGCCGCCTGATGTGCGATCCTCTTCGAGGGCTTCGCTAACGGCTAAAGAGGCAATTCGCTGGGTAAATTGGGGAATCGATCCAGAGGAGTTTTCCGTGCAAACCTGAGTGATACCAATTGTTAAAAGTCACAGAACCCCGCGCCACAGTTAGGATCAGCCGTTTCCCTACCCGATCGTCTGTACTTCACTCCACTGAAAACCGCTATATTGACAACAGCCTTAACCCATGAAACACCGATAAACGTTCCCGCAGTGTGCCACTTCCAAGGGTGGAATGTACCAACCACCGATCGCCCACAAACGGTTAATAACATCAAGAAGAAGCCCACCCTCGGATCGAAGGTGGGCTCTGTTCATGCCAGCTTACCGACAGCTAGGCAATCGGGTCTCTTCGCTGGTAGACGTAAAATATCGGAAAAAGATCCGAACGTCTGAAAAAACTTCTCGCCCACCATTAAGCTTCAGTTTACCCAACCGGATCGGGAAAATTGCGCCCGCAGCGCTGTTCCCCTGAAATCGGGGAACACTGGGGCTTCAACTTTTCAATAGACTTTTGCAAAAAAAGTAAGTCAAGGGCCTGCAGGATGCCTAAAACCACCTTCCCACAAGAATTAAAATTGTTCGAGAAGTCTCATAATTCTCCTCTTTAACTTTGATTTCCCAACTGATTAGGCATCGTGATCATGTGCAAAACGACGGAACAGGAAATCTAGGGCGTAGTTCCGCAAATTGTAGTATTCCGGATCTTCCATCATTTGAACCCGATCGCGCGGACGCGGAAAAGGAATCTCCAAAACTTCGCCAATTGTCGCCGACGGGCCATTAGTCATCATCACCAGTCGATCTGCCAAAAACAGCGCTTCATCAATATCGTGAGTAATCATCAACACCGTACAGCGGTGATCGTTCCAGATTTTCAGCAACTCTTCTTGCAATTCCTCCTTAGTAATTGCGTCCAGAGCACCAAAAGGTTCGTCTAAAATCAACACTTTCGGGCGAATTGCCAAAGCGCGGGCGATCGAAACCCGCTGCTTCATCCCCCCCGAAATTTGCGGCGGTCTTTTCTGGGCAGCTTCAGTCAACCCCACCATCGCCAAATGCTCGTTGACGATCGCATTTTTTTCCACCTTCGACTTATTCGGAAATACAGCATTAACCGCCAGATAAACATTTTCAAACACCGTCCGCCAAGGCAGCAAAGCGTAACCCTGAAACACCACCATGCGATCGGGGCCCGGCTTCTCAATTTTTTGCCCGCTAATTCTGACGCTGCCTTGAGTCGGATGGCTAAAACCCGACACCATATTCAACAGCGTTGACTTGCCACAACCCGAGTGTCCGATCAGCGTAATAAACTCTCCCTCAGCTACAGTCAAGTTAACGTTTTCTAAAGCCTTGTAACCATTTGGGTATGATTTGTGAACATTTTCCATCACCAAAAAAGGCTTCCGGCGATCTTTCTTAGACTTGATTTGGGTTTTGGTATTCGTCTGGTTTGTAGTGGTGTTGAGCATAATTTGGGAACTTGTTAGTGGGTTATTGGCAATTGCGAATAATGGAATTTTGAACGGTGAGTTGCGATTTGAGACTACTTAAATCCTCTGTTTTTCTCGTTTGTATTGAAGTCTCCTTTCCCCTAAATCCCCCTGGTTGTTGGGGAGTAGGGGTTGACTTTGAACTCTCTTTTTCCCCTTTTTTAGGGAGACTTTGAACTCTCTTGTTCCCCCCTTGTTAAGGGGGGTTAGGGGGGATCTTCGGGTTTAAAAATATCCCCTAGAGAGAATCGAGTTGCTCATCGTCAGACGCAACTCTAAGCAACTCTACGGTCGGAATCAAGTACAACTTCCGCCATCGTGAAATCGCGTTTAATCGCCAGACTGTTGAGATAGCCGATCGGATCGTCAGCATTAAACACCGAGCCGTCAAACAAGCTGAGAGAACCGCGAGTGTAAGTAATATCAGCCATCCCCAGCTCTCGCGCCGCCGTGCTGAACGCACCGACTCGCACCACCCGCTCCAGAATTTCCACCCAGTTGCGCGGGAACACAGTATCGCCCCAGCGCGCCATCTGCACCATGTGCCAGAGTTGTTCGGTGCGGCTTGGGCGATTCACCCCCTCTCCAGAAAACAAGTGGTGGGCGTATTCCCGCATCGGAGTATCGAGGTTGCAAGCAGAAGATTTGGGGTCGCCGAGTTGGATGTAACTCTTATCAGTAGCGACGTACTCCCTTCCCGCGACAATTTCCGAAACCTCGGCGGCGCGACTTGGATCGGCGCAATAGTTGCAAGCTTCGAGCAAAGCTTTGACTAGAGCAATGTGAGTGTTGGGATAAGCATTTGCCCAGTCTTCCCGCACCCCCAAAATTTTTCCCGGATGCCCCGGCCACAGTTCCAAATCTGTCGCCACCGTAAAGCCGACTCCTTCCATCGAGGCCCGCAAGTTCCAAGGTTCGCCGACACAGAAACCGTCAATAGTGCCGCCCTGCAAGTCAACGATCATTTGGGCTGGTGGGATATTTGTCAGCAACACATCGTGATCCGGGTCAATCCCGCCGGAAGCCAGCCAGTAACGCAGCAACAGGTTGTGCATCGAAGAAGGGTGAACGATGCCCATGCGGTGCGTTTGCGCTGGCGTTCTCTGGAGCATTTTTTTAAAGTCTGCCAGAGTGTAGATTCCTTGGTCGTAAAAGCGCCTCGCCAGGGTAATTCCGTTGCCATTGCGGCTCATGGTGAGGGCTGTAACCGTTGGAATCGGCTGCTCTTGGTGGCCCCCCAAGCTCAACCACATCGCCATCCCAGAGGGCATTTGGGCTGCGTCTAAGTAACCTGCGGCGATGCCGTCTACGATGCCGCGCCAGCTTGTTTCCCGCACGAGGTGGACTTCATCGAGGCCGTGCTTGGCAAAAAAGCCTTTTTCTTTGGCGACAGCTAGGGGAGCACAGGCTGCGAGGGGAATAAAGCCGAGTTCGAGGTTGACTTTTTCCAGGCCGTGGCGGGCGATCGCGGGTACTTTCCGCGCCCGCAGTTTTTTGACGCGCTTCTGCTGGTTGAGGAAGTAAATCATTTCGCTACGTAGAGCGTAGTAGCTGGGGTGTGAGACTACTTCCATCCGCTTGCGGGGGCGGGGGATGTCTACTTCGAGAATGCCGCCAATCTTCGATTCTGGGCCGTTGGTGAGCATGACGATGCGATCGCTCAGCAAGACTGCCTCATCCACATCGTGCGTTACCATCAGGGCGCTGATTTCGTACTCTTGGCAAATTTCCATCAACTTTTCTTGCAAGTTGCCGCGAGTCAAAGCATCCAAAGCGCCGAAGGGTTCGTCTAGAAGTAACAGTTTGGGGCGCAGGGCCAGAGCACGGGCGATCGCCACGCGCTGTTTTTGTCCCCCTGATAGCAATGCAGGTTGTTTTTCGGCGTGGGGAGTTAAGCCCACCATGTCGATGTGTTTTTGAATGATTTCGAGGCGTTCGGCTTTGGGTAAGCCGCTCATCACCGAGTCTACAGCTAGGGTAATGTTTTCTCTGACCGTCCGCCAAGGTAGCAGGGAATAGTTTTGGAATACTACCATGCGATCGGGGCCTGGCTGGGTGATTCTTTGTCCTTCAATTGTCACCAATCCTTCTGTCGGCAAATCCAAACCTGCCACCATATTTAGCAGCGTAGATTTGCCGCAGCCGGAGTGTCCGATTAAGGAGATAAATTCGCCTTTTTCAATTTCCAGATCGATGCCTTTGAGAGCAACGTATGTGCCGCCGTCTGATAAATTAAATACTTTTTCCAGTTGTTCTATTTCAATCAAAATAGACATGATTTTCTTGCCTTTTTTGTAGGTTTCTTATTTCGCTAGCTGCCCGTTTTTCTTGATTAGCAGCTAGCTTTAACTGTCGCTTGTTGGAGATTTCGTAACCCTGTGTAGATTGCAGTTTCCTGAAATATAAATATCGAGTTTTGAACTCAAATCTTTCAACTCAAAACTCAAAATTATTTAGCGAGTTACTTGCACAACTATTTTCCTTGAGGGGGAGCAATTTTTTGCTGCAACCAAGCCATCATGCGATCGAGCAGCAAACCAACAGCCCCGATGTAGACTACAGCTAACAAAATTTCGCTGATGTAGTTTTGCTGGTAAGCGTTCCAAATAAAGAAGCCGATACCTGTAATCCCGGACATCACAATTTCCGCAGCGATAATTGCCAGCCAAGCCAAACCGATCGCAATTCTCAATCCTGTGAAGATGTAAGGAAGTGCCGACGGAAACAAGATATTGAGGTAATACTCTTTCCGAGTAAGTTGCAGCACTTTCGCAACGTTGTTATAGTCGTCGGGAATTTGGCGCACACCTTCAGCCGTGTTGATCAAAATCGGCCAAACTGAAGTGATAAAAATCACGAACAAAGCAGCAGGTTCGTTTTGTTGCAGTGCAGCCAGGGCGATCGGCACCCAAGCCAAAGGAGCCACCATCCGCAAAAACTGAAAAAGCGGATCTAAAGCCTTATTTAGAAAAGGATTTGTACCTACCACAACCCCCATGCCAATTCCCACAGCCGCGGCGAGAGTATAGCCTTTTGCCACCCGTTCCAAACTAGCTAAAGTTTGCCAAAATAGTCCGACTCCGTAGGTTTTGGAGTTCATGAAAGGATACATCAGCAAAATCCGCGTCCGTTCATCTGTCCAAACGCTTGTCGGCCCCGGCAATTTAATAATTCCAGAACTTGACAGGAATTGCCAAACAAACAGAAATCCAATTACCCCCAAGATTGGCGGCAATATATTCGGGGAATTCTTCTTCCAAAACTCGCCCAGCGCCGCTTGCGGAGCGGCTCCACCTCTCCGACTTGTACTTACAGCCATCCTGCTTATCTCCTCTGTTTCTGCGGTGTTTTCTTTCGAGAGTAAATTTTCGAGGCTAAATTATGGGAAGCTTTTACCCATCACACTTTTTTAATCGCCAAACTGCTCAGATAAGCTTCGGGCTGATCCGGGTTGAATTCTTTGCCGTCAAAGAACTTCTCAATACCGCGAGACGTACTTTTCGGAATATCAGCATCAGCAACTCCGGCTAATTTGGCTGCTGCTTTCCACAAATCTTCGCGGTTGACTTTATCGATGAGTGTCTTTTTGTCTGCCAAGGTTTTTGTTGGCAAGAAACCCCAGCGAACGCTTTCGGTTAAGAACCACAAATCGTGGCTCTTGTAGGGATAAGAAACGTTGCCGACACCATCGTTCCAGTATAGGGGGCTGCTCTTGAAGTCGTTGATGTCGGGTTTGCCGTCGCCCATGACATACTTGCCTTCATAGGGAGGAGTCAAAACAGCCGGAGATACGTCAAAGAAGTTTTTGCCCGAAACAATGGCAACTAATTCGGCGCGATTTTCTGGCTTGTCGCACCACTGTTGCGCTTCGATGATTGCTGCTATCACGGCTTCTGTGGCTTTCGGGTGTTTGTCCACCCAGTCGCCGCGAATGGCTAAATATTCCTCTGGATGTGCTTTCCAGATTTCGCCAGTCAGGGCTGACATGAAGCCGATGTTTTCTTTGACAATCCGCAAAGGCCAGGGATCGCCGGTGCTGAAAGCGTCCATGCTTCCGGTTTTCATGTTTGCCACGGTTTGGGCAGCCGGTACTGTTAGCAAGCTGACATCTGTATCGGGATTGATGCCGTTAGCTGCCAGCCAGTAGCGAATCCACAAGTCTTGGTTGGCTTTGGGGAAGGTGTAGGCTGCTTTGAAGGGGGTGCCTGCTTGCGCCAAACCTTTGATGTAGTCTTGGGCTGCTTGGTCTAGTTTGAGTCCGAGCCCTTTGCCTTGGTGTTTGCCCGCGATCGCAATTCCATTTCCGTGAGTGTTCAACTGGGCTAGAACATACATCGGGATTTGGACGCTGTTTTTGGTGATCAGGCCTTGACTAATTTGATAAGGCATCGGCATTTGCCACTGGCCGCCGTCTATGCCGCCGCCGGCCGATCCGATTTCTACGTTATCTCTGGCCGAACCCCAGTTGGCTTGCTTGGCAACTGTCACCTCAGTCATGCCGTATTTGGCAAAAAAGCCTTTTTCTTGGGCAATGATTAAAGGTGCTGCTTCGACGATCGGGATGTATCCCAATGCGATTTTAGTGCTTTCAATTCCTTCTACTCTTTTCTCGTTGGCCACAGCAACTGCTGATGTTGCCACCGGCACTGCCCCGCCACCAGCAGTGGCTCCACCACCGCCAGCACTAGCACCCGGTTCGGGAGGATTTCCCAAACAGCCTTTGAGCAGTATTGAACTGACTGCAGATGCACCTGCTGTAACGATAAATTTACGCCGAGAAAGCGCAGAAAATTCATCTGAAAATCTTGTCATAGTCTAGCCTCGCTGCAATTCATAATCTTCTGTAACAACATTCACTGAAGTTTATCAAGGCGCTTTTTTTCTGTTCGCTAATGGAATTTAGCGAACTGTTTTGAGCGATCCTTGGCAGGAGGGAGAAAAAGATTTATCGCTAGTATAAGTCTTTAAACTATCCCTGCTGATTTGACTTGTTTGATTAATATCGATATTTCGATCGGCCCAGTTGTGTGAGGTGGCAAAAAGCGAGCAGCACATTTTCTTGGCTTCATTATTAGCTGACCGTACTCTTCCGGAAATTGTAAAACAATTATTAAATTTGATTGATAAGTAAAACTTTTCTAGTAATGGTATCGATAAGGAAGGGTTGGGAAGGGCGATCGGGTTTGCTTATCAAAACTGGTTCAAACCAAGGCTTCCAGGGTAAAGGTTGTAGCGAAGGGCGATCGGGCAGCCTTCAACTGTATTGTCAATAAGTTGCAAACATCGCAGCCACCGCACATTTACTTTGTTAATATACGTCTATATTTTTTTTAGAAAATTGTAGTTTATTATACAGAAATAATAAACTTTTTAGGATTCGGCTGTTTTAAAAGGCTTAACTGGTTTTCATTGGACTAAAATTGGCGCTTAATCGTAAGTGATTTACCGGATAGGATATGACGTGCGCTTTCAGGTTCGATTTCTGTAATACCGAGAAACCGGGTTTCTTCAAGAAACCCGGTTTCTAAGCACCCGAAATTACTAATCGATCGCAGTACCTACAAGTTCGATTAGTTGGGCGGGTCAAAGCGGTTGACGGAGAGAGCAACACCGATCATCGGCAGAGCGACACCGAAGCAAATCAGCCACTGATCCAGATTCATCGGAGCCGTCTCAAATATGCTATTGACAAATGGAGAATTAGCAAAGATGATCTGCAAAATCACCGCCACGACAATTCCCACACCGAGGGCGGGAGCACCGCTAACTTCTTCCTTAGATCCGCTAAATTTAGCCATCAAAGAAGGCAACAACTGGCTGAGGCTCAACAGGTAAAAAATTCTCCCCATTACCAAGGCTTGAATCGCCATCGTGCGGGCGAGTTGGATCGTTCCCCACTCGGCTTGGCGCACCCATTCAAACATTCCGAAAATCAAAGTCCAGTTGTAAAGAGAAATAGCGATAATTCGCTTGATTCGATTTGGAGTCAGCAAAGGTTCGTTTGCCGATCGCGGTTGTTGTTTCATCACTCCCGGTGACTTGGGCTCGAAAGCAAGCGGCACAGTCATCGTAATTGAGTTGAGCATATTCAACCAGAGAATTTGTAGCGACAAAATCGGCAATTCTCGACCGAGGAGGGTGCTGAGCAAAATTGTCATCGATTCTCCGCCGTTGACTGGGAGAATGAAGCTGATTGCTTTGAGCAGATTTTTGTAAACCGATCGCCCTTCTTCGACAGCAGATTCGATCGACGCAAAGTTATCATCGGTAAGAATCATGTCGGCGGCTTCTTTAGAAACCTCCGTACCGCTGCCCATCGCAATCCCGATATCCGCTTGTTTCAGCGCCGGCGCGTCGTTAACGCCGTCTCCCGTCATCGCCACAATTTCGCCTTGATTTTGCAAAGCTTCTACGAGGCGGAGTTTTTGTTCTGGGGCGACGCGGGCAAAAACTGAGCCGGCTTCTACGGCTTCGCCGAGTTCCTGCTTGCTCATGGAGGCGAGCTCGGCGCCGGTGTAGGCTACAAGTTCTCTGTGGTGTTTAGTTTTGCGGAATCCCATGCGGCGGGCGATCGCCTTGGCTGTAGCTATGTGGTCGCCGGTAATCATTTTGACTTGGATGCCGGCGGTTTGACAAGCTTGGACGGCTGCGATCGCTTCTGCCCGCGGCGGGTCAATCATGCCTTGCAGTCCCAAGAAAACCAGCCCTGACTCCAAATCCGAGTGATCGACGGAATTTTGGCTTTGGGGTACTGGCTTTTTCGCTAAAGCCAAGACGCGCAAGCCTTGATGCGCCATTTCATCGACTTGGTGGTGGATTTGTTCGCGATCGACTTCTACCGGATTTCCTTGAGTGTCGAGACTGGAAGCGCAGCGGCCGAGAATTGATTCTACGGAACCTTTGACGTACAAAATTTTGCCACTGGGAGTTCGGTGCAGCGTCGCCATGTATTGAAACTGAGATTCAAAGGGAATTGAATCCAGCCGCTGCATTGATTTGGACAAAGCTTGCTGACTCAATTCGGCTTTTTTGCCCGCAGCAATTAACGCTCCTTCTGTCGGATCTCCGACGACTATCCAATTATCGTCTTTGAATTCCAACTGAGAGTCGTTGCAAAGGAGTCCAGCTTGCAAACATTCTTGCAAAGTTGGAGCTTGGCTGACAGTAATTGGCAGTTGGTTGAGTTGAATTTCACCTTCGGGGCTGTATCCCGTACCCGTAACTGAGTAGGATGCGCCGCCAGAATAGATTTCTTGCACCGTCATTTGGTTTTCCGTCAAAGTTCCGGTTTTGTCGGAACAGATGACTGTAGCGCCGCCTAGGGTCTCTACAGCGGGCAATTTGCGGACGATCGCGTGGCGATTTGCCATCCGGGAAACGCCTACGGCTAGGGTGACGGTGATGACGGCGGGTAAGCCTTCGGGAATTGCGCCGACAATCAGGGCGACTGCGGGTTCGACTGCTTCTTTAAAGGCTGAAACTCCCTCTGGGACAGGTCTGCCCAATCTGACGGCGAAGGTCAAGGTTGCCATTCCCAACACGAATAACAGCCAGTTTTGACTGAATTGGTTGAATTTGCGGGTTAAGGGGGTGGTGAGGTCGATGTGCCGATCTAATAGTTGGGAGATTTTGCCGGTTTCGGTTTTATTGGCGATCGCAATTACGATGCCGCTACCTTGGCCAAAAGTGACAAAACTGCCGGCATAGGCCATGTTATCCCGTTCTGCTAGTGGCGTTTCTTTTGGCAGAACTATGTCTCCAGATTGTCCTAATTCTTTTTCGACAGCAACTGATTCCCCGGTGAGTCCCGATTCGTCGATTTGCAAGTCGCGGACTTTCACTAAGCGCAAGTCTGCCGGTACTTTGTCGCCGGAAGTCAGGGTTACTAAGTCGCCAACAACGAGTTCTTTGGAGGGAATTTTTAATTTTTTGCCGCCCCGAATAACTGTGGCTTCAGTGGTGACAGCTTGGGCGAGGGCTTCAATTTTTTTCTCGGCTCCAGCTTCTTGGATGAAACTAATAGTAGCGTTTGTGGTTGTTACGCCCCAAATTACGCTAGCGTTTAGCCATTCTCCGATCACTGCTTTGATTAAACCTGCACTCAGCAAGATGATCAGGAGGGGTTGGTTAAATTGCAGGATAAATTTTAACCAGGCTGGTTTCCCTGCTTTAACTGTTAGTTCGTTGGGCCCGAATTTCTGTTGGCGATGGTTGGCTTCTGTCGGTTCTAAACCGCTTTCCAGGTTGGTTTCTAAGATAGTTGCAACCTTGGATATTTCTAGGTAGTGCCAATATTGCTCTGCTACGTCTACATCGTTGGCGGATCTTGATGGCATTATTCTTCCTGAATATTGGGGGTGTGTGAGGAGCTTCGATCGCTCTTTAATAGGCACGCTAAATACAACTCAGCGCTCGTTGGAGCGTGAATATATTGAGCGGCTTAATTGTTTGTTGATTACTTTAACGGGCTGTGACTTACATCTATATTACAACGGATGTGGCCGTTTGTGGCAAGAGATGTGGGGAATTTTTTTCGGTGCTAAATCTGGTTTGGGACTTGGTGGCTAAGGTGGGGAAAAGTCGATCGAATCCCTTGACATTTTGCAAGTTTTAGGTGTGGTTGAAGAAAGGGAGGACACGGAAGTCACGGATAGACGGATTCATTATTGAACACGAGTCAGGAGTTATCGATCGCAGAAATGTTACAACCTAGTTAAGCAACAAAATTTTGAGTTCATGGAAATAGTAGTGACGCTGGTGCTGGGTTCAGTGCTGTTTGTCTGGGGAATGCGGTTCGGGCGGGTGTTAGTTCGATCGGGAGTGACGGCTAACGACTTGTTTAAGGGCAGAAATTCGATCGCCCTGCTGTTTTTGGGTTTTTATATTGCCTTGCTGCTACTGGCTCTAAATATGCCTCAAATGCCTGTTTTGCCGATCGAGTGGCGCTTTCACGGGATGCGAGTTACTTGGACTTTGCTCAGAGTGATGCTGATGGGAGTCTGCGGTATTGGGTTTAGTATAAGTTGGTTGACAGCGCGATCGCAAGTAATCGCAGTAATTTTAATTGGCTTGTTGGGATTGGGAGGATTTACAGGCGCTGAAAACTATTTTCTGGCGCCAATTTACGCTGATTTAATAGATAATTTGCGGCCAAACGGTGTATTTCGGCAAACATCTAACAGCAGTTGCGCGCCGGCGGCGCTAGCAACAGTGTTAAGGCGTTGGGGGATGGATGCGACGGAATCGAGTGTAGCTAGAGAGGCCGGCACGAGTCGCTTGGGAACTTCCATGCCACAGTTAATTATAGCAGCAAGAGCTTTGGGCGTAAATGCGATCGAACTAACGCCAACTTGGGAGCAAATTCAGCAAATTAATCGCCCCGGAGTGCTAGCAGTTTGGCTATTTGACGGCCCTCGGAAGCTACCCCACGCGGTCGCTTTGCTGGGAATGAATGACCGTGTAGCTGTCATTGGAGACCCGGCGCGGGGCAGGATTTTCTATTTAGATAGGGCAACTTTTGCCAAAGTTTGGCGCGATCAATACGTGCCGATTTTCCGGTCTGCTGATATCTTGTTAAGCAATCAGCAAGCTATTGACTATTTGAGTAAATTAGGATATAATGGCGGCAATTTAAAAGCAGATATCGAGCGCTTTCAAAAAGACAAAAAATTGCAAGTCAGCGGCAACTTAGACCGGATGACTGAGTTAATGTTGAGCGGCAGTTTTTTGGAAGAAGTCCCCAGATTGGATGGGAAATAGTTATTAAGGAATGAGAATTAAATAACTTCCACAATAACAATTAAAATTGTAAGTTATTTAATTAGCGATCCTAAAAATCATCAAGCGCCGAGGCACTCTTGACCAACAGAAAATAGGAATCATGCGGTTTTTTTTCAAACAATCTTTGAGTCATATTATGTTCGGTATATTACCCCTAATACCGTAGGGGTTCCCCTCACGGAAAATATCTGCTAATAATTGACAATCTCAAAAACCCGCCCTTTTAATCGCTCGATCGCACATGATATCATCCGTTCCTAGCGATCGCAAATATTCGATCGCCCCAGCAGATAATCGGCGATCGCACATTGGTAGCGTGGCTGCATGAAATTACCGTAAGCGTAGGCAGTTGCATCTAATTCCTGCTATATTTTTACGGTCGATCGCACCTTGGTCACGCCTCACCGTTTTTGACAGTTGGGAACAGTTGAATCCCTCATTTTAGGCTCAGACAGCTTGACTTCCCATCCAGGTAAATTCCACCAATTAACTCGCTGATTCGGCTGAATCCAAAAGTTTAGTTGTGTAATCTTACCATCCTCAAATCTGAGTGTGGGAAAGGTAGGATAACTGGTATCATCGGTTTCGCGATAAGTGCGTCCCAGGTAATTTAGGCACGTCGTTAATCCCTCATTAATTCCCAATTCTTCCACTCCCGTTCCCTTCAATTTGGCATCATCGTAAGTGAAAGAACCGTTGAATGTATTGCCCGCTAACCCGCCTTTGGTAACAGCGATCGTGAAATCGTAGGTGACGGGAACTGCGTCGGCTTGGGTTGCAGTTACAACTGTGCTCAGAAGAGTCGTGGCGATGGCTACAGAGAGTTTTAAAATTGCTCGCACACTCGCATCCCGAAACAGAACAACACTATAAATTCCGCTTTCAGCCATCGGGAAACTCCTTGATTAAACTTATATAGTCAGTGTGCATTTTGGATATGATATCATAAGCTATCAGTTACAGCATATTCCATGTAGATGTAGAGGGCGAGAAACCGGGTTTCGAGCAACAGAATCAGTAAGGATGGGAGAACTGTAAAGAAACCCGGTTTCTGGGGTATACTTCATCAACCTGGAATACGCTGTAAATGCGATCGCAGCGGGAGCATCCCGATTTTGTAAAAGTGCTATCCAGAGAGGATAATAGGTAGAGCGTCAACGGAAGCGTGAACTGCATT
>NZ_JAUBVD010000043.1:0-59325 GCF_036705675.1 Microcoleus sp. AT8-A3
ATGCTTTCATTAGCTTTGATTACATAATGATATTTCATTATTATTGATTGTACCTCATAACAGCGAAAACCGCTGTAAATTCCACGATGCAGCTACAACAACCTCTGCAGCTTCACCAAAAGAATTCAATCCAGAACACCTAGGACGTGTCTACTTTATTCGGCACGGTGAAAGTACCAGTAACGAACGCAATATTTTTGCAGGAGTTCTGGATGTTGACCTCACATCCTTTGGCCGATTGCAGGCACGCCGTGCAGGTGTTGACCTCAAGAAAAAAGGTACAAAGTTTGACGCAGTATATGTCTCCCACATGAGACGCGCACGGCAAACCTGTGAAATCGCCCTTGCTGAAAGTCAAGCAGTAAAGTCGCCAAATACCCCGGTTGAGATCGACCATCGAATTAGCGAAAAATCCTTTGGCATTTTTGCGGGTCGCAACCTAAATTTGCTGCGTCTAGCACTGGGCTACGAAGGGTTTGAGGAAATGTTGCACTCGCACAACGAAGCACCCCCGGCTGGCGAAAAGATTGCCCAAGTT
Organism: Microcoleus sp. AT8-A3; assembly: GCF_036705675.1. Taxonomy (NCBI): domain Bacteria; kingdom Bacillati; phylum Cyanobacteriota; class Cyanophyceae; order Oscillatoriales; family Microcoleaceae; genus Microcoleus; species Microcoleus sp. AT8-A3. Next base: position 539 of record NZ_JAUBVD010000043.1, read on the forward strand.
TATTCTCGCGCTGCCCGTTTCTACGAAGACAAAATAGTACCGCACTTGGAACGCGGTGAAACAGTTCTAGTAGTGTGCCACCAATATGTATTGGAGCCTCTAGCACTTTATTTAAGCGGTCTACCGCCGACAGCTTATAAACACCTAAAACTCCCCAATGGTAAAGCTCTCAGCGGTGTGGATCTCGTCAAGTTTCGCGACAAGGAATCCGGCGGTGCTGCTTCCCTGCGTAAAGAGATCAACGATCTTTCAATTATGTGGGCGATTTTGATCTATGCCACCGCCTTCTTGCTGGGAAGCTTGGCAAGGGCAATCATCACCTCAGAAGCAGGGATTCCGTCAGTCCTATTTCGAGCAATAATCGTTGCGTGTCTTGCCGCCTCAACGTTTTATACCTACCTAGACATTGACTTTGCAGCGAGTAAACGCAAAGTAACTTCAACTGTGAAGTATCTCGTTTACGGGTGGATGGCAGTGCGATGGGCAGTTGGGCTATTTTTAATATTTTCTGGATTTTTGTATCAGACTGAAGCGGATTTGTACAAAGTTTTGTGGGTGCTGTTTTGGATGGTTCCGCCAGCCCTTACTTCCCCAGTTTTATCCGTGCTTTGGGGCGGTAATCTTTATCCGTCGGCTCTTTTGTCAAGAACGCTATCAATCGTTGCTCCACTGGCGCTTCTGGCTACATTGAAGGTTGCCAATTTACCCATTAACGTTGACAGCCTGATCTTTTTCGGCATTATTCTAATTTTAGGTCTGGCAATACCGGGTGCGATCGCCCAGTTTTGGCGCGACAAATCCCCGGTTGAATCAAACCACCACAGTAAAAACTGGAAATTCATCGGAGTGCTTGCTGTCGCATTCATGGCCTTGGCAACAGGCTTTCAGTTTACTCCATCAACCTTCATTTCGGATCTATTTTCTTCAACCGATCCGAATCGCTCGCTCGCTTGTCTGCAACAACTAGCATTGGCAACTTTGGTCTTTGTCTCAATGCGGGTTTTGGCTGTATTAACCTCAGCATTTACAAAGGGCAAGCTTAGCAAGGCAGAAGCTCGTGATGCTTACATCCTGCTTGTGAATCCAAACTTTTTCCTTTGGGCGGCTCTTTTCATCGGAGTTAGTACAACTGCAAATCCAGAAGCCGTAAGATATGCAATTTTTTGGGCAGCGCTGGGGTTCTTCTGCATACCACTCATCGAACAGATATTGTTCATGAATTCATTTGGCAATGACATACTGAGAGAAACACTGCGTTCTTCGAGAGTGGCAACAGCAGATATCAAAAAGCTTTTCCTGCAATTGGATACGGATGGAAGTAAGGCACTAGAACGAACTGAGATTATGGAGTTGTTAGGGCTAATCGAAGATATGACAACAGGCGAACGTAGCTCTGAAGAAGTCAGAAGCTACATCACTGATTATCTTTTTAATACTCTTGACTCCGATAAAAATGGCAGTGTTGATTTAGCGGAGTTAGAAGAGTACATATCAACGTATGGGTTGGTTGCTAACCTTAACGTTGCTCAAATCTAAACTTTGGATCAATAAGCATGACATCATATTCAAATTTGAAAAATGATGTCATGCTTATTTGTCCGACTGCTGTATACAGTAATGCAAGAATGATAGTTTTAGCTGGCTCCATAACTGGCGAAAAATTGGAAAACAAAAAAAACCGAGGTTAATCTCACGATGGATACTCCGAGAAAAATTTTAGAGGAATTGCGACAAGTCTTTACCAAGATTGGTGGAAAAGACCAACAAATCGATCGCTCGGAGTTTAAGAAAGCTATGGGGCTGAAAGATGAATATTTTGCCGAGCGAATGTTTTCGATGTTTGATAACGATAAAAGTGGCGTTATAGACCTCGATGAATTTCTGAAAACAGTAGAGGAACTTGTCTTTGCAACCGAAGAAGACAAACTAAAATTTGCTTATCAATTGCACGACATTAACGGGGATGGCTCAATCGAAAAAGACGAAGTTTCTCACTTGATTGCTGCTAGCTTAAAGGAAAACAATTTAACCTTTCCGCCGGAACAAGTTATCGGTCTGGTTGACATTTTGTTTTTAGAAGCTGATACCGATAAAAGTGGCGAAATTTCTTTTGAAGAGTTCAAAGGTTTAATCGGAAAGCATCCCGATCTGCTTGAGGCGATGGCAGTTAGCCCCGTTAGCTGGTTAAAACCTCGCCAGCCAGACGACGACGCCATAGCAGTTGCGCCCAAAGAGAAAAGGTCGCCAAAGGCGTACATCAAGCATTATATTCAAAACAACTGGGTCAAGATCGCTTTTTTGTCCCTCTATCTTATTGCCAATCTGGTTCTTTTCTTTGGGGCTGTCGATCGATATGCAAGTCTAGGCGCAAATGTGTACGTTCAAATTGCGCGGGGATGTGGCGCAGCGCTCAACTTCAACGGGGCATTGATCCTAATTCCCATGCTGCGGCATTTTATGACTTGGCTTCGCAAAACGAGGATCAACAACTATCTGCCGATAGATGAGGGCATCGAGTTTCACAAGCTCGTAGGTCAATTCATGTTTGCCTTTGCGATCGTCCATACGATCGCGCATTTTCTCAATTACACCACATTGCCGGTTCCCTTTGCACAAAGTCTTTTTGCAACGAAGGCTGGCTTGTCAGGATTTTTATTACTGCTAGTTTTCGCAGTTATGTGGGTGACAGCGCAAGCTCCAATCCGCAAAGGCGGAAAATTTGCGCTTTTCTATACAGCTCATATGTTGTACGTCGTGTGGTTTGCCCTGGCGTTAGTTCACGGGCCAGTTTTTTGGCAGTGGGTGTTGTTACCTGTTGTGGGATTTGCGATCGAACTGGTTATTCGCCGCCAGAATACAAAAGAGCCTGCCTATGTAGTTAATGCCTCTTTACTCCCCTCCAAAGTTCTAGGTTTGGAAATTGCACGTCCTAAATCTTTCCACTATCAACCAGGGGACTACGTGTTTGTTAAATGTCCCAGTCTCTCCAAATATGAATGGCATCCATTCACAATTAGTAGCGCCCCCGAAATGCAGGATGTCTTATCTGTACACATACGCTCTGCGGGCAGTTGGACTGGAAAATTATATCAACTTTTCCGAGAACAGCACGAGCAATGGATACGGTCAGGTAACTCTAAATACGAGCCTGGAGTGCTTGTCCATTTAGATGGGCCCTATGGGACACCAAGTACCCATATCTTTGAATCTAAGTACGCTATTCTCATCGGTGCGGGTATTGGCGTAACTCCATTTGCCTCTATTCTCAAAAGTATGCTGTACCGAAGCCAACACGGTTCTTCAGGAATGCGTTTGCAAAAGGTACATTTTTACTGGCTCAACCGAGAGCAAAAAGCATTTGAATGGTTTGTTGAACTCTTATCCAGAATCGAAGCCCAAGACACTAACAACCTATTTGACATTAATTTGTATTTGACAGGTGCCCAACAAAAGTCAGATATGAAATCCAGCACCCTATTTGTGGCAATGGATTTGATGCATTCCCAAACGCAGGTTGATTTGATTACAGGTTTAAAGAGCCGTACACAAACGGGTCGTCCAGACTGGGAGGAGATTTTTCAAGATATAGCGCAGCAACACGCGCCCAATAAAGTTGACGTATATTTCTGCGGCCCTCCTGGACTCTCGGTACAATTGAGAAATCTCTGCCATAAATACGGGTTTGGCTATAGGAAAGAAAATTTCTAGCAAAACTTCTGGCAATTGATTTATGATCTTCAGCGAGAGTCATAAGTTTAGGACTTACACATAAACCGGGGTTCTTTGACGTAAATTCGGCTTTTGGGCTATTTATCCAAGTGGAAAAACCCGGTTTATGTGAACTTTTGCGTAATTCCTGAACTTGCTCTCCGTCATCTCCCAAAAAAGCTTACTTGAATATCGAAAAACGAGGAAAATATCCAATGAAGTTAGACAAGTTTGTACTAGCACAAAATATGGCATTTCTAATAGCCATTCCACCAGAAAGTAATTTGGCGAAATTGTTCTCCTTTTGCTTAGCCACAAAGGTTAGAAAAAAGATGAGCGGAACAGAAATCTTAAGGATCACCTGTGAGCTAATGGAAAACCCATCTAATTTGCCCTATTGGACTCAAGAGGTGATGGGACTCGATTTAGATTACAGCAGTGAAGAGTGGAAAGCTTTAGGAGAAATGGGCATCAACGATGCAGGTGAGTTTATGGCTATGGTGTCTCAAGAATTGGAAAATTTGAATTTGTAATATTTTGCCCTGGCGTGAACACAGAAACTCTCTTCCAACACTCTATTAAAAGCATTCATCAGAGCCGGATAGTTAAAAAAACCGGTCTTTAGACAAGGGAGCATCACCTTTCAAAAGAGAAACAAAAATATGTCTTTAAATGTTGAAGTTTTAGAGCAAAGTTTCGATAAAATCAAACCTCGTGCTGATGATTTTGCCGCTAGCTTCTACGAAAAATTGTTTACAACTCACCCAGAGTTGAAACCGCTGTTTGCCACAACTGATATGGCCAAGCAACAAAAAAAGCTGATAAGTGCTCTGGTTTTAGTAGTAGAAAATCTCCGCTCTCCAGAAGCTTTGGAGCCAGTTCTCAAGGCCTTGGGAGGCAGACACATCGGTTATGGAGTAATTCCCAAATATTACGGCCCAGTTGGAGAAGCACTACTGAGTGCTTTTGAGCAGTCTCTCCAGCAAGATTGGACTCCCGAAGTAAAGCTGGCGTGGACAAATGCCTACAGAGCAATTACTGCTTTGATGTTAAAAGGCGCTGGGGTAGAAACGACACCTGAAGAAGTTCAATTAGAAACAGAGATAATTCCAGACGAACCGGTGACTATAGGAGTTAATCACCAACTAGAATCAGTCCCAGAAAAAGAGCCCAAATTAGCCGTAGAGGTACTGGAAAGCAGTTTTGATAAAATCAAACCTCGTGCTGATGAATTTGCCGCTAGCTTCTACGAAAACCTCTTCATCGCTCACCCAGAATATAAACCATTGTTTGCCCATATCGATATAAAAATACAACAGAAGAAGCTCCTTAATGCTTTGGTATTGGTAGTAGAAAATCTCCGCTCTCCAGAAGCTTTAGGGCCTGTTCTCAATGCCTTGGGAGGCAGACACATCGGCTATGGGGTAATCCCCAAATATTATGGGCCAGTTGGAGACGCACTGCTGATGACTTTTGAGCAGTATCTCCAAGAAGATTGGACTCCCGAAGTAAACCTGGCATGGACAGATGCCTACAGAACAATTACTGGTTTGATGCTAAAAGGCGCAGTTGTTGTTTCTACACCCAATGTTGTCCCAGATGAAAAAGATGTCACCCACCATCAGCCAAAAGAATCAAAGACACAATTACTGAACGAATCTAAGCCGATCGCGCCGCCAACCGAGGAACAGAAAAAGCCTTTAGGATTAATTCAGTTGGATGGTAAAATTATCCCCAAAATGATCTCGAAAATAACTGAGAGTTATCAGCAATTTCAAGGTCAATCATTCGTTCAGCGATTGGGTGAAGTTCTCAAAGGAATTTTAGAAAAATTCATTGATAATTTTTGGACGCAACCAGCCTGGTTAGTGGCTAGTGTTTCAGCCATTCTGTTCATCATAATTTATGTGTGGGCGGATGATAATTCTCTAATCGGAGAAGTTTTGGAGAGTGTTGATTCTCTCAGTCTTGTCGTTGCTTTAATTTTATTCATTAAGGAAGCACCCGATCGCCGAAAGCAATTTCATTACCAAGCTTGGAGTATAGTTGATGCAGCACACGGCGTAAAAGTTAGCTATGCCAGAATTCTGGCACTCCAAGATTTGAATGAGGATGGTGTTTCTCTTAGAGGTTTGGATGCTATTGGTGCGGAGTTAGTAGATATTAATCTTCCTCATGCCAATCTTAGTAAAGCCAATTTGATGGAAAGCGACTTGAGTAATGCTAATTTGACTTATGCCAATTTAGATAATGCTAATATCAGTCAGGTTAAACTTAGTGGTGCAAATTTAAGTCATGCAAAACTGAGTTTTGCTAGCTTGACTCAGGCTAATCTTAGTAGTGCGAATCTTAGTAATGCTAGTTTAATTTGTGCAGATTTAAGTCATGCGAACCTGAGTGGTGCCGATTTGAGAGATGCTAGTTTGAGTGGTGCAAACTTGAAGAGTGCCTACCTAACTGGTGCAAATCTCAAAGGTGCTAAAGTTAGCATTTCTGACCTGAGTGGTGCTTTGCTCGAAGGTGCTGTTATGCCTGATGGATCGAAGTATAAGTCTCTGGAAGATGAGGCCACAAACAAATAAATTGATCCCAGCTTGTTTTTGACCTTCATGTCTGCTTTTCTACTCAAGGTGACGACACCGTGAGTAGAAAAGCTTTGGCTTACTGAAATGCGATCGCTACTAATGGTGAGAAATTACTCTTGAATTTATTAAACATAAAATAAATTAGGCAAAGAAGATTAGGAAAAATCAAATGCAATTATTTAAGCAATTAAGTATAAAGACAAAACTCATAGTTATGTTGCTGGTAGTCAGCGTTTGCGCTATGGTCGCCACCACCTATATATGCTCTAGCAGTGGGAAAGCTACTCTGACCGAAAAAGTCTTCAACCAATTAACCAGCCTTCGGGCGGCCAAAACTGATCAAATCCAAGATTATTTTCAAAGCCTTTACCACCATAGCCAAACCTTAAGCGAAGACCTAACAGTCGTCGGTGCCATGCAGGAGTTCAAGACAGCCTACCGCCAACTTGAACAATCAACAGTACCAGCGGATTTTGACGCAAAAATTGATACCTTCTACCGGACAGAATTTTTAACTAAACTAACGCGAACTAACGAGGGTTCCCCCGTTCTGGCATCCTACACGCCAAAAACAACTGCTGCCCGTTACTTGCAGTACCACTACATCGCTGCTAACCCCAACCCCGTTGGCAAAAAACTTCTCCTTGACAATCCAGGCGACGCCAGCGCTTACAGCCGCGCTCACGCCCGCTACCACCGTATTTTTCGCAATATAGTGGAAAAATACGGTTACTACGATATGTTTTTGATCGATCCCGAAGGAACTGTTGTCTACACGGTTTTTAAAGAAGCTGACTTTACCACAAACTTCACCAACGGCCCCTACAACGAGAGTAACCTAGCATCCGCGATCGCCGCGGCACGACAAGCAAATGGAAAGGGCTATGTGAAAATAGTAGATTTCAAACCCTACAGCCCTTCCTACGGTTCGCCTGCGGCTTTTATCGCTACCCCAATCTTTAACGACTCCCAATTCATTGGTGTTTTGGCGTTCCAGCTTCCCGTTGACAAAATTAACAATGTGATGACTGGCAACAAAAATTGGAAAAAAAATGGTCTGGGCGATTCAGGAGAAACTTATCTGGTTGGGTCGGATTATTTAATGCGCTCTGCGTCTCGTTTCCAGATTGAAGACCCAGAAGGTCATGCAAAAACTCTACGCTCGATCGGCACTGATGAAAAGACTGTCAAGAAAATCAAAGAGTTCAATACTACAATCCTCCTACAGGAAGTGCAAACCAAAGCAGTGAAGGAAGCTTTTTTTGGGAAACAGGGCACGGAGGCGATCGACGATTATCGTAATATTCCAGTTTTGAGTTCTTATGCTCCACTAGAGATTAATGGATTGAAGTGGGTGATCTTGGCGGAGATGGATGTTTCTGAAGCCTATGCCTCAATTCACTCGTTTGAAAAAAAAGTTTTGATTGGCGCTACTTTAATCATCGCGTTAATCACCCTTGTTGCCATGTGGCTGACCTCAATCTTTGTCAGACCCATCAATACTTTAATCAAAAGCGCCCGCCTGGTGGGGGCTGGAGAATTTGATGCCGTGGTCAAATCGGGTTCGCAAGATGAATTTGGAGACTTAGCTAAGTCATTTAACCAAACGATAGGCAGCCTTCGCGCCGAAACTCAACTAATCGATCGCGAAAATCGCGAAAATGAAGCATTAGTCTTAAGTATATTTAGTCCGGCAATCGCCAAACGCCTCAAACAGGGCGATCGAGAAATTGCCGAGCAAATTTCTAACGTCTCGATCTTGTTTTCCGACCTCCACCAATTCACCAAACTGACTCAATCAATGTCGCCTCAAGAGGTTGTTCGCTTGCTGAATGAACTGGTAACAGGCTTTGATGAAATGACAGATAAATACGGTCTAGAGAAGATTAAAACTATTGGTGACGGTTACATGGCTGTATGCGGGCTTGGTATGCCGCGTCTGGATCATGACAAACGCACGCTAGATTTTGCTTTGGAAATGCTGTCGTTTGTCCGCCGATTTAGTTATGAAAAAGACTTACATCTAGACCTGCGGATCGGTATCAATTCAGGAGATGTGGTTGCAGGCGTGATTGGTAAAAATAAATTGCTATACGACGTTTGGGGCGATAGTGTAAATATTGCCAATAGATTGAAGTCGGCTTGTCCGCCAGGAACAATCTTAGTTTCTCAAGACCTCTGCTCGCGGCTCCACGATCTCTACGATTTTGAGCTGGTTGGTGAAATTCAAGAACCTGGAAAAGAAAAGCTAGTGGCTTGGCAAGTCAAAACTTCTAAGCTGACCGTAAGTGTTCGAGAGGAAGAAGTTTATGAGTAATTTAAGCTTTTCAAATGACTGGCAAACCTGGGCGGTAATTGTCGGATTAGGGTTCCCACTCCTGGTCGTTTTACTAGGAGAGGTTATTTATCATCTAGAAAGGCGCGGTAGACCGCTGGCGGCTACGCTGCAGGTTGTAAAAAACCTCGTACTGCCAGTCTTAATGCTGATGGTTTTAATCAGGAATGTCGTGAGGCTTGACGTTGACGGGAATTTTGCAAAGCTCGTCGCAACGCTGTTTTGGATATCTGTTATCTACGCTTCTCTTTCGCTGTTTAATGTAATTTTGTTTGAAGAAGCTGAGGCAAATACATGGCGGGCACGGATGCCCAAACTGCTGATCGACCTTTCTAGGTTGTTTTTGGTGCTTGTGGGAAGCGCGATCGTGCTGGCGGTGGTGTGGGGTGCAGATTTGGCTGGTCTTGCTACGGGATTGGGCGTGAGTTCGATCGTGATCGGTTTGGCGCTTCAGGACACACTAGGCAGCATCATGTCTGGCATTGCGCTGCTTCTAGAACGCCCCTTCAGTGTGGGTGATTGGTTGCGAATTGGAGATATCGAAGGGCAGGTAATTGATATCAATTGGCGCTCTGTTCGCCTGCTAAATCTCCAGCGGCAGGTGATTATCGTTCCCCATCAATTTGTTGGAAAAGAAATAATTCATAATTACAGCCAACCAGAACGCATTTACAACCAACGTATCAATATTGGCTTTTCTTACGATAGCCCCCCTAACCTGGTGAAGCAGGTACTGCTAAGTACAGCTTTGGCTACACAGGGGATATTAGCCGAACCCGAACCTGAGAGCAAAACTACATCCTATGATGAGACTGCAATTATCTATGAGGTGGAGTTTTTTATCGAAAACTTTGAAGATATGGAGCAGATACTCGATCGATTTATGACACGAATCTGGTACGCAGCGCAGCGAAACAACCTGACGCTATATCGCTACCGATACTCCTATGCTGTGGAAGTTGCTGATAAGGCAGATAGCGCTTCCAGTAAGTTAGCCCAAAGCTTGCATTCAATTCCCGGATTTATGCCTTTAGCTAGAGAGGCAAAAAATTTGGATGACTTAACTAAGGGAACTATTTTACAGAAGTTTGGTGCGGGAGAGAAAGTCATCCGGCAGGGCGAGCCTGGTAATGCTTTGTACATTATCATTGCGGGTCAGGCTAAGGTAACAGTCACGAACAAGTTGGGCATGGAGTTGGAGGTTATGACTATCTTGAGTGGTGAGTTTTTTGGCGAGATGGCGCTGTTTAGTGGGGAACCGAGTCCGGTATCGGTTGTCGCCGTTGACGATTTGCAAGTTCTTGTCGTCTACTCAGATGCTGTAAATACGATGATTGAACGTCAACCAAGCTTGGGGCGCGAGATCGGTCAAATTATCGAAGCGCGAAGCAAAGCGGTAAGTATGGCCGCGCAGGCAGATGTTTCGTCAAATGCTAAGGTTGATTCCCTATGAGGATGATGAAAGTGTTCATATTGTGGCAATTTTACAATTCTTGGGGCTGGTGAAAAAGCACGGTCTATGACGGTGCAAAGTATAACGAATCACAGCCGCCTCTGCAATACCGGAGAAAGGTCAAGCCTAAAATATCCTTACAGGGAACTGCATTTGCGAAGCCCAGAGACCGTCAATCTTTGCAATCAATTCACTTCCCGCCCAGAGAAAAGTTTGAGTGATGAGGTTTTGCGCCTCAATATTCACGCCACCCAAAATTACGTCAGTGTCTGCATTAAAGTTAACAATCTTGGCATAATCATTTCCGCCAGCAACTGAGTACCAATTTCTTGTATTATCGCCAATATAAAATGTGTTAAGAGATTGACCGCTGTTGCCAATTAAAGTATCTACCTCAGCACTAGACAAACTGTTGTTTTCTGAACCTCTTAATATGTTCTGACCGGTACCACCTGCGAGAGTGTCGTTCCCCAAACCACCAAACAAGATATTGATGCCGTTTCCACCAGTGAGATAATCATTACCCTCATCACCGCGAATGGTATTCCTACCATTTCCGCCATTGATGTTGTCATTTCCAGCCCCGCCATTAATGGTGTCATTCCCTGTGCCAGCAGTGATAAAATCACCACCCGCCTCACCAAAGATCAGATTATTTCCATCTCCGCCACCAAGGGCGTCAACTCCATTCCCGCCGAAGATGATATCATTGCCAGTGCCCGCAGAGACAATATCGTCCCCATCCCCAAAATAATAAGTATGGTTGCCGTTGTTGTTGTAATATTTCCCAAAAATCCCAGTCCCTGTTAATACGTCGTGGGAGCATCCCGCTTTTTAACTAAGCAGAAATACCGAGCTTGATGTCGTTGTTTAAATATGCACATCTCAGTCTTAAAATTTGAGGCACATTTTTTTCGTTCCACTGTGCACCTACAATCTTAATTCTTGATCCAATCTGTTTAATTAAAGACTCTACAGCTCCCGAACCAATATCAATACCCTGCTGTTGATAATTCTGGTAATCTGGGATTCTTGACTGATGTTTTCGGAGATAATTCTGGAAATTTTTACTTTCTTTAGCTCTAACTCCTATAAACTCAGCTATAGCTTCAACTGTTGCTCCTTGCCACAGTTGGTTCTTCGCTCTCCTCAGTCGTTTGAGCGAACCTCCTACTCTATGTAGATTTTCTATCAAATGATACCAATCGAGTACCTCTCTTCTTTTCTCAATAGTCCCAATTTGCTTAAACAGATTCCACACCCCATCATGACCATCCCCCAAGCAGGTTATCGCTTCACTTTGAGGTTGGCTATTTACCCATGCTACTAACTCTGGATTATTTTGGAAGAAGGCTGCTCCTACTTGACTATGTACCTTAACCGCCTTATAGTTCCTCCAAATACTTTCTTCTCCTTCATGAGTTCTCAGTCTGACATTTCCTCCATCTATACTCAATGCTTCTACTTGCTCCGTAGCTTGAGGCGAGGAGAATTCGTAACGCTCTAATAGTCGATGTTGTGTACTGTGCGGTACATAAATTCCTGTCAACATTTTGAGGTCTCTCTCTGCATTGGCAAAAGATTCATTTCCCACTAATAATAAACAACATTTTTCCAAATTAGGACTCAGACGACTTCCCTTCTTTACTCCCAGCCTTTGGGCTTGTTTACTCGATATAGTTATTTCTCCTACACAACTTTTTATGGTTCTTTTTCTACCAGAACCTTTTCCCCCCGCCGAGTGAAAAAAAAACCGCTAATTTCTGGTGCTACTGTCTCAATTAAATGTTCCCTCACACTCAGTTCTACGGATTCAAAGCTTTGTAGATTGTCTACTGGGGTATTCTTATAAAGGATCTCTGCTATTTCTTGGAGATTTATTTTGATCTTCTGCTGTTCTTCTGGGGTCATGCGAACTTGGATTATGGTAATTTATCTGCTTTATATTATGCCATCAGCTTAGCCAGACAATTGTCTGAGTATTTATACTGACTGCAAAAGTGGGATGCTCCCATACGTCGTTTCTGTTAGTCCCATAGATGAAGCGATCGTTAATTTCGCCAGCAGCTTTAGCAGCAACCAGAAACAAAGGATTATCTTGAGCATCAACCGGAATCACTCCTTCATGCACTTGAAGAGAGTTAAAAGAATCCCCTCTATAGAAGTTTGGTCGAAATTGATGATCGGCCTGCGTGTCATCCAGACCCAGAATATTGGTGGCTAAACGAGAATTACCGGCTGCATTAGTTGTCACCAAATTTGTGTAGGCGGTCACGACACGGCTGTGTTGATCGTTCGCAGTGGTACCGAAGTCAAAAAGGAAAGATTCCCTGGCAGTTCCAGCTTGAGCTTCATTTCCCGCTACACTACTGATGCCATTAAAACTTCTTCTTGAAGCCGCAGCACCAAGGTCTAAGCGTTTGATGGGGTCTGCAATTCCTCCCTTTTTATCTAATACGTATCCATTTGATAGGTCAGTATCGAAGCCATTAGTTGTATCGTATGGACTCACGAATCTTGCAGTATTTGATGCTGAGTCAAGGGCTGTAACCGAACCAACTTGACCACCTAGGGTATTGAAACTGGCGGCAAGTTCGCTGGCAAGGTGAGCACCAAGACTATGACCAACAATATTGAGTGCTGCGGCTGGCATTCCCCACTCCACAAGTTTGTCTCGGACTGCGTTTGCCACTGGAGTAATCCAGGAACCAGACCTGTAAAGGTCTCCTAGAGCGATCCCTGCTCCTGCATTGTTTGTTGGGGTGCCGCTCACTTGAGTCCAGTCAAGAGCTAAAACTATATCGTTTGGGTTAGCATTATTGATGGCTCTGGCTAGAGTGGCATCAAAAGAATCGCTGGGCGCTGTGAAACCAGGAATCAGCAGCCATACTTTTTCACCAGTCCATTGTTCGGCAGAGGGAACGGAGAAGGGCGCACGGATATTTATTTGACGCTGACTTGGACTAAAAGCATTCGTAGGTGGTCTGTTAGTTTCGCCACCTGTTACCAAAAACGGAGTATTTATCGATGTCATTGTCTATTCCTCTCAAGTTAGGTTGGTAAAGATGATTATTAGTTTGCCTTTTTAGACTTTCTCCACAAGTGAACTCCACCCAAGCCCAAAAAAGCCAACAATGAGGCGAAGGGGGAGGCGTTCTCTGGTACAGCAGTAGGAGGAGATTCGTTAATTTCTAAGGTCACACCCCCATTACCTGAAACAGTTCCATTTCGCAAGACGAAAAAAAATGTCCCAGGATCTACAAACATAAATCCGTTATTTCCACCCCAAACTCCGCCATCATTTCCCGGAGCAACTTGGAAGCCAAATTGAGAGGGAATTCCGTTCTCAAAAGCCAAAACGGGAGCGTCTGGGAAGTTTAAATCATCACTGGCCGTATAGGTGACAGGAGTTAAGCCATCAGCAAAGTCCAGAAATCTAAAGTTCAGGGATAGCAGTCCTGGTATAATTCGATCATTGATGGTCATGACCTCCTCGCCGACTTTAGTTAGATGTGTATCGTCGTAGGCAAAGTCACCGGTGTAGACACGACCCGCGAAGTCGGGATCGTTGACGTTCACGACGTTGACTTTGATTGTGCCTGTGATTGTAGCTGCCATAGCGGTCGCTCCTGGAAATGTGGATATTAAATATGTTCCCAGGATAGCGGTCAGTCCATATTTTATGTTCATTAGATATTCCTGATTTGAAAGGCTTCACCCACAAGAGCGAGTTTGTTTTCGTCTGTAGCAGCAATTAACGAAAACAACATCTTGAGATACACATTAAAGCCGACTCGCGGTATTGTAAACCCGTAAATTTACTAGAGTTTCCGAGGCGAAATTAGGTATCCGCTCAATAATTCGGGGCGGACTACCCACTCAGGAACGATTTTGCGTCTTTTGATGTGCATCGTTGAGCGATTTACCCCGGATTATTGAGCGGATACGAAATTAGGATATATTGTGAAAATCTCAGTAATTATATCTACGCCATGCTTCAAGTTAAGTTAGTAAAGATGATTAATTGTTTCCCTTTCTCCACTTTCTCCAGAAGTGAACTGCACCCAAGCCCAAAAAGGCCAACAATGAGGCGACGGGGGAGGAGTTCTCCGGTACAGGAGTAGGTTCAGTAGTAGGTTCAGTAATTTCTAAGCTCACAATCCCATCACCTCCAATAGTTCCATTTCGCAAGGCGAAATTAAATGACCTGGGATCTCCGAACATAAGTCCGTCATTTCCAGATGTAGAAAAAAATTGGAAGGCAAATTGAGTGGGAATTCCGTTCTCTAAATACAAAAGTGGATAGTCTGGAAATTCATCAACATCATCGGCTGTGTAGGTGACAGGATTTAAGCCAGTAGCAAAGTCCAGAAATCTAAAGTTCATAGATAACAGTCCCGGTATAATTCCATTTCCACCACCACCATTTATGGTCATTAATTCTGTGCCGACTTTGGTCAGATGTGTATCGTCGTAGGCAAAGTCACCCGTGTAGACCCCCGCGAAGTCGCCACCAGTGACGTTGACTTTGATTGTGCCTCCTATTGTGGCTGCCATAGCGGTCGCTCCTGCTAATGTGGATATTAAATATGTTCCCAGGATAGCGGTCAGTCCATATTTTATGTTCATTAGATATTCCTGTTTTGAAAGGCTTGACCCACAGCAGCGAGTTTGTTTTCGTTTGTAGCAGCAATTAACGAAAACAACATATTGGGATAGACATTAAAGCTTTTTTGCCGTATTTGATACCGTAAATTTACTAGAGTTTTTAGCCAAAATTAGGAGATATTGTGAAAATCTCAGTCAAAAGAAACCGGGTTTTTATCGAGTTTGCGGGCGGCAATCAAGTATTGTTGTAAAAAACCCGGTTTCTGAAGCCTCATGGGTGCTTGAATACCGACCAAAAAAACCGGGTTTTTATCGAGTTTATGGGCGGCAATGAAGTATGGTCGTAAAAAACCCGGTTTCTGAAGCCTCATGGGTGCTTGAATACCGACAAAAGAAACCGGTTTTTTATCGAGTTTGCGGGTGGCAATGAAGTATGGTCGTAAAAAACCCGGTTTCTGGAGCCTCATGCTCACAACTCAAAAATGTCGATCGCCAAATGCCAGTTTTTCTGATGCAGCCGATCGCACATCTCCCGTTTCTCAACCGTCAAATATTGCTGAAATTCCGGTTTTTCCAGACCGCTGCGCCACATTACCAGAGCATCTTCTCCGGTGTCTTCGTAGTATCGCTTGCGCCGTCCAGCCTCTTTAAAACCAAACTTTTTGTACAGGTAAACTGCGGCTAAATTCGATTCCCGCACTTCTAAGGTTGCCCGTTCTAATTGTCTTTCACAAGCCGATTTTAGCAAAGCCAAAAGCAGAGCTTGTCCCAAACCCTGACCTTGAAACTGAGGATGAATTGCCAGCATGATAATGTGAGCTTCTTCTAAAATCGCCCACAAACAACCGATACCAATGAGAGTTGGCGGAATCTGTAGGGGCGGTGTCTCCGTGCCCGCCCGGTTTTGAGCTGATTCACAGTCGTCAGTTTCCCATGTCCAAAGACCTAATAAATCGCTGTTAGGACTGTCTAACTCGCGCCTGTAACCTTCGATCGCCCAAAGTCCCCCAAAACAAAGTCGATCGAGTTCGACTGCACTGTTGAGGTCTTCTGCAGCGAGATGTTTAATTTGTAGAAAACGCACAGTCGATTTTAAATTTGAGATTTGAGATTTGAGATTTGATCATTACTCACTGCAAGGATGCTCCAGTTCGATCGAGTCTCAGTCAGTCAGCCTGCTTGCGGAATGAATCTGGGGGCAACTGACCCAATTGCTTGCCGTCAATTGTACACTGGGAAAGACCGTAAGGATAGTTATTGCGCGATGGTATCAACTCAATCTTTCGGGGTGGAATCGGGACTTAAGTATCTGTCTGAGTCTCAACAAGCTCTGCAAACTCGATCGCCCAATCAAGAACTGTTACCGCTGACAGCCAGTGTTAACAGCAGCGATCGGTTGGAAATCGGAGGCTGCGAGGTGACAGCTTTGGTGGAGCAATTTGGCTCGCCGTTGTATATTTTAGACGAAGAAACGTTGCGGGCGGCTTGTACCCAGTACCGGGATGCTTTCGGGCGTTACTATCCGGGCGAATCTCAAGTGCTCTATGCTTCTAAAGCTTGGAGTTGTTTGGCAGTTTGCGCGATCGCAGCGGACGAAGGTTTAGGCATAGATGTCGTATCCGCCGGAGAAATCTACACTGCACTGCAAGCCGGAGTCAGTCCCGACAAAATCTACTTCCACGGTAACAACAAGTCCCGCGAGGAACTGCGGCTAGCTGTCGAAAGCGGCTGCATTACCGTAGCCGACAATTGGCGGGATTTAGAGACTCTAGCAGAGTTGGGACAATTGGGTGTCAGCAGCCTCACAGGTGGGCCGACACGAGTTATGGTGCGGTTTACTCCAGGAATTGAGTGTCACACCCACGAGTACATTCAGACGGGTCAAATCGACAGTAAATTTGGCTTTGATCCCAACTCGCTCGATCGAGTATTTACTTTCATCAGCCAACAGCCGTCCTTATTTTGCGTGGGAGTACACGCTCACATCGGCTCTCAGATTTTTGAACTGCAACCCCATGACGATTTAGCCGAAGTCATAATTCAGGCCTTGACAAAAGCACAGAGTTATGGTTTGCCAGCAACAGAAATTAATATTGGCGGTGGGTTGGGCATTCGCTATACTGAAGCGGACGATCCTCCCAGCATTGAAGATTGGGCTCGTACAATTTGCTCCGCAGTGGTAGCAGCTTGCGAGCGGCAGCAATTGCCATTACCAAAATTGCTTTGCGAACCGGGTCGATCGCTCGTCGGTACAGCCTGCGTCACTGCTTATACCGTTGGCTCTCAAAAAGTCATTCCGGGAATGCGGACGTATCTAGCTGTGGATGGAGGGATGTCGGACAATCCGCGTCCTATTACCTATCAATCAGTTTATCGAGTCCTCGCAGCCGGTAAAATGTCTGCTGCCTTAACGGAAACAGTGACAATTGCTGGGAAACACTGCGAATCAGGCGATGTTCTGATTAAAGATGCCAAATTGCCCGAGTGTCAGACCGGAGATGTCCTCGCGGTTACGGCCACAGGGGCATACAATTACAGTATGGCTTCTAACTATAACCGAGTACCCCGACCGGCAGCGGTTTTAGTGAGAAATGGGGAAGTTAACACGATTATACAGCGGGAAACTTACCAGGATTTGCTGAGGCTTGACCGCCTTCCTGAACGACTCGGAGCTCAAAAGTAAAAACTTAGAAGTTAAAAGTTAAAAGTTAAAAGAAAGACAATCCATGTTTACTTAGTGACGATTGCCTTTTCACTTTTAACTTTTGCCTTGTTCAGTCACGCGATTGGATTGACACTCCCCGGTCTAAAAACACGGGGATTTTCAGAGTATTCCTTATAACAACTGTTCATGGTTCACGGGTTCGAGTGCATCACGGTTCGCGGTTCACAGGCGGTAGCGTTCGATGAACCATGAACAATCAACAATCTGGCTTTGACTTGGCCCTGGTTCAGTCCTTATTGATTCAAGGGATCGATATTGGACTGGTTTTTGCCCTTGCGTATTTGGTGCTCGTCATTGTTGGCGAGCGCAGAACGCTGTGGATGGTACGGGGATTTATCATTTTGATGCTGGCGGCGGCGGTGAGCAACTGGGCTGGATTGAGGCTGTTGCACGTTGCGCTAAATAGCTTGGTGACTGGTTCGGCTGTGGCAATGGCGGTAATATTGCAGTCGGAGTTTCGCCGATTTCTGGAACAATTGGGTCGGGGGGAATTTCGGCAATTGTTTGGACGCGATCGCCGGCCAACTCCCGAACCGGACAGCGTAATAGATGAAATTGTGGACGCAGTAAAAGAACTTTCGCAAAACCGCACGGGCGCTTTACTAATTATAGAAACAGATTCTCCGATCGACGATCGAGATTTTTCTGTGCCGGGATTAAAGCTAAATGCTGAAGTTTCTAAAGAATTGTTGCAGACTATCTTTCAGCCGCAAACTTTGCTGCACGACGGAGCTGTTTTGATTCGAGGTTCGCGGATCGTGTCGGCGGGGGTAATTTTGCCTTTGTCTGATCGCACTGCGTCGCGGCAGTTGGGAACGCGCCACCGGGCGGCGATGGGGATTACGGAACGGGTGCAAGCTTGCGTGTGCGTGGTGGTGTCCGAGGAAACGGGTTCTATTTCTTTAGCCCAGATGGGACTTTTAAATCGACCTTTGACTAGCAACAAACTTAAGGAATTGCTGGAAGCAAAGCTGTTTCCGTCCGAGGGAGAAAGAGTTGTGGCTCCAATTCCGATCGGCAATCTCGGACGCCAGATAGGATTGAAGGGAGTGACGCTATTAAAACGGATACTGCGCCGTTAGTCGGGTAATCGGGAGAAACCATGAGTCAAGGAATTTGCTTGGAAAAGTTGCCGGAGGATCTGCAACAGGAACTACTGCCTAAGCACATAGCAGTGATTATGGACGGGAACGGGCGCTGGGCTAAGAAGAAGGGCTTGCCGCGGATTGCGGGGCACCGCCGAGGAGCTAGCACTCTGAAGGAACTGCTGCGCTGCTGCAAAGATTGGGGGATTCCAGCTTTAACGGCCTATGCTTTTTCGACGGAGAATTGGGGGCGGCCTGCCGGGGAAGTGGATTTTTTAATGAGTTTATTTGAGGGAAAGTTGCGACAAGAATTGCGGGAGATGGTGGACGAGGACGTGCAAATTCAATTTATGGGGAATTTGCAGGCTTTGCCGAAGTCTTTGCAGGCCCAAATCGAGCGTTCTGTGACGGCCACTCAGCATAATCAGGGGATTTTGTTTACGGTGGCGACGAATTACGGGGGGCGTCAGGAGATTGTACAAGCTTGTCGGGCGATCGCCACTCAGGTGAAAGAGGGCAAGTTGCAGCCGGAGGAGATTGATGAGGTTTTATTTAAACGCTATTTGTATACTGCTGATATTTGTGACCCGGATTTGCTGATCC
This sequence comes from Microcoleus sp. AT8-A3, assembly GCF_036705675.1. Taxonomy (NCBI): domain Bacteria; kingdom Bacillati; phylum Cyanobacteriota; class Cyanophyceae; order Oscillatoriales; family Microcoleaceae; genus Microcoleus; species Microcoleus sp. AT8-A3. The sequence goes on from NZ_JAUBVD010000043.1 coordinate 19,641, forward strand.
GGACGAGCGGGGAAATGCGGTTGAGCAATTTTCTACTATGGCAAATGGCTTATTCGGAAATTTACATTACTGAGACGCTGTGGCCGGATTTTGATCGATCGGAGTTTCACCGCGCTTTGTCTGATTATCAGAAGCGCAGCCGCCGATTTGGCAAAGTCTAACGATTTTGGATTTTGGATTTTGGATTTTAGATTTTAGATTTTTTGGTTGATTTTTCAGTTTCCAAGTAGGTGTGGATTCTGAGGGAGCATCTCCATAAAAGTAAAAAACGTTTTTACGCCACCTGCGAGCGTCCTGCACAGCAAAATAGAGCGACCGGGACGATCGCAATCCCATGTAAATGCTTGCAGGGTTGAGGCTTTTTACCTGGATTCCCCATCTAAAATCTCATACCAATTTCACTCAGTTCCTGCTCAACATAACGATTTTAGATGTGAGATTGGAGGACAAATCTAAAATCTAAAATCTAAAATCTAAAATCAAATTAGGGGCCGGAGAAAACGGCCGCTTCAATGTCCTGACGTGAGAGGGAGTATTTGAATGCTCGCTGAATGTCTTGGCCGTCGGCTCCAGCATCGATGTAGCGGACGGTAAGTTGGTCAATATCGAGGGAAAGTTCTGCTTTCCATGTAAGTTGCTCGATCTGCCAGCAGTGGAGTTCTCGCCGATCTTGCTGGCAGCCGCGGCTTTTTAGCCACTGCTCGATTTCTGGGAGTGGATGGTTGTACAAAGGAGTGTCGGCGGAAGGAAGAGTCATGGGATTTTAGATTTTAGATTTTAGATTTTAGATTTGGGATTGAGGATTGAGGATTGCCGATTTTAGATTGGAGATTTGGGATTTGAGGGTTTAATTGCCGCGAATTAAGCCGATCGCGATCGCCAGTACCAAACATCCGATTAAGCTAGCTCCCATGATAAACAGGGCGAACATTTCTCCGGGGGAAAGAGGTCGATCCGTGGGATCTAGGTAAGCGGAGTTGGAAGTTTTTTTGCCCGATGCCGAAACCGGAGTATTGAAGCCTGGGGGTGGCCCAATCACGTTCTGGCGAGAATAGCCTATTTTGAGGTCGTAGGCGAGGCGACGTTCTGGGTTGCTGAGGGTGGCGTAGGCGTTGTTTAGCTGCTGAAATTTGGCGGTGGCGACTGCGGGTGGCAGCTCGGTGGTATCGGGATGGTAGAGTTTGCTCAGTTCCCGGTACGATCGCCGAATTTCGATCGGCGATGCGGAAGGATGCAGCCCTAACAAGCCGTAGTAACTAGAACCCAAGGGGGTTTTGCCGGGTATTTTCTGACTTTTGCTGTTTGCCGTTCCCTCGTTAGGAGTCACCTCAGCGCCTCTGGGCTTGTTTATAATTTTTGATTATTTTAGAGCAGATTTGAGGGTAGCGCCACTGTCTGCGATGTCGAGGGGTTGAGGGTGGGCGTAAGGCGACGGCAAGTAACATCAAACTCAGCACCAAGATATTCATGCCTTCGGCTTCATCGATTTGTTATGCGACTTGACGAAGTGTTTGAGATATCTGATATCAATTCCGATTATATCGGAATGATTAAACCACAGAGGGCACAGAGGACACAGAGAAAGAGAAGAGAGAGATAATAATTCCGATGTCAACGGATTTGATATGACTCACCGATGGATCGGATAAGCCGATTTCGCCAGAACCTTTTCTCGACACTGCGGATATTTTCTTCATATCTGAGTTGATCCAAGTAAAGCAGCAAATACTTCAATTCATCATCCGTCTCCTCCCCCTCAAAGGGGTTTACTCGCACCAGATTGCCATAGCTGCGCTCCCACTTTTGAGGTGTATCATCCACTGCAATGATTGACTCTAGACGATACCCTTTGCGCTTGACCTTTTTGAGATTTTTGCGATTGTAATATTCCAACCATTCCATATCGTAAGCAACTGTGCAGCGATCGCTTGCCCACACAAACGATAAAGTTTTAGGATTTTCAAAGAGGGCTGAGACAATTGCGCTCGCATAAGACGGCGAAGAAGATGTCCAAACTGCCACATCAAACCAGTCCAGGCAATTTTTCAAAAAGACATCTAGAAACGGTCGTTTGTAAATGTGATATGGCTCCACTAAAAAATCAGCTTGCCGAGGGAGAGATGCTTCGGCAGCATAAATTAAAGTTTCATCAAGATCGAGGATCAATAGTTTTTTTCTATAATCCATAATCAAAAATCGTTGATCACTATGTATAGCTCCACTCCTGTACCCAATTACTTTAAACTATGAATCGCCCGGTCGCAAATTCTGCACATCCTCAACGCTAAGCCCCGTATCTTGGGCGATCGTGGCATTATCTAGCTGTGAAAGTAATTGTCGGGCGATCGCTAGCGTTTCTTTTCGTATTCTTTCCTGTCTTGCTGCCTGTCTTGCTTCTTCAACAGCTTTAATAATTACCCCCTGTTGATCGTGAATAAACTGTTCCCTGCGTTCCAAAACTTCTACTTCTTCCCGACTTAACCGGGCTTGATTGGCAAGATCGAATGCTTTGTGGATTTCCGGTACGCTATCGATTGTTTCGGGAACTTCTGAGAGAATTCTGGCATATTTCATGAAATATATCCATTTATCTGTCAAAGTTTCTAGTTGACTTGCTTCTTTATGGGATTTAGGTAATTCTATAAACACTAAATTCATGGCATCTTCGGGATAGTTTAAATTGCTTTTAACTTCTTTATACACAAATCTCGAAATTAAGTTAGGGCTGTTGCGAAACATTTCAAAATCTGTAATGGTTAAAGCTATTAATGGCTTGAGCATTCGATAGCCTTCTCCTCTTTGCAATTGAAATGCGTAGGTTGTGGCTGCATTGTACAACACCCGATTGCCAGAATATTGAACGTTGAGAACTAGATTTTTAATAATGACTAAGGTGCCATCGTCTAGTTTGGCTGTGACATCAAGGTAAGTATCTTTTAAATTTTCTACTTGGATCGGCAGATTCTGGTTGATAATTTCTAAGTCTTGGATGGTGGGATTTCCTTCATAAATTAAGGCGTTGAGAAAGCTAATTAGAATCTCTTTGCTTTCTGAGGAACCGAAGATTTTTTTGAAGGCGTAATCGGTTTTCGGGTTGATAAATATCATGGTTGTCAGATTTAGCTTTAAGGCGATCGGTTTGGTGACGAAATAACCGGATTTGAGATCCGTCAAACTGCTGATTTTGTTTCAGGTAATGGTTTGACATTTTCCGGCAAATGTGCATTGGCGATCGCCAGCACTGGCTCCTCGATACTGTGTTCGCCGTCGGTGGGGAGTTGGCAAGAAATCAGTTCTGTGACGATGCGATCGCCCAGAACATCTTCCCAATCCTGCAACTGTTCTCTGGCTTTGATCGGTGTATTGACAGCCACGTCTACGCCCATTTGCTGAAGGTTGAGGCTGTGGGCTGTCGATCGGCGGTTGACACACTCCACCAGCCAAACGCTCAATCCGACTGCTGCCATCAAAGGCAAGACAATCCGGTAATCGCGGGTTAATTCAAACATCAATAGGATGGCTGTCAGCGGTGCTCTGGCGCTGCCGGCGAGGACGGCGGCCATTCCCACCATTGCGTAGGCGGCAGGGCCAGCGACTCGATCGCTCATTGCCGGCAGCATTTCCAAAAAGAGGCCGTAAGCCGAACCCAGGGAAGCTCCCAAAAACATCGCCGGAGCGAATATACCGCCCACTAAACCACTGCCGAGGCTGATTGCGGTCATCGCCAGTTTGACAAACAGCAGCAGCAACAGCAAAGGCAAGGAAAATTTAACATCTTGGAGCATGGCTTGGACTGTTTCGTAGCCAACACCCAAAATTTGAGGCAATTGCAGGGCGACTAAGCCGACTGCGGCCCCGCCGACGATCGGGTGAAGCGGCCGGGGCAGTCGTCCGAGCCAAGCAAATCCTCGGACTTTTCCTTGAAAACAGCCCTCGGCTAATTGAATTGCTTCTGTGTAGGCTAGAGACACTCCGCTCGCTAAAAGTCCCAATCCCATGTACAGAGGCAGTTCTAGGGGGCTGCGGACATCGTATATCGGCAAAGAAAAGGCCGGCTGAGCTCCCAAGCAGATTTGAGCGATGAGCGCCGAAACTACGGCGGAGAGCAAGACAACGCTGACTGACGAAGTGGCGAAGGTGCTGCCGAGCACGACTTCTAAGGCAAAGAAGACTCCGGCGATGGGAGAGTTAAACCCGGCGGATAAACCTGCAGCAGCTCCCGCGCCCAGGAGCAAGCGCTGCCGTTCTGGGGAGAGCTGTAAAATTTGAGCCAGCAGCATTCCGAAGTTGGCGCCGATTTCGACGCTGGGGGCTTCCGGGCCGAGGGAGGCGCCGGTGCCGAGGGAAACTGAGGCTGCCACCATTTTGGTGATGGGTTTGAGGGGGGAGAGTTCTTGCAGGCCACGGGTGGCTGCAATTAAGGAAGACATATTCGGGCCAAAGTCCCGAAACCGCCACCGCATCAGCCCGATGATGACTCCGCCGATGGTGGGAATGCAGGCTAGCGTCCAAGAGCCTTTCGAGGCGATCGCCCCCATGAAGTCTTCCAGCATCAGGCTGTGGATGAAGTGGATGAGGTAGTGAAAGGTGACGACGCCTGCGCCCGTAACTCCCCCTATGACTAGGGAGAGGATGAGCAGGAGGGTTTCTGGGCTGGGGTGCAGGCGGTTGAATAGCGGGCTTAGTCGGGAGGCTTGGGGAGTTGCTGCGGTTGGCCCGGGTGGCGGCAGATCCACAGGAGGGATGGCTCTCATTTAGCGGTTAATTCTTCGGTGAGAAGTTATATAATTATTACAATTTATTTCTTATTTTCATTTTGAGTGATTTTAGGGGAATTGACAACTTAATTAAGGCGTATTTTCGGGTAATTTTTTGGGGCTAGCCGCTGAGGTGGAATGACTGATTATGAGGAGCGACGGATTTGGCGTGATTGTATGCTCAGTTACATTCAAACTTAGATATACTCTGGCTATAATGGTAATCAACTATATTTACCTTGTGGGTGGCTATGCCGATCGCATCAGTGAACTAGCAATATCATATAACTCAGTAAAAAACAACTTTCAAATTAAAGAATTGTCGATGGGAGATTTTCCCTGATAACCACAAATCTCAAACCACAAATCTCAAATCTCTAATTTTAAAATCCTCGCTCGCGCATACTATCATATCGGTTGTTGATTGGGCGGGATTCTTGGTCTGGGTTTGGCGATCGACATTAGCGGATCGCCGATGGTGGCGACTTTCCAGGGTGGGGATTCGAGCTGACGTGCTGCGATTAAAAAGGGTGCTCCTCGCTTTAGGCGATCGACGATTATTTTAGGTGGAATAAATGCCGATAAAAAAGGTTCGTTGACGCTGCCAATATATGCGTAAGCACCATTCTCTAGCCACCTTCCGGCAACGGTGTTTGTGTCATCTGGCGCTGCTGCTGACCAACTGTGGATCATGTGGATTGCTGCGGGAAATTGTAGTTTTGGTATGTCTTCAACTAAAGCGTCGCCGTTGCCCACTTGGAATGATTTTGGATAGCCTTTGGAATTAATTAATATTAAGTCAAATGTCCACGGTTTTGAGGCTAAACTCCGCCACTTTTCTAGGCTCGATTCGGGTTTCTGCACTAATTCGACATTTAAACCTATGGTTTTTAGTTCGCTAGCTGCTTCCTCCATTTCATATTTTGCCCAATTTCCTTCCTTGGGGTAACTGTCATAAAGCATGGCTGTTTGGCTGTCTAGAAATATGGCACACATGGCTTGATAGATCGATCGTACCTCGGAACCGTAAATCCAGCCGACAGCAGCCCAGCGTTCGTCGTTGGGGTGCCTTCCCAAACCATCGGTAACGGCTAGTTGTTCGTCTGGTTTTTCAGGAGATTGATATTTGACTGCTTGTTGGCGTACAATGGTTATTGTGTCGATCGGGTCTGCGAGTTGAGAATAAAAAAATCCGGTTGATTCGACAGCTTTTGTAACGGCTAGTTGCAGATTTTTCCACTGTGTGTTATTGAGGGTATCATTGGGTTTTCCGAAGTTGCCTTCTAGAAATACTAAAGGTTGGCCGTGAGCGGCTGCTAAGGCAACTGCTGCTGAGCGTGCGGGGTCGTTTTCTGATGTGATTACTACTCCTGGGGGTTCCCAGCCGAGTTGCGTCCATTTTGCTTTTAAGGTTTGAGTATCCGTGGCATTCCAGGCTGCTGCTGTGGCGTTCAGCATTAATTGCTGGAGTTTTTGATTGGTGGGCAATTGCTGTTTGATGCTTGGCAAACGGACTATTTCTTCGGGTTGAAAGCGCTGCAAAAACATGGGCGCATATTTTTTATCTTCGATGAGAATCGGCCAGTTTCCTTTGAGATTCCATTTTTGGATGGCTGCTAAAAATGTGGCTTCGTCGGGTACTAAAACTACGCGGTTGACTGTTGGTATGTTTGATCGGAGGATGGCGGTTCGGAGGCCTGTTTGAATTGGCCAGGGTTCTTGTTTGGCTGAGGCGGGAAGTTGAAAGGGTTTTTTGAAAAGGCGATCGCATCCGACACCGATTGTTGCTAAGCTTACAATAAGGGCGATCGCGAGTAATTTAAATTTTAACTGTTTTTTCATAGGGGCACGGGAAGGAAGGAACTAGGTTATAAATACGAACAATTATCGAAATATTTTTAGGGGCTGCAAGCGGATGTTTAGAGGCGCGGGGCAAAGTAAGATTGTAAGTGCGATCGGGCTGGCAACTTTTAGTATTATTGCCTTAGCAACTACAGGTTTAATAATTTTCGCAGCGAACCGTTCGTCAGTCAAGCATCAAGTCCGGCAATTGCTGACAGCGAGGGAATGTAAAGGTTGCAATCTTTCCGGGGCAAATTTGAGCGAAGTTTTTCTGGAAGGGGTCAATTTAGAAAAAGCCAAGCTGAAAGATGCCAATTTGTGGAGCGCGCATTTGGTAAACGCTAACTTGAAACAGGCAAATTTGGCTGGGGTTTACCTGATAAGCAGCAATTTGGCTGGGGCAAATTTGGAGGGAAGCAATCTAGAAAAGGCGTTTTTAGAGGATGCTTATTTGGGAGGGAGTAATTTGAGAAATGCTAACTTAAGAGGTGCTTTTATGAAAGGTATTTTTCTCGTTAACGCTGATTTGGAAGGGGCGAGTTTGGAGGGTGCTAATCTGTGGATGGCTAATCTGGAAAGTGCTAATTTGAAGGGTGCTAATCTGAGAAATGCTTTGCTGTTGGATACTAATTTGGCAGGGGCGAATTTAAAGGGTGCGGTGATGCCTGATGGTACGCCGCACGAATGAAAGTCAGTGGACAGTTGGCAGTTGATAGTTGTCAGTTGATAGTTGTCAGTTGTCAGTTGTCAGTTGTCATTAATCAGAGCAGAGGGCGATCGCACCTGCAACCTTCATTTCCTGTTATTTGGTGAGGAGATGAAGGAGTGAAGAGGTGCGATCGGCATCCTAAAAGATATTACAATTTTACTGCCCGTGTCCTGGTTTGCAATCTACGAAACCTAATGCCTCTGTGTCGATAAAACTAGCGATCGCCATCTCAATAACGGCTGCGATCGGGTATTCAATTTCAGCAGCACGATCAATTAGAGCAGCTTGAATTAGAAGGGCGATTCCCTACCCTTCAGCGAAGGCACGCGCGTTCAGGATAGCTTCGCTTCACGTACTTGCAACCTTCTTAATTCAAAGAATCAACCAACTCGATCGCCCTGCCGGTGAGAAAAGCCGCTGCGATCGCTCAAATTTAGAGTTTTACTTGTAAGTGTCATTTTGGTTCTGCATCGGATGTATATGGCATTTTAATTACTAAATCTCCTATCATCAGTTCGGCGTCTGTAAAAGCTTGAATTAAATCCTTAACAGAACTTTCACCTTCACGAAATCTAATTGTTTCGGCTTTTAAGTGTCTTTGGGCTTGACGGAATCCATTACCTTTTCGTCCAACACCTGTCGTCTCAAGGATAGCTACCGAAGATGCGCTTAGTCCAGCAAAAATTTTTGTCCTGAAACTTCCTAGTTCGTCGGTAAAGGTAGCAACAATTATTGATGAGAGTACCGAAGTTACTCCTAAAATTACAGAAATAGAGTGCAATATTACGGCCGATCGATGCCATCTATTGGTTTGAGTCTCCATTTTTTCAAGCATTTCTTGTGTCATACACTTAACTATTAATTCAATTGTTGTCGATCGAGAGCAAAGAGCGATCGCACTTGCAACCTTCATTTCTTGTTATTTGATGAGGAGATGAAGAAGTGACGAGGTGCGATCGTCATCCTAATAGCCAGCAGCTTGGCGTACCGCTAGCGATCGAACTGATGGAGCAAATAATGGCGATCAAGGAACTGATTTAGCAAGCTGCAAGTATTCCCAAATATATTCACCGTAGTATTTCCCAGTACCATCTCGAAATCCCTGTTTGAAACCCCTTGGAAAATCCACACTTCCACGATTATAAGCAATAGCAACATATACTTTTTCAGTATCTGTTAAAGCAGTTTTTCCCGAACTATAGGCACGTTTAAGGGCCTCATTGAGTTCTTTAGTACACTTGCTTAAACAATTATCGAAGCTATACCAACGCTTTTGCAGAAAATAGTCAGGGTCTTTCTTGAAAAACTGTAAGTCAAGCTGAAAGATACCAAAGCCATGACAAAACTTATTAGGATAAGAATCTGCTACTTTTTTATAATCTTCGACATGAACACCCAAATCGACTAAAGCTTTGCGGGCAATCTTAAACATTTCATCCCCCTTAGTTACACTCAACAAAGCAGCTTTGTTCTTTGGAAATGCAGAGCGGTTAGGGGTATCCAGAGTATCACCAACGCAAAGTTTCAAAACCTCATCGACAGGTAATTTCTTATAAAGGTTTCCCCAAATATAGTAAGTTTCTTGCAAAGCGATCGCAGTTAGCATATCCAAACTAAAGGGAGTTCCCACAATCGCAGCTTCAATCTTACTTTTAAACTGCTCTTTAAACCAGCCGATCCCTTGAATCCTCTTAGGGGCAACCTCTAAAAATCGACTCGCCACAAATCCTTCTAAACGCTGTCCATCTTTAATAGTTAAAACTTTCCACCATGATTCATCTGCGGCTACACCTATCTTGGAAATCACATGACCTTTAGGTATTGATGTAATTTGATTATTTTCCTCAACCTGAGCTGATGAACGAATATTTAGACTGGTTGCGTTGACAATGTAGAGGTCTGCCATTTTAAACTCCCAAAATATTGTTTAGAGATTGTTTTTTAGAACACCGTAGACACTATTGACTTTTCTCAAAAAGCCATCATTATCCAATGGGTAGGAAGTAATTGATACGGATTGATTCACATTCCCGCCAAGAGTTCGCACTTCAGAATCCTTAACTTCGACAACAATATCGCAGTGACTCTTAAAGCCTCCCCTTGGCAAAGAAGCCATTGAAGTGATATGAACCCCATCTCGTGTACGGCAAACTAAATCACCAAGTTGAGGCTTATGTTCATTAACTTCAAATCCCCAAAAAGGTGCTGTAGTAACATTTGCCTTACGTTTATCTACCGCATCATAAACATAGGTTGAGTGAGCAGATGCAAATTTAAAATCACGATAACCAGCAGCACGAGTGACAAAGGAAATAAATGCTGCTGACCAAGGTTGATCTCGGTCTCGACCGTCGAGATTTAAGTCAATTTTTGACCAATATTCCCCAACATATTTATAGTGAGGATCTTCATACTCTAATTTATTTCCTCGGTCAAATCGAAGCCATTCCTTAACAGCCGCACTGATTAATGCTTCTTTAGCTGCACTGACAGGTTGCCGTAAGAAAGCAGCACTCGCGAAACCTTGAAGTGTCGAACCATTGACAACAGTTTTAACTTCCCAAAACCGATCTGTAGGGTTTCCTTTGATAACTTCAACCTCTTGAGCTAACACTAAAGTGGTGATAATGTTTCCATCTTTAATCTCTGGAGAGCGACGTAAGTTTAGGCTATCCGGTTTAACTTTCATGACTACCATGCTATTTCCTCCTAAGTCTGATTTTGATTGCAATAAAGTTGAGGCTCTTCTAAACTAGACTCTCGCAACAATGGTCAAAACGCTTCTGTTACAATTTGACGAATAATTTCTGTCACAGCTAGGGCAATACTAGAGTCTACTCGAATTGCTTCGGCATTGGTACTCGATCTCTTAGCAGCACGCAATGTTAAAGCAAAAGACCTGAGTTTTGGATCGCTAGATGGCTCGTGTCGATCGATGAATTGGACAAACGCAGTAAGATTAGTAACATTCATTCAAGCTGGAGCTTGCGAATTTCTATTGCGGTGGAGGTGGAATAATATCAATGTGTGCATGATTATCATGCCCTGGTGCAGGGACGCAAAGACCTTCTGTAATCAGGGTCAAGTCATTGAAAAAAATGCGCTTTATTGCATACTTGCTCTGATTTCGGATTGCTTTGAGCATTGCGCGCATTGCGTCTCGATCGAATTGAGAATCTGTAGATACAATCCTTCCTGACTCACCGTCTTTACGGGGTAAGCGGATATCGCAAGATAGTCCAGTTTGATGGGTTGCGTGAACAGGTGTAATACCTCCTCTGGGCTTACTCAGGTCATTCGTTTCAATCAATGCAGCGTTTGGATGGCTAGAAAGATGAGTATTTAGGTAAAGTTGGGCAGCGGTTTGAATCGTTTCAATCATCCAGCTTGTGCCAAAATCATGATTATCGGGTTGCCGCTGGTCATGATTGATAAAGCCTTCAGCAGCAGAACCTTTTGGCATTTCTAACCATTGAGGTGCATTTGCTGCTTCTAGGAATTTAAGAGTGGGACCATTTAAGTCAATCCGACCGTCTCCAACAATAACGGTCTCTCCTTTGATAATTGATTGAAAAAGTTTAATGATGGCAATTGTTTCAGGGTATACTATCGAGTCTCGCGTTACTGGATAACCTAAATCGGCTAATCGATTTTTGACAGCAAGAACATCTTGAGCTTGATTTTTTCCATCTTTTCCTACACTACCATTGAGATTCAAACTTACTGAAAGTGATGGCATAGATTTTCACTCCTACCTTGAATAAATAAGCAGTCGAACTATTAATTGTCCCGTAGTTGTAGTACAAGACTCTTTCCGATCGGCTTATCTCGCACATCTGCGGTTTAACTCTGAACAGTCTGAACAGCTTGTGCTCTGCCTTAACTCAAAGAATAACCAACTCCGATCGCCCTGCCGGTGAGAAAAAGTGACCATCTTTTGTAAACTTGCGTAAATCCTCAATCGATTTGAGATTTGAGATTGTGCAATTAACCTCATCCCCAATCCGGGTTAAATATCCCCCTTATTGCTCAGTCTCGGAAGGGGGAACAAAAGCTTGTGTAGTATCGGTTTCAACCGACAAGGATAAAAGGGATTACCTTCGGGTTAATTCAGTCAATTTGTTTTCTTTCCTGAAAAGGAAGTCGCCGTCATGAAACATAAGTAAATTTACTTAATAGGTCAAAATGGCTATGACGGGACAAGAGGCGATCGCCCTCATCGATAATCTGTTACAATCCGCTAACAAAAAGCACAAACTCAATGACATTCAATCCCTCGTCTTTCTAGAAACTTGGGAAGGACATTCTTATCAAGAAATAGCCGATCGCCACCAATACGAACACGATTATACTAAAAAAGTCGGTTCGCTTTTGTGGCGAAATCTATCTCAAATCACCGGCGAAAAAGTTTCAAAACAAAATCTTCAAGCAGTCTTACGGCGCTACCACCGCAGCAATTCCCCCATCCAGCCCGCTAGCGAAGGAGATAACTGCATCCAAGATTGGGGAGAAGCGATCGATGTTTCCTATTTTTACAACCGCCTGCAAGAATTAGAAACATTAGAAACTTGGATTAGTAGCAATACTACCCGTGCGCTCGGTATTTTTGGACTTGGTGGGATCGGCAAAACTTCTCTGTCTATCAAAATCGCCCAACAACTTCAATCTCAATTTGAATTCGTGATTTGGCGGAGTTTGCAGCAAGCACCAACCTTAGATGCTATCCTCAGCAATATTTTACCGATTTTAACTGGTTCAGAAGCGACAACAAATAACTCTATTTCTGCTCTCATGGAACAGTTGCGACAAAAACGCTGTTTGTTAATTTTCGACAATCTGGAGTCGATTTTACAAGGGGGAAATCGCAGCGGACAATACCAACAAGGATATGAAGATTACCGACAGTTATTTGCCCGCATAGCTGACGAACCCCACCGAAGTTGTCTGATTTTAACCGGCCGAGAACAACCGGGCGGGTTGGCTGTGCGATCGGGCGAAAATTCACCCGTGCGATCGCTCCAACTCTTCGGAGTTTCACCGCCCGTATGCCAGAAAATACTCGCCGATAAAGGATTAAAGGCAACGCTATTGCAGTGTCAAAATATTGTCAACTACTTTGGCGGTAATCCCCTCGCGATCAAACTTGCTGCAACTACGATTAAAAATATTTTTAGCGGTGACATTGACGCATTTTTAGCGCAAGGAAATACTGTTTTTAGCGATTTGTGGGATTTGCTCGATCGCCAGTTCGATCGCTTGTCTCCTGTGCAGCAACAAATTATGTATGGGATTGCAATTAATCAAGAAAGAGCGACTCCTGCGAATTTAAAAGCAGAAATTTTACCCAAAGTTTCGGGCCGACGACTGATGGAAGCATTGGAATCCCTAGCGGAGCGATCGCTCATTTTCGATGAGCGATCTATCAATTATACCGCATCAACCAGTTTAATGCTACAACCTGCGATCGCCGAGTATGTTAGAGAACGATGGCTCGAAAAGTAGCTCTAAGTGGGTCTTTTTAAGGGAAATTTAGGGGGTTCTAGACTGAGGTAAAAACAATACCGAAATCTCAACTGATTCATTGGCGATCGCCAACTACGGGGGCTCTCACATCTTGCACCATTCTCAATACTTGTTTAGGAACAGGCAAGATGCCTGTTCCACAAGAAAACTTACTCTTTGTGGAACGGGCCTCTTGCCCGTTCTTGACAATGGTGCAACATCTGAGGGCGATCGAACTTTTAATAAATTCCGGGAATTAGTTTTTTTACTCGCTGGCGGTATTCTGAATAGTCGGGATATTTCTGTAGCAGCCAAGTTTCTTCGCGGCTGGATTTGATCTCGAAAAATATGAGTAAAATTACCGTGGCTGCTAAGTGAGACAAGCTAAGTTGAAAAAGTGTCCAGCCGAGGGCTGCTAAAATTAAGCCGCTGTATAATGGATGCCGCACTATTCCGTAAATGCCTGTTTGGACTAATTCTCCGTCTTCTCTGGGATATGGTAAAGGTGTGAGGTTTTTTCCTAAGTCTATCAATCCTTTGATGATGAAAATTAATCCGGTTAAGCCGAGAATACTGGCCATAAACCAGATAATATAAAGTAAGTGGGTTGATTGAATTTTGAATCCCGGCGGTTGATAAACTGGCAAGATTGTAAATGCTGTGAGCAATCCTCCTTGAAGCAAAACTAAATATTCGCCGCGGCTGTTATTGCGCCAGCCTTCGCGCGTGAAGCCCCAGTCAGTTAAGATTTTCATAGTAAGAGGAAGGAAGAGGGAAGGCACGACACTGATTTTGACACGGATACACGGATTAATTATCGAAGGTGAAGAATCGGAAGAAGGAAGTGAACTGTAGGTTGGGTAGACCGAAGTAAAAACAACCTACAGTCAACAGTCAACAGTCAACAATTAACAAATTTATTCTCGCCAAGGACGAGTCATTAATTCTAATTGATTGACTTCATCTTGGCTCAAATTCCAGCCTAATGCGCCTGCATTTTCTTGGGCTTGTTTGGCAGTCTTGGCGCCGGGAATGGGGATGACTCCGTTTTGGCATATCAACCAGTTTAGGGCAACTTGGGCGGGAGTTCGATCGCGCTTTCGGCCCATTTTCCGCAGGGTAGACATGACTAATTCAATTTTTTCGATGCCGCTTTTGCTGAAGCGGGAGTCCATTTTGCGGGCTCCTGTAGGTGGTTCTTGGGCTGTGTATTTGCCGGTGAGCAATCCTTGGGCTAAGGGGCTGTATGCTAAAATTGTGACTCCCAATTCGCGGGCTGCACCCACAATTCCTTGTTTTTCTACTTGCCGCGACAGCAAGGAGTAACGGACTTGATTTGTTGCTAGGGGAACGCCTCTGGCTGCTAGGATTTTATGGGCTTGGCGCATCTGTTCTACTGAATAGTTGCTGACTCCTACTGCTTGAATTCTGCCTTGTTTTACTTCATCGGCTAAGGCGTTCATCAGGGTTTCTTGACTGAGTAAAAAAGTGAATGGCCAGTGCACTTGGTAGAGGGCTATTTGTTCTACTTGCAAGCGTTTTAAGCTGGCACTCAAAGCGTCGGAAACTGATTTTCCTGTAATCCGCCAAGGTACGGGGCCGAATTTGGTGGCTATTTGCACGGGTTGGCTGGTTTTTTTGAGAAACTGCCCCAGTAATTCTTCTGACAAGCCGTTACCGTAGACTTCGGCTGTGTCAAAAAAGTTGACTCCGTTGTCAAGGGATGTTTTGAATGCTGCTTCGACTTCGGCGGCGCCGTAGTTGCTGCCGTAGTTCCAAAATAGTTTGTCGCCCCAAGCCCAAGTTCCGACGCACAGGGGAATGACGGCGGGGCCGTTTTGTCCTAGGGTAATGGTTGTCACGGTTGGTAAATCCACAGTTATTGATTCTCTTTATTTTTATATGAATTTATACGAATAATCCCGATCGAGCTTCTAGCCGGGGGAGGAATGGCGGCTGGTGGCGATATCTCAGTTACTATAAGTGCAAATGATGTGTTTATTTGAGTAGTTATGTCGATCGACCGTTTACCAGATTCAAGATTAACAGATTCCGCGACTCCTGCCCAAAAGAGAGTTACCCTGCTGACTATGTTCCGGTTGGGTTTGTTTCAGATGGGATTGGGCATGATGTCGATTTTGACCCTGGGGGTACTCAATCGCGTCATGATTAAGGAGTTGGCGATTCCGGCTACTGTGGTGGCGGGTACGCTGGCTATGCACCAGTTTGTCGCCCCGGCTAGGGTGTGGTTCGGGCAAATGTCTGATGCTAAGCCTTTGTTTGGCCATCACCGCACGGGTTATGTGTGGATGGGCGGGGTTTTGTTTGTGATTTCTGCTTTTTTGGCGGTGCAGGTGATGTGGCGCTTGGGCAGCAGTTTGGAGGCTGTGGGGTGGACTACTCCTACTTACGGTTGGGTGGGTTTGTTGGGTTTGATTTTTGCGCTTTATGGTATTGCTATTTGTTCGAGTTCGACTCCTTTTGCTGCTTTGTTGGTGGATGTTTCGGATGAGGAGGATCGATCGAAGTTAGTGGGTGTGGTGTGGTCGATGCTGATGGTTGGTATTATTATCGGGGCGATTGTTAGCAGCGGTTTGCTGAAGCAAATTGATGGGGATGTGCCGCGGGAAGTGTTGCAGGCTTCGATTAATGGTTTGTTTGTGAAGGTGCCGGCGCTGGTTTTGCTGTTGGTGGGGATTGCAACTTTTGGCGTTGAGAAAAAGTATTCGCGGTACAAGATGCGATCGTCCGCAGTGAATCGAGAAGATAAAATTACTCTGGGAAGTGCGCTGCGGATTTTGACTGCTAGCCGCCAAACCGGTTTGTTTTTTACTTTCCTGCTGATTATGACAATTTGCTTGTTTATGCAGGATGCGGTTTTGGAACCTTACGGCGGGGAAATTTTTAAGATGTCGATTTCGGAAACTACGCAGTTGAATGCTATTTATGGTACTGGTACTCTGATCGGTTTGAGTGCAACTGGTTTTTTAATTGTGCCGCGCATTGGCAAGGAAAATACGATTAGGTTGGGCTGTTTGTCGGTGGCGGCTTGTTTTGTTTTAATTATTTTATCGGGATTCACAGGTAATCCAATTGTGTTTAAGTCGGCTTTAATGTTTTTTGGTTTTGCTTCGGGTATTACTACGACGGGTGCGCTGAGTTTGATGTTGGATTTGACGGCTGCAGAAACTGCTGGGACTTTTATTGGTGCTTGGGGTTTGTCGCAGGCGATGGCGCGGGGTGTGGCGACGATTACTGGCGGTGCTATTTTGGATTTGGGCAGAAGTTTGTTTGGGGTGCCGATGTTGGCTTACGGGTTGGTTTTTGCTGTGCCGGCGGTGGGTATGATTCTGGCTGTTTGGCTGTTGGGTAGGGTGGATGTTCGGGAGTTTCAGGATAATGCTAAAAGTGCGATCGCCACTATTCTTGAAAATGAATTAGACTAAGGTTTTGTCAGTTGTCAGTTGGCAGTTGTCAGTTGGCAGTTGTCAGTTGGCAGTTGGCCGTTGTTAGTTGTTATTGTAATAACGAATAACCAACAACGAATAACCAATAACCAATAACTAATAACGAATAACTAATGACTAATTTTTGGGATTCAATTTTAAGTTTTTCTCAGACTACTGTCAAGACAGTCGGCCAGCAGTTTTTGAAAGATTTTGGTTCTGCACAAGCAGATGAGAAGGATGATGGGAGTTTGGTTACGCAGTCTGATAATTGGGCGGATGCAGAAATTAGAAGTGCGATCTCATCTGCTTTTCCCACTCACGGAATTTTGAGCGAGGAAGGAGAACACGTTTTCCCAGATAATGAATGGTGTTGGGTTGTCGATCCTCTGGATGCTACGACTAATTTTGCTAGGGGAATTCCGATTTGGGGGATTTCTTTGGGTTTATTGTATCGCGGAACTCCGGTTTTTGGCTGCGTGCATTTGCCGCCGGTGAATCAGTTTTTTCACGGTTTTTATGCAGGGGATTTGGCGGGCGACAATGTATTGGCAAATATGCCTCAAGGTGCGTTTTTGAACAATCGGCCGATTTGTCCCACTGCTGATAAGATGAGCGGGAATCATATTTTTAATTTGTGTTCCAGAAGTGTGGGTATCGGGCCTCATCTTCCGAGTAAAATTCGGATGTTGGGTATGGCTAGTTACAATTTTTTGACTGTGGCTTCGGGTGTGGCTATGGGAGGGGTGGAAGCGACTCCGAAAATTTGGGATATTGCCGGGAGTTGGGTAATTGTGAAGGCTGCTGGTGCGGTTTGGTTGCCGCTGGAATCCCCGGCTATTTTTCCGCTGGAAGTGGGGAAGAATTACGGCAGGATTTCTTATCCGACTTTGGTGATGAATCGGCAGGAGTTGGTGTCGGTGTTTTTGCCGTTTGTGGAGGCTTGGAAGAAGAAAAAAATGGGGTGATACTATTTGAGATTTTCGATTTTAGATTTTCGATTAAGGAATTACTAATTCCCAAAGGGTTTGAATATAATCTACAGTTTCATTCTTTTTGCGAACTGGTATCATTGGCGATCGCACAAATCGCTCAATTATCAAATAAAACTGCAAGGCAGGCGTAACGGAGGAGTCTCCCACGCCTGCCGTGCTGTTTGGAAGAAATATACCGACCGATGACCGATGGTTCAAGTATGCCTACTCTTGTCTATTTCTGCCAATCTGCGATCGGGTGGTTTTGTTTTACGTCGATCGGGTGATGCAGTCTTGGTATAATTTGTGGTAATGTTTTGACGACCTATTATCTCTGGCAAATAAAATTATACCCCTTTTCAAGTAGAGGCACAAGGGTAAATAGATTTACTGCGGTGTGGGAAAAAGTAGATGAGTGGTATCTTGGCTATGCCGAAGAGTTAGCCTGTGAGAAGATACAAGAATAAACCTGGGAAGAAACTCGGAAAAGTCTGCGGTTGGCGATCGCACTAATCTCCATAGCACAATTCTCGCATCCGATTTGCTGACAGCGGCAGTCCCAATTCTACCAGCGTTCCCAAATACTCGTCAGGCGTTTTTGGCGGATTTTTGAGCCTGATTCTTTGTTTCTCGGCTGCTTTGCATACACCTTCAAACTTTAAGTTGAGAAAGCGCAGGATAAAGTCATCTGGGTGCAGCGGTTCAATGTTATATTGTTTGAGATTCTCAGTAGGAAAATCCCTGAGATTGAAAGTAACGATAAAATCCGCGCGAGAATGAATTGCTGCTGCTAGAACGTGCCGATCGCCCGGATCTGGAAGTTCCAACTCTGGTATAATTGGCTCGTAGCCAGTCACCACACAATTTTTAATGCTTGCATTCATCAGATTTTTGGTTCTGGCAAGCTGTTCTAATGTGAGATTTGGATTGTTCTGAAGCACGTTTCTCATCCACTCGCCGTGAATCTCTTCTGTCCACCTCGGCTCAAACACATCACCAACTGCTAATTCCATCAAAAAATCGCGGAGTGCGGCTGAATACAAAACATTAGCATCGCAGACAACTTTTACAATTTCCATGAGTTAGTCGTACAAACCGAGTGCTTCTGATTCTGCGACAAGTTCGTCAAGTATTTTACTTCTTTTGTCATAATCCTGCTTTTTATATTTCATTACATCTTCATAACGTATCCGGCGACAGGTACTTACCATTTTGTAAGGAATTTCGCCAGAATCTAGTAACTGCCACACATACTCGCGGGAGACATTGAGTATGGCCTCAACCTGCCAGATATCGAGTTCCTCAGTAATTGGAATCAGCTTGACAGTATTGCCGCTGCTTGTCTGTTGCAAAATCGCTAATAGCAGTGGCAATGCTGCGGCAGGTATGTCAATTGTCTTTCCCTCTTTTTCGTTTAATATCAATTTGAGGGATTCGCCAGACGGATGATTTTGCAAGTGCGATTCTAAAGCGCGGCTGCTGGTTTTGGCAACCGCTGCTTCTGCTGCTGTCGGTAAAGCAGGTGCTGAGTCGGGATCTCCGGTGAATGTCATGTTAATTTGGGGTTGAGTATAACAGGCAATCAATTATAATTGTAGCAATTTGAGAATGCGATCGCCAAAATCGAGCAAGGAGGTTAACCTGTGGCATACAGCGACTTTACAACTTTAGCGAAAGTTAGAGAATCTTTTAATTTAACCGTAGAAGAACCTTTAGATTTGTTTAGTGATATCCCAGAGGTACAGCCAAGTTCCTATTTGCAAACTACTTTAACTGAAAACCTGTCTTTAGCTACTGCAATTAATACAGAAAAGGCTCGCGCTGAATTAATTATTGCTCCAATATTATTGGAAGTCAGGCGGCAATTTAATTTTCAAGTTGGTTTTTTCTCTGGTTCAGAATTCAATGTAGATATAGAAGCGGGCTTAAACGGGTATTGCGATTATATTCTCACTGCATCGAAGGATTCCTATGAAATTCGCGCCCCCGTAATTACTCTCACAGAGGCTAAGAATGAAAGTATTAAATCCGGTTTAGGCCAGTGTATTGCAGAAATGGTAGCCGCCCAATTATTTAATCAGCGCAGCGGAGAGCAAATTGAAAGCATTTATGGGGCTGTTACTACGGGTACTGATTGGAAGTTTCTTAAATTGAGTAACAGCACAATTTTCATTGACAAGCGAGACTTTTTTGTTAATGAAATTAGTCGGATTTTGGGCATTTTAACAATGCCGTTTCAAGGCTTTTATTCTATGAATCGCACTTGATGCAGCCAGCAAAATAACAGATACTAAGATAGGGACACAACATTGCTGTGTCCCTACTGCAAAATGAATTTATTGCTTCAGGCGATTAATTTCGACAGCACATTAGACAACTTAGCACCTAGATTCTCAACAGCGTCCTGCTGTTTGGGATCTTTCATCGTACCGTCAGCATTAAATGCTTCAAAAGCTTGGGGAACTGCTTTCTGATCCGGGAGTACCAATACGTTAATATTCCCCAGGATCGATCGCAAATGAACCAATCCCCGCAAACCGCCCATTCCGCCTGGAGAAGCACTCATAATTACCGCTACTTTGCCAGTAAATGCCACCAATCCCGGTTCACCCGGTGCTGGGCGCGATACCCAATCGATCGCATTTTTCAACACAGGCGTAATTGAACTGTTATACTCAGGGGAAGCTATCAAAAAGCCGTCATGCGCTACCATTAATTCCTTCAATTTACGGGCATTTTCTGGCATTCCCTCTTTTGCTTCCAAATCTTCGTCAAATAGCGGCAGCGGCAAATCGCGCAAATCTACATAAGTAACTTCTGCACCCGCCGCAGTAGCCCCAGCCGCCGCAACTTTTACCAGCAGTTTGTTATATGATCCTTCGCGGGTACTTCCGGCAAATGCGAGAATTTTTGGTCTGTTTGTCATGGATTTTTTCCTAATTATTGCTTCCGCGTATAATTGTACTATTCCGAGTGATTCCAAACAAAGTCAGCAATGGGTCTATCTGCCGACAAAACAGGATTGTCATTGGAATTGAGTAAAACCGATCGCATTTTTACATTCCCGACACCCAAACGCCTTTCGACGCGACTGGGAATGCCGTAACCGTAAATAATGTGTCCTTTCCCCGCCAACACCACAACTTGATAGTCGGGGTTTGCTTTGACAAATTGGGCTATTTTTTCCGCCATAGTTTCATCCCACAAAACTTGAGCTTGCAAGAATCTTTCAAAAGCCGTACTATTTCCCTGTCCTGCCTTTTGGTGTTGCTGGTAAACTTCTAGCAGCAGTTGCCGATATTCCGCGTTGTCGGTGCGAATTTCCGATATTGGCGGAATGTGCTTTTTTTCCTCCGCTGTGAGGCTTTCTAAACCTTGAGTGGCAACTTTTCTCGTTACTTCGGATGGTGTATTTAAGGCGAGGACAGGTAGTTGATTTTCTTTGGCAAACCGCAAAATGGGGGCGTAAGATTCCCAGGGAAAGCGCCATCTGCGATCGTACTCTGTTTGCTCGACTAATTGCTGTTCAGTCAGTTTACCTGCTAAGTAGTTGTCGATCGCACTTTGAAAGGGACGCTGAAACATTTCCATCGCGATCGCAATTTTCCGATTTTGCCGCTGCATTTCTCGGATAATCTTCAGTTGAGCTTGGTGGTCTTCCGCACTATCGTGGGTTTCTCCCAGATACACGACTTTTGCCTTCACCAACTGTTGCAGAATCTCTTGGTTAGTGTAAGTCTGCCCAGGTTGAGGGTTCGCCGTCGTTTGGGCTGTCACTGCACTGCTGCACAGCAGAAAGATACTCAGCGACAAGGCGCACAGTTTGATGAGTTTGGTTGTTTTCATACAAATATTATGCCGTTTCTCGCAGCCGCAAGCACAGCCGAACTCTACTATTTTACCTGAGCAGCTAGAAAGCTCAATGCTTAATTTAACTTCATCATTTTCCGCCGTTACTTCTAAAAATGTAAAGTTTAGTTGCAGGTACTTGCGCTTCTAGAATAAGGTGCTAAATTAATAATATGAAGCGAACAAAAAGCTTCTCTGACAGATACCACATCTAGATAGCACAGCGAAGTTCACAATAGAATCTAAGGAGTAAAAACGCTGTTTAATCTCACATCTGTCTCATTAAAAACCAATAGCAGCACCCACCAACAAAGCTGATACTTCCTCAACTAATGAGAGGGGAGCAATGCAACTGAATCCGAGGATTATTGCAACTCCACATCGAAGTTGAAAAAAGAGGAAATCACTCGGTACATATGGCTGGGTGCTGTTGTTGTTAAAATAGATTTTTGGTTTGTGATGTTTTTTTCAGTCAAGGCAGAGCCTCTAGATATGCGTTACCGGGCAGAACCTGGTAACGAGCAGACCAGGAGAAAAACTAGAAAATTACTCGAAAATTGTCTCGTCTTCCTTTCGCCACGCGGGATCGACGATACAAATAAATATTAGCGGCTTTGTGCCACAGTTGTAAATAAACTGCTTGGCGTTTGGCGGAATGTAAACTGCATCTCCGGCTTCCACGAATTGATTTTCCTCGTCGATGTGCATTTCTCCAACGCCACTGAGAATGTAGTAAACTTCAGAAGTTGTCAGGGAGTGCAGCGCAGAAGTTTGTCCCGGTGGCAAAGTGGCGTGGGCTAAACTGTAACGCAAATCCACAGCTTGTTTGTCTGGATGCAGCAATTCTCGCAGTTGAGTACCGTCGCCAGCAATAAACTCGTCGCAGGCATTTAGCTTTTGAATTAGCATTCTTTCGACACTCCTGAAAATCTCTTTACCACAACTTAAGTTTAATTGAAAGAGCCAGAGATGTTAAGAAATATGTAAAGTGGCGGCCGGATTTTTCAACCGTAAATTCCCGAATGCCCTCGATAATCAGGACAGTCGATCGCATCTTCAGATAAAGCTATGGTAGGCTGAACGGGACACTTGAGGTGGTAATCGCCGGTGAAAAATACGCAGTTAGCACAAGGGATTTGGTGCATCCGCTGAGCTCGGCGCAGGGAGTCGGCGACAGTACGCCCGATACTCGAAAATATCAAAAAAACTAAACCCCAGGCGGAGACAAAACACAGCGGGACTAAAACAGGCTGTATTGCCTTGAGCAAAAAGTAAAGCATAGCAATCAAATTTAGCGGTATAAGCCACACATACATTACAGTAGTGGAATTGCCGATCGATCGACCAAAAAGTTTAGAATCCTTTACAGCTCGATCGAGAAACCGGGGAATTATGGCATGATAAGGAACAGTCCTTAAATAAAATTAGAGGAAATCAGTTATGACTCTGCGATTAGGCGATACAGTTCCCAACTTTACCCAAGCTTCGTCTGAAGGCGAAATCAATTTCTACGACTGGGCTGGGGATAGCTGGGTCGTGTTGTTTTCCCACCCGAAAGACTATACTCCAGTGTGCACCACAGAACTCGGTGCAGTGGCCCGTCTCAAGTCGGAATTTGAAAAGCGGGGAGTCAAAACCATTGCCCTCAGCGTCGATGATGTGGATTCTCACATGGGCTGGATTAAAGATATTGAGGAAACTCAAAACGTCACCCTCAATTATCCGATTTTAGCAGATGGCGATCGTAAAGTTTCCGACATTTACGACATGATCCATCCCAACTCGCTAAACAACTTAACAATCCGCACAGTTTTTGTTATTGACCCGGAAAAGAAATTGCGTTTGAGCATTACTTATCCCGCGAGCACTGGTCGGAATTTTAATGAAATTTTGCGAGTAATTGATTCCTTGCAACTTACCGACAAATACAGCGTCGCGACTCCGGTTGATTGGAAAGACGGCGACGATTGCGTCATCGTACCTTCGATTACCGACCCGAAAGAGTTGGCAGAGAAATTTCCTAAAGGTTATACGCCGATTAAGCCTTATTTGCGGATGACTCCTCAGCCGAATAAATAGGTTTAACATTCCTGGACGCAGAACCTAATTATGTAAGGTGCCCACGGAGCACCTTACCTCTATAATTCGCACGTAATATCAAATCCGTTGACATCGGAATTATGCATCTCTCTCTTCTCTTTCTCTGTGTTCTCTGTGCCCTCTGTGGTTTAATCATTCCGATACAACCGGAATTGATCCCACACCAGCTTATAGTTAGGAATTGAGTCCTTAATCCTGATTTTCGAGCACTCAAGTGCTAACTACAAACAAAGAAATTGTGCAATCTTGTGTAAACACTTTAGATTGGAGGAAAGGCAAAATGCTGTCATCAACAATTGTGTTGCGAATACCGCCAAAATTGCAAATGACAGAAGACGAGTTTTTCGAGTTCTGTCAAATCAATAGTGAATTACGCATTGAACGCAACAAATCGGGAGAATTGCTAATTATGCCCCCTACTGGTGGAACAACAGGAAATCGCAGCGGTAGCGTCTTTGGAGAGTTGTATATTTGGGCTCGCCAAGATGGAACAGGTATGTGTTTTGACTCCAGTACGGGATTTAAGCTTTCAATGGGTGACAGGTCTCCAGATGCCTCGTGGATTAAACTGGAACGGTGGAATACTTTGTCACCAGAACAGCAAGATAAATTCCCACCTATTTGCCCGGATTTTGTAGTAGAACTGAGGTCGGCTTCTGACAATCTCAAGCCATTGCAAGAAAAAATGCAAGAATATATGAGAGAACCAGGAGTGCAGTTAGGCTGGTTAATTGACCGCAAAAATCGCAGAGTTTATATTTACCGTCCCGGTTTGCCCGAAGAATGTTTGGAGAATCCGGCTACAGTTAGCGGCGACCCCGTTTTGCCGGGATTCGTACTTAATATGAGCAAGATTTGGTAGAACTGGTAGCAATAAATATCAACTTCTTGTAAAAATTAATAATAGGATGCAAAAATCAAAAAAATATGGATATTAAAAACGGCTTTGTAGGCACAATAGGCAACACACCACTAATTCGCTTAAACAGCTTCAGCGATGAAACTGGCTGCGAAATTCTCGGCAAAGCAGAGTTTCTCAATCCCGGCGGTTCCGTTAAAGATAGGGCTGCTTTATACATCATCAAAGATGCAGAAGAAAAAGGCTTGCTGAAACCGGGCGGCACCGTTGTTGAAGGCACTGCGGGCAATACTGGCATCGGTTTGGCCCACATTTGCAACGCTAAAGGTTACAAATGTTTGATTGTGATTCCCGATAACCAATCTCAAGAAAAAATCGATGCTTTAAGAACCTTGGGCGCGGAAGTTCGGACTGTTCCCGCTGTTCCTTACAAAGACCCGAACAATTATGTCAAATTGTCGGGAAGATTGGCGGCAGAAATGGAGAATGCTGTCTGGGCAAATCAGTTTGACAATTTAGCCAATCGCCGAGCTCATTACGAGACAACTGGCCCGGAAATTTGGGAACAAACTGATGGGAAAATTGATGCTTGGGTAGCCGCAACGGGTACAGGCGGCACTTTTGCTGGGGTAGGAATGTTTTTGAAAGAAAAAAATCCTGCTGTGAGAATTGTCTTGGCAGACCCGATGGGCAGCGGGCTTTACAGTTATTTCAAAACTGGGGAAATTAAGACTGAAGGTAGTTCGATTACTGAGGGAATTGGCACCAGTCGCGTCACTGGAAATATGGAGAATGCCCCGGTAGACGACGCCATCCAAATTCACGATACTGAAGCTGTCCGGGTGATTTACCAACTGCTGAGGAAAGAAGGGCTGTTTATGGGCGGTTCTGTGGGGATTAATGTGGGGGCGGCGGTGGCTTTGGCGAAGCAAATGGGGCCTGGACATACGATTGTGACGGTACTCTGTGATGGCGGGGCTCGTTATCAGTCGCGTTTGTTCGATCGACAATGGTTGGCTTCCAAAGGTTTGTCACCAGATTAATTATAGGGTGCGTTGAAGTCTTAAGCTGTCCCGCATCTAAATTGTATTTTTCGGGCGGGCGGGACGCTAGGGCCCCTACTCCCCACGATAATTTGAGGAATTCAAAGCGATTGAATGCAATTCAAGTTTAATGAGTTGTGGGATGGGCTTCTAGCCCGTCCAAAGTTTTTAACGACTTTCCTACAATTTGGGCATATATGGCCACACATATTCCCATGATAAAAAAATAGCATATATTGAGCAGATTGTCAAGTGAAAAAACATGAAAATTATCCAATCTTCTAGGCAAGTTCTCGTTTGCCAAAACCGCACTTGTCGCAAGCAAAATTCAGCAAAGGTACTGGCAGCTTTTCAGAAATTGTCGCCCTCAGAAGTTGAAGTTGTTGCTAGCGGTTGTTTGGGACAGTGTGGCAACGGGCCGATGGTGTTGGTACTACCAGAAGAGGTTTGGTACAATGGGGTTTGCCCTGAAGAAGTTGCGGCAATAACTGAGCAACATTTGCGGGGAGGAAAGCCGGTAGAGAGGATGCTTTATCGCAAGTTTCACCGACTTTCACATTAGTCGATCGCCCGCCTTTAAAATTCTTCCGCAAACAATCGGCGGAGAATTTCCGTGACTTCGGCGCAAAATCTGGCGTCGAGTTCGATGGCTAGGCGATCGACACTGGAACCGCCTACAGGTTTTTCAGCCCGCAAAGTCATGGCTAAAGTTCTGAGTTTTGCGGGATTTCCCGCCGCCTTCGGTCGCTCGTCAACAAACCGCACTAAAGCCACATAAACTGTTTCTAGGGTTCCCCGGATCGAGCTGAGTCCGTAACCCAATTTTGAGATAATTACTGGAGAAGTAATAAGGGTATCCATCCCCAAAGTTTTAATTGCTACGTCCACATATCGAGCGCTATCATGTCCCATTGCTCTGACAATGCTTTCTAAACTGTTCCACTGAGATCCTTTCATGCGCGATCGCTGTTCGATGTGGAAGTGCCATCCTAACATGGAAATTAGCCTGGTCAAATCATAAGCAGATACGGTATTACTTTGTTTGGTACTGTTTAATGCCGCACTTAGCAGCACTTGTTTTTTGGTGAGATCGAAGATTTTGGGGTTGTTGTGATAAGGATTTTCGCCGTAATCGCCGCGAAAAATTAGGTCATTATTGCCAGTAGCGCTCTTGAGCCATTGCTCTAATCCTATGCGAGTATCGAAGCGTTTGAACATCGCAGCTAAGGAGTTTGAACTTGCTATATTTGAGGCATAGCTAATCATATCTTTTGCTAAATCGTAAAAGTAAAAATCGTGTCTTAGCCCGTTGCCATCTCTAACAACGCAGTTGTCAATGTCGCAGTCTGGATATTTGGTATTTACTTGACTAACGATATTAAGGAGTGCGATAATTTTAGTAGCACTCCACTGTTCAGCTTTGGTAAGTGCGTTTTTTCCCAGCCACTGCGCCTGAATTTTGCCATCTACAAAAGTACCAATGCAAACGCAGGCTTCTTTGATGTCTGCGTGGAGGAAACTTAAAGCTTGAGAGTTAATTTGAGGTAGTTCTCCCAGGCTGGGAAACGGAGTAGGTTTGAGGGGATTATTGGGGCCTGGAATAGAGCTAATTACTTTTAAGCCGTCGGGTTTCTGTTTGAGATAATCGGGATAGTTTTTAATGTGTTGTTGGTAAGGGGATTTTTCAACGCCCCTGTCTAAAAAAGCTAGTTTGTTGATGTTAGCTTGGGCATCTATTTCCATTTGGAGGTAGTTTTTGTAGATGCGCGCTCGGTCTTTTGCGAGTTCGAGGGAGGTGAGGTTCATGATAATTGTTGGCAGCTTGTTACGAATAAGTAAATAACTATACTAGGATTTAGGCAAACAAACCGGGTTGCTATATAAAATTTTGGGTTAGGAAACGAAAATTAATGAAGAAACCGGGCATCAGACAGTAACTGCGTCCAGGAGTATATACCTAATTTCTGGCCCTGCAATCAAGCTTTTTTGCCGCGTACTTGAATGCGTTTGTCGGTTTTTTGTTTCTTAATCCAAGAGACAAATTTCTGGAGTTCAGGGTCATTTTTGAGCTTTTCCAGGGTGTTGAGCTCTTGGGCGAGGTGTTTGTTGTCAAATAGAGAGTGAATCTGGCGGTGACAGGCTGAGCAAATGTCGATTGTCGGGCTGGGATCTTCGTTTTTCCGCTTGGTGTTTTGTTTGGGGATGAGGTGATGGGCGGTTAATGCTTCCATTTGTCGATCGCACAATTCGCACTGCATAATTTTCTCAATGCTGCTGGATAGGAGAATTGCTACTTTTAGTTTAGCGCGATCGGCTTTGAGGAGGTGAATGATATCATGTGCGATCGATTAACCATAATATCCCGGTCGGGGCGGGTTTTTGAGATTGTCAATTATTGGCAGGTATTGTTGGCGAACCCGCCCCTACGAAAATCGCGGTCGCTCGACCGGACTTGATATGAAAGGCGATCGCACTCTCCAAACAATAAAAAACCCCCAATTGGGGGTCATACAAATCTCTTGTGGCAGAGGCCCAAAAGCCTCTGGGCTCACAAAATATACAGCAGCAAAAACAAAACAATCCAAATCACATCGACAAAGTGCCAGTAAATTTCAGTCGCTTCGATGCCGAAGTGGTGCTCGCTAGAATAGTGACCTTGGGTGCGCGATCGCCAAACTACCCCCGCCATCAGCAGCACTCCAAACGTAACGTGCAAGCCGTGAAAAGCAGTCAAAACGTAAAAGCAACTGGCATACAAATTAGTCGTCAAGCCAAACTCTAAATGAGTGTATTCGTAAACCTGACCTGCCAAGAAAACTGCGCCCATAGCAATAGTTACGAGCAACCAATTCCGCATTCCAGTGGCATCATTCTTTTTAATTGCAGTATCAGCATTGTGAATCACAAAACTGCTAGCAATCAAAATCACCGTATTAATTCCCGGCAGCAATAACTCTCGTCCAGGCGTACCTTCAGGAGGCCACACGGGAGCCATCGCCCGATAAATCAAATACGCGGCAAACATACCGAAAAATATCATGCCTTCAGCGCACAGGAACACAATTACGCCTAACATTCTGTGGTCGGGATGCTCGACGCCGTGTGCTTCTACTTCGCCCTCGTGGTGGTAATTTAGGGCTGTTTTTGTCGGATCGATCGCTGGAATTTGCATAAGAAATTGGTAATGAAGAAGTCAGTTGTCAGTTGTCCGTGGGCATTAGTCATCAGTCAACAGTCAACAGTCAACAATGCCCAATGACTGATGACTGATGAATGATGACTGATGACTAATAACTATTCGCCATCTTGACTTTCATCAGCAGGAGAATCAACATCTCTCTCTGATTCAGGAGCGACCAAAGTGGCAGTACCGCCAAAGAAAGTTGAAGCTTGAGCCTCCGCAATAGGAATACCTGTTTTCTGGGCATTGCGGGTAGCATTTTCCCTCAGCTTGAGCCTGAGACGTTCCCCTGTATGCTGAATTTTTTCCATGCCGTAATCGTAAGGGCCCGTTGCCAATACCGGCACTCCTTCAAAATTTTCGATCGGGGGTGGCGAAGTCGTCATCCATTCCAAACTCAAAGCTTGCCAAGGATTGTCACCTGCTTTCGGGCCGTACATCCAGCTCCAAATCACATTAATGATAAACGGGATTGTAGACACTGCCAGCATATAAGCACCGACAGTACAAATGACATTAATTGTGGTAAATTTCGGGTCGTACATTGCCACCCGCCGGGGCATTCCTTGCATCCCCAAAGCGTGCATCGGCAGGAAAGTTACAGTAAAGCCCACATAGGTTAAAACAAAGTGAACTCTACCCCAAAATTCATTAATCATCCGCCCCGTCATTTTGGGGAACCAGTGGTAAAAAGCAGCGTAAATTCCAAACACTGAGCCGCCAAACAGCACGTAGTGTAGGTGAGCGACGACAAAATAAGTGTCGTGAACGTGAATGTCAAAAGGTACGGAAGCTACCATGATCCCGGTGATGCCGCCGAGGACAAATGTTGAGATAAAACCCATCCCAAATAGCATCGCGCTGACAAGCCGGAGTTTGCCTCCCCAAATAGTTGCCAACCAGCTAAATATTTTAATCCCAGTTGGTACGGCGATGATCATAGTGGTGATCATAAAAAACATCCGCAGCCAGCCGGGGGTGCCGCTGGTAAACATATGGTGCGCCCACACGATCAACCCTAAAAAGCTGATTGCGAGACTCGAATAGGCGATCGCCAAATAACCAAAAATTGGCTTGCGCGAATGCACCGGCAAAACTTCTGAAATCACCCCGAAAAAGGGCATAATCATAATGTAAACTGCCGGGTGCGAATAAAACCAGAATAAATGCTGGTAGACGATGGGATCGCCGTTGCCTGTCGGGTTAAAAAATGCCGTCCCTGCTAACAAGTCAAACGACAGCAAAATCAAAGCTGCGGCTAAGACTGGAGTAGCAATCAAAGTCAGCGCTGAAGTCGCAATCATCGCCCAGCAAAACAAAGGCATATCATTGAGACCCATGCTCGGAACGCGCATGGTAAAGATGGTAACGGCAAAATTCACCGCCCCCAAAATCGAAGAAGTTCCCAGAATCAAAACGCTGAGAATCCAAATTTCTTCCCCCGCTTGAGCAGTAACTAAGCTCAAAGGCGGATAGGAAGTCCAACCCGCCTGTGGAGCTCCTACCAAAAAACTGCTCAACAGCAAAATGCCACCTACGGGAATCATCCAAAAGGCAACGGCATTTAGCCGGGGAAATGCCATGTCTTTGGCCCCAATCATTAAGGGGATCAAAAAGTTAGCAAATCCGGCTCCGGCGGGTACGATCCACAGGAAGATCATCACCGTCGCGTGAACAGTAAATAAACTGTTATAGAGTTCGGGGGTGACAAAATCGGCGTCGGGGGTGGCGAGTTCTGTTCGCACCAAAGTTGCCATCACGCCGCCGATTAGATAGAAAATAAATGTTGTGACTAGGTATTGAATACCGATGACTTTGTGGTCGGTATTAAAAGTGAAGTAGTCGCGCCAATGTCTATCGGCGGGCGCTGTTCCGCGAGCCTCAGTGTTTGCACTTTCTTGGAACTGTGCT
Organism: Microcoleus sp. AT8-A3; assembly: GCF_036705675.1. Classification (NCBI taxonomy): domain Bacteria; kingdom Bacillati; phylum Cyanobacteriota; class Cyanophyceae; order Oscillatoriales; family Microcoleaceae; genus Microcoleus; species Microcoleus sp. AT8-A3. The sequence goes on from NZ_JAUBVD010000043.1 coordinate 49,814, forward strand.
TGTGTCATAGTTATTAGTCATTAGTTATTAGTCATTAGTTATTAGCTCTGGGTCAAACACCCAGTGCCAGGAACTAATGACTATTTTTAGTGATGAGTTGGGTGAAGTTGTTCTAGGGTTTCGGAATTAATTTTTATTTCCCTGACGTAGGGAGCCAAAAATTCACCGTCTGACAATTCCCCTGGATTGACTGCAACTGCTTGCTCTAAGTTTTGACTGCTAGCAACTTGCTGTTCTTGCAGCCAACTGTCGAATTCTTCGGGCGTGTGAACGACTGCTACAGCTTTCATCGCTCCGTGATAAGCGCCGCACAATTCAGCACAAACCACCCGGTATTCGCCGGTTTTAGTTGGTGTAAATCTCAGTTCGCTCGGCCGCCCAGGAATTGCATCTTGTTTGAGGCGAAATTCTGGCAGCCAAAATGCGTGCAGCACGTCTTGAGCTGCGATATTTAGCTGTACGTCGCGGTTGGCTGGCATATGCAGTTCGCCGGAACTAACGCCGCTTTCTGGATAGCTAAAAATCCAGGCGTACTGCAAACCAGTGACATTTACAACTAAATCTGCTGGTTTGTCTTCATTTTCTGGGGAAGCGCCTACGCCTAAAGCAACAAGTTTTCTAGACGGAATTTGAGGGGCGTTTTGGGGTGTATCTGAGAGTGTGGCTGCGATCGCACTTCCCCGCATTTTAGAGTGCGCTTGCATGGTGCCGTGGTCATGATTGCCCATCGGATCGAGGCCTCCCATTGAGTTGTAAATCTCAAAACTGTAGACTCCGATTCCTAAAATAATCACCGCTGGCACGGCTGTCCAAAGAATTTCTAAGGGAAAGTTGTCATGCCAAGGCGGCCCGTCTGTGTTGTCTCCTTGACGGCGGCGATATTTAATTGCAGCAACGATGAGAATTCCCTGGACCATGATAAATAGTCCAGTGGAAATGGTCATCATTGTATTGAATAGTCCGTCTATCTGGGATGCTTCGTCAGAGGCGGCGAGCGGCATCAAACCGTGATTCTGCCCGTACCAGAGACTGATCAGAGTCACTCCGATGCCGGCGAGCATGGTGAGGATGGAACTTGGAATGTTCACGCTGGTACTTCTTAATAGCGACACTTCTTCGCTTGAAAAATGAAGGAAGCGCCTCTGGGTTATCAATTTTTAATTGTAAATGGTATTTTTAGTAAAATGTCTCTCTTAAGGGTTACTTAAGGCTTAGAATTTTTGACCGATCGCCTGCGCGCCTCAAAAATACGTCTTTTGTACCTTGACAAAACTCAGTAAAAATGGTATAGAATCGCTCTATTTGGCTGCTAAATTTGAGATTTTTTCTCAAACACCATCAAATGCTGCTGGGGTAACATATCTTTTGTCTCTTTCCATACTAAACCGACGGCGGCCATTTCTTTTTTCACCTGCTTCTGCGTCATTTTGTGCAAACCTTTAATGGGAATCAGCGGGTTTTCGCCCCGATACTCGATCGATACTGTGCGGCCTCCCGGTTTGAGTGCTTTCACAATTCCTTGCATCATTTCTCTGGGATATGCAAATTCGTGATAAGCATCGACCATCAAAACTAAATCTACGCTGTTTTCTGGCAAATTCGGATTGTCGATACTGCCCAAAACTGGCTCAACGTTAGCGATATTTTTTTCTTGTTTATTCAATTCCAGAAAATTAATCATTTCCGGCTGCACGTCAACTGCTAAAACCTTTCCTTCTGGAACTAAGGGAGCGATGCGAAAGCTAAAATATCCCGTTCCGGCTCCAATGTCTGCTACAATATCGGTTGGTTTTAAATCGAGATTGTTGACTAATCGAGCTGATTTTTCTTCCATGCCGCGAGACGGTCTTTCTAGCCAACTAGCGCCTTGATATCCCATGACTTGGGCAATTTCTCGACCCATGTAAAATTTGCCGATTCCGTCGGGATTGTGGACGGTTCGCTGCTGATAAATGGAGTCGCTGTTGGCGGTTTTACTTGCTGCTGCACAGGCGTTGAGCGGCAACAGGCACATTATTGCTAAGATAATTGCTGCTAGCGGTTTAATGAATTGTCGGTTTTTCACGATCGTCCTAATTGTATGTTTAATTTTTTCATTACCAGGCTCTGCGCGGTCATGCAGAACTGGAGGAAGAGCCGAGCGAATATCGAGAATAATTTAAGATTTAGCTGACAGCGGATTCTAACAATTTAATTGTACCAGAGTCAGCGTCGATTTCGACTTGTTTGCCGATCGGCAAAGTGAACTGCTCCCGGATGTGTCCCACCATAGAACCATACCACGCGGGAATCTTCAAAGGCCGAATGTGGTCGGACAAGACTTGAGGTAAGGTTAGGGACTCTTGGGGTTTTTCAGCTTCGCACTTGGTACACTGTCCGAAAATAAAACCTGATATTTTATCGAGAATGCCCGCTAATTTAAGCTGCGTCAACATTCTATCGATGCGATAAACTTCTTCGCCAACTTCCTCGACAAACAAAATACTATTTTCCCACTGCGGTAAATATGCAGAACCCACCATTGCTGCGATTACTGATAAATTGCCGCCGATTAGTTTTCCCCTAGCTGTGCCGCGCCCGATTGTTTGAACTTGCACGCTTGGGGAGTTTTGCATGGTCACAGAGCCGCCCTCAAACAAAACTTTTTTGACGTAATTTACTGTAAAGGGGCTCCAAGTTGACACACCTAAAGGGCCGTGAAAAGTAATTATATTAGTTTTAGCATAAATCGCCAATAACAGCGCCGTAATATCACTAAATCCCATAATAATTTTGGGATTGTTGCGGATAATATTGTAATCTAGGAGTGGCAATATCCGACCGCAGCCCCAGCCGCCCATCCCGGTAAAAATAGCTCGCACTGAGTCGTCGGCAAAGGCTGCGTTGACATCGGCGGCGCGATCGGCATCCTTGCCGGCTAAATAGCCGTAGCGATCGTAAAAATGCTCTCCCAATTTAACTTTTAAACCCAGGTTATCCAGAACTTTAAAAAATGGCTGCACTTCTTTTTCGTAGTTGAAAGCGGCAGGATTGATTAAGGCTACAGTATCGCCGACTTGCAGGCGGCGCGGATTAGCGATCGCAGTTTTGGGAGATAGGCTAGTTTGGGCGAGTGGCAAAAGCTGAGTACCAATAGCAGTCAGCCCAAAAGTTCTGATCAGAGCACGGCGGCGGAGAGTCATAAGTGTTATACCCTTGTTCGATTAAGTGAGGTACAGGTTGAGATTTTAGATTTTAGATTTTAGATTTTAGATTGGGGGATTGAGCAATTGTTAATTCATTGATGAATGGCTCACGCGAGAACTGTTATAGATGGTTTTTGCTATAATTGTATAGCAAAATATCTGTCAGATCAGTTTAAAATTGCGAGTTTCCAATGAAAACAGACACTAAAATCTCAGCTAAAAAATCTTGGGCTCAAGCTTTAGCCCGTCCTGCTGCGGAGTTTCCGCTGACTCAGCTATCGGTTAAAACTGGTAAAATTCCCGACGGATTGCGCGGCACTCTCTACCGCAACGGGCCCGGACGTTTGGAACGTGGCGGTGTTGCTGCGGGACACTGGTTTGATGGCGACGGTGCAATTTTGGCTGTACATTTTACCGATGTCGGTGCTACGGCTGTTTATCGCTACGTGAAAACAGCGGGATATCTAGCTGAAGAAAAAGCTGATAAATTTCTCTACAGTAATTATGGCATGACAGCACCGGGCCCTGTGTGGTTGCGGTGGACTAAAACTGTTAAAAATGCTGCCAATACTTCTGTTTTAGCTTTGCCCGATCGCCTTTTGGCATTGTGGGAAGGTGGCCCGCCTCACCGCCTCGATTTGCAAACCCTGGAAACTCAGGGAACGGACGATTTAGGCAGTTTAGATAGTAAATTTGTTTATTCTGCTCACTGCAAGCGCGACCCGATTACTGGCAATATTTTCAACTTTGGAGTTACCAACGGTGCGACTACAAAGTTGAATCTGTATAAAAGCGATTTTACTGGCCAAGTCGTGCAACAATCAACAGTTGCTTTAGATGGAATTTACGCGCTCCACGATTTTGTTTTGGCGGGTAAATATCTGATATTTTTTATCCCGCCGGTGCAAGTCAATTTTTTGCCATTGTTAACGGGAATTAGCAGTTATAGCGAGTCCTTTCAGTGGAAACCGGAGTTAGGTACTCAGATATTAATTTTTGACTCAGAAACTCTCTCTTTAGTTAGTCGCGGCGAAACTGAACCTTGGTTTCAGTGGCATTTTGCTAACGGTTTTGTCAAGGAAGATGGTTCCGTGGCTGTAGATTTTGTGCGCTTCGCTGACTTTCAAACTAATCAGCGACTGAAAGAAGTACCGACTGGTGAAACTAGCACGGATGCGGAGGGTACTCTTTGCCGAGTGCATCTCAATCCTCTGACGGCGAAAGTGACAGGAATAGAAGAATTGTTGGATAAACCTTGTGAGTTTCCGATCGTACCTGCTGCCGAAATAGGGCAAGACTCACGATATATTTATCTGGCAATGTATCGCCCTGACGTTGATATTGTACCGGAACGTTTCGGTGCGATCGCCCGTTTCGACACGCAAAGCCGCAATCTCACAATTGCCGACTGTGGCGAAAATCGCTATCCCGCAGAGCCCATCTACGTTCCAGATATTTCCTCGGAGAAAGGTTGGATAGTAACAGTTGTTTACGACGGCAATTCTGACAGCAGCGAAGTCTGGATATTTGACAGCGAAGGGCTTGATCGCGAACCTGTTTGCAAGCTAGAACTGCCCGGTGTCATACCTTTGGGCTTTCACGGCACTTGGAAATCGGCAGTCTGAGAAAATTGTAAAGAAGTGTTGCGGAAGATTTATTAAAAATTGTTGCCGCTTCTCTGTCAAGTTGTTAAGGTGTGTGTAGATAGGAAATTCTCATATCTAGGAGGTGTGGAATTGATAATCTGCATTGCTCAATTATCCTGTGCCAATTCGCACGAATCCCCGGCGATTGTAAGTCGCCGCTGCACAGGATTTCGTCTGCCTCTGCGGACTAAAAAAAGAGGGGTAATTAAGCCCTGGCGAATAACTAATCCCGGCGAATATTCCCGGCGAATGAATTCGCGGCTACACAGGCAAAGTCCGCCTCTGCAGACTGAAGGAAACCAATACCTGGCGAATAAATTCGCGGCTACACAGGCGAAGTCCGCCTCTGCAGACTGAAGAAAAAGCGGTAATAAAGCCCGCTTTGACATGATTATCGACTAGGTTTGCCCATCTCAGCTTTGTCTGCTGGCATGAGGTTAAAAGACCAGATAATTAACTGATTTCTGGCAAACCAAAAGTTTAGTTCAGCTCACGCGCACGTTAGCGATTCAAAAGTTTTTAGTTTTGAGTTAACCCCACAAGTAAATGAGGTCTATCGAAACAAGATAGCCTTTTCAATAATTATGAATTATGAGTTGTTACCGCCAAAACATTCAACTCATAACTAATAATTCACAACTCACAACTCATAACTCCGTGCCGCGGTGAGCATCTACCAAAAGGTTTAATCTATGCAACTTCAAGGAAAAACAGCTCTTGTTACAGGGGCTTCGCGCGGAATTGGGCGATCGATCGCCCTGGAATTAGCGAGACAAGGAGTCAAACGTTTGTTGATTGTGGCGCGCAACCGCCGGCAATTAATTGAACTGGCAGAGGAAATCGATGTTTTGGGCACAGAAGTAGTGCCGTTAGCTTTGGATTTAACTCAGTCAGTAGCGGTGAATATTGCGATCGCCCAAGCTTGGCGAGATAGCGGCCCCATTCACCTGCTAGTCAACTGTGCAGGCGTCGCCCACCAAGCATCATTCTTGCGTTCGCCACTCCCGTTAATCGAGGAAGAAATCGCCTTAAATTTGCTCGGAACCTACACAATTACCCGCTTGATAGCTCGGCGAATGGCGACTCAAAAAGAGGGAACAATCGTCAATGTTTCCAGCTTAATGGGCAAAATTGCCGCTCCCACAATGGCAACTTATTCTGCTACCAAATTTGCCATTTTGGGATTCACCCAAGCTTTGCGTAGCGAGTTAACTCAGTACAATGTTCGAGTCACAGCTTTGCTGCCATCTCTAACAGATACCGACATGGTGCGAGACTTGGAACAATTTCGCTGGGTAGTGCCCACAACTCCCGAAAAAGTTGCCCTAGCACTTGTCGCGGGATTGCACAAAGATGCGCCAGAAATCTTGGTAGGATGGCAAAGTCATCTAGCAGTTTGGTGTCACCGAATTGCGCCTTGGTTGCTGGATTTTGTGTTGCGGATGGCGACTCCCGAACTTCGGAATAAATCGCGGGGCCGCAAATTGCGGGAGGCTTTAGCTAGCGGGCGATAAACCCTTTTCTGGGCGGGCAAGATGCCCAACACACAAGAAAACTCATTCTTTGTGGAATGGGCATCTTGCCCGTTCCGGGCTCTTCGGCCCATTGGTGTCAACTTAAGCTGTCAGCCCGCCCAGCCGGTAGTCCGCCCGCCCACCCGGTAGTCCGCCAGGGATTGAAATCCCTGTCTCATAGCGAAAGTCCTCGCTATGAGGACTGGGAAAAAGAATTTTTGACGTTGCTGATTCACGCCGCCCACCCAATAGTCCGCTAATCCGCCAGGGATTTAAATCCCTGTCTCATAGCGAAAGTCCTCTGAAAGAGGACTGGGAAAAAGAATTTTTGACGTTGCTGATTCACGCCGCCCACCCGTTAGTCCGCCAATCCGCCAGGGGTTGAAACCCCTGTCTCATAGCGAAAGTCCTCGCTATGAGGACTGGGAAAAAGAATTTTTGACGTTGCTGATTCACGCCGCCCACCCGTTAGTCCGCCAATCCGCCAGGGGTTGAAACCCCTGTCTCATAGTGAAAGTCCTCGCTATGAGGACTGGGAAGAAGAATTTTTGACGTTGCTGATTCGCGGTAGGAATCAACTTTTTGCTTGATGTTACAAAACTGACCATACTGGTTTTATAGCAATTGGGAAATCTGAATTCCTACCTGTATTTAGCAACGCCCAGCAACGCCGAATTTTTAAACTCATTAGTCCTCTTCAGAGGACTTTAGCTATTAGACAGGGAATTCATTCCCTGTCGGATTGTCGGACTATCGGACTATCGGATTGTCGGACTATCGGATTGTCGGACTATCGGACTATCGGATTGTCGGACTATCGGATTGTCGGACTGTCGGACTGTCGGATTGTCGGACTGTCGGATTGTCGGACTGTCGGATTGTCGGACTATCGGACTGTCGGATTGTCGGATTGTCGGACTATCGGACTACCGATTTAACGTGTTTGTTGACACCAATAGGCATTGCCGTGTCCCTACAAGGGCTATGTACTTACTTACCAGCAAAAGTGCTGTATCATTTCCACTCGCCCTGAAGGGTAAAAGCCGCCCAATAATAGGGAGATTTCCATTTTTCCTCCTGCATCATTTCAATCTGCGCCGCCCTCAAAGCTGCCGCCGGCGCTAACTTTTGTTGCACCATTTTTTGATAAAACTTTTGCATTAACACAGAAGTTCCTTCATCATCCACATTCCACAAACTCACCGCCACCCGCTGCGCCCCCGCATACATAAAACCCCTTGTTAATCCCACCATTCCTTCGCCTCTAACATTCTGTCCCATGCCCGATTGACAAGCACTTAAAACTACTAAATTTGCCGCCAGTTTCAAGTTGAAAATATCCGTGAGGCGCAAAAAACCATTGACAAGATTGCCCTTGTCATCTACCATCGACATCACAATTCCTGACAGTTCGGGATTTTGGCTGTTGGCAAGGCCGTGGGTGGCAAAGTGAACGATTTGATAATTAGCTAAACTGCCGTCGGTAGCAGTAGTGCGGCTGGCATCAAAATCAATCTTTTGAGTGCTAGAAGCTGAGGGAAATAAGCTGGATATCGTTTGGGCTTCTTGGCGGGTAAATGCGAGGCGTTCGGGTGGCCATTGCCGATTAGAAGCACGAAGCGATTGATTTAAACCGAGGTTATTTGCTTCTAATTTTTCTGTTGTTGCTTGGGTAATTTTTCCTTTAATTCTTTCATCCTCTGGACTGAAAACAGGATCTGCTAAAATTGCTAAATTTCGGCTTGGTGGTTTTCTATCTCCGTAATTTTGCCTGAGAATGGCGAGAGTTGAGGCAGAAGGCAGAGTGATAATTTCATGTTCGACTATTAAGGGAACATTGGTATTTTGTCCGGCGGTTTGGGAAATATTTAAAGCTTGAAAAGGGGTATAATGCAACACGCCGTCGGGAACAATTAATAAGCGTTTGTTTCCTAATTGGGCTGCTGCGGGCTGTAAAATCACTTGACCTAGATTGGCACTCGCTTGGGCAACTTGTTGGGGAATATCTCTCTGGATTGGGCTAGTTATTGTCTCTAGGAAGTTCTTAGCTGCTGTTTCAATATCTGCGCGTTTTGGTAATTCATAGCTGGTTACTCCTGTTGATGTCACAACCCACAAATAACTGCGGTCTTTGCCGAGGGAATATTGCAATAAAATCGTGTTTTCATCGAGAATCTGTTTCTGAATTTCTGGTAGCGTTAAAGGTTGGGGTTGGGTGAGGGCAGCGTAGCGGGGGCTGGCGGTACGAATCTTGGTTTGAACTTCCTGATATTGTTGCAAAAGTGCGAGGCGCTGTTTGTCGATTTCATCGATTTTAGTTGCGTTGGGGTTGGGGCTGCTGATTGTTTCGATGCGCTGTTTTTCAATGTCATCGAGTTGCTGTTGCACGCTCTTTTCTTGTTGCAGTAAATCGGGGGAAATACCTTCGCGAATGTTGGCGTTACTTTCTTGGAGGAGTTCGAGGAGACTGCGGGCCCTCGAACGTTCGCTGGCTTCTAAGGCTTTTGTATCATAACCGGATTTAGGATTAGTTTTATGCAGTTGCATTAACAAATCGATGTAGAATTCGTAGTGGTTCTGTACTGTGGCAAAGTATGAGCTGCGGAGTTCTGGGCTGGCTATTTTGGTGCGGAGGTTTTCGATGATTTTGAGAGAGGATTCAATGTTAGTGAGCGCTTCAGTGAGATTGCCTTGAGCGCGTTTGGCATAGGCAATACCATAGAGGGTGGTAGCTTCCCCACGGCGATCGCCGGTTGCCCGAAATAGGGGAAGCGACTGGCTGTAATACTCTAGCGCTTTCTGTTTTTCTCCCAAATCTGAGTAGACTCTGCCGATGTTGTGGAGGGTGGTAGCTTCCCCACGGCGATCGCCTGTTGCCCGTCTCAGGGGAAGCGACTGGCTGTAATACTCTAGCGCTTTCTGTTTTTCTCCCAATGCTGAGTAGACACTGCCGATGTTGTTGAGGGTGGTAGCTTCTCCGCCGCGATAGCCGGTTGCCTGAAATAGGGGAAGCGACTGGCTGTAATACTCTAGCGCTTTTTGTTTTTCTCCCAAACCTGAGTAGACAGTGCCGATATTGGTGAGGGTAACAGCTTCCCCGCTGCGATCGCCTACTGCCCGTCTCAGGGGAAGCGACTGGCTGTAATACTCTAGCGCTTTCTGTTTTT